>JAXSPD010000012.1:0-39045 GCA_037926845.1 Candidatus Pampinifervens yunnanense | reverse complement strand
TGAGCCAAGCAAGAGGTTTTTGAATAGGTCTTGGAAACCTTATTATGTCGTGGTCAGAAAATAGGTTATAGAGAAAGGGCTGTATGGCAGATAGGCTGTCTGGACCTCCCATGTTAAAAAGGACTACTCCAACCATAGGAAAATCATAACAGCTCTCTTAGGTTTATTCTGCCCTCATATATTGCCTTTCCAACCACCACTCCTTCCACTATACCTATGAGCTTTTTTACGTCCTCAAGACTTGCCACACCTCCAGAGGCAAGCACGGGTTTTTTTGTATAGCCTTTAAACTCCATATAAGGTTTTGTATCCACACCCTCAAGAGTGCCATCCCTGTCTATGTTGGTGTAAAGATAACCCCATATGGGTGTGTTTTCGTATCTTAGAGCCAACTCCTGCGGGCTTGTAGAGCTTTCCTCCTTCCAACCACCTACCGCCACCTTTCCACCCTTTGAATCCACAGCCAATATAACCCTTTCTGGGAAGAGCTCCACCATCTTTTCAAAGGTTCTTGGCTCTCTTACTGCCAAAGTGCCAACCACAAAAAACTCTATTCCCTCCTCGTGCAAGACCTTACAGGTTTCCACGCTTCTTATACCACCGCCAACCTCAATAGAGCCAGAAAAGGCTTTCCTTATGAGCCTAATGGAAGGGAGGTTCACTGGAATACCCTCAAGGCTTCCGTCAAGGTCCACCACATGAAGTCTTTTAAAACCGAGCTCCTCAAAGAGCTTTGCCATATCCTCGGGAGAGCTTGAATAGACCTTTGTCTTTTCAAAATCACCTTTAAAGAGCCTTACTACTTTACCTTCCTTTAGGTCAATGGCGGGTATTACAAAGTTCTTCATAACAGTTGAGGTCTTCCTAAATAAAAGCCCTGTGCCATATCTACCCTGAGGCTTTTGGCAAGTTGAAGGTCCTCTTCTCTTTCTACCTGCTCTGCAAGAACTTTGAACCCAAGCTTCTTGAGCCCAACAACCACCCACTTGAGCATAGAAGGAGCTTCCCTAAGGAAAAAACCGTCAAGCTTCACTATATCGGGTTTTGTCTTGATTAGCCTCTCCACCGAGGAGTATTCTACACCAAAATCATCTACTGCAACAATAAAACCATAGCTTCTCACCTCCTTTACCAATTCTACCAACTCTTCTGTGCTTCCTGTCATCTTACTTTCAGAGAGTTCAAGCACCACCTGTGAAGATTTAAGCCCGTAAGAGGTCAACTCTTTATAAAAGTCAGAAACCTTAAGCCTACACTTAGCTATAAAATTCACAAAGTTATATGGAAAGTTTATGTATATCTTACCTTCAAGTCCCAAAAGTTTAAACTTTGAAAGGGCTTTTTGTAATACTATCTCTTCAAAGGGACCTATCAAAGAGGTTTTTAGGAGGTCTTCTATAAAACAACTGGCGGGTATTGCCCTACCATCTTCTAGGATAAGTCTCATAAGCACTTCATACCCTTCTATTCTACCCTTTTCCAGGTTGTATATGGGTTGGAAGGCTGGCTCAACGGCTTTCCTGCTAAGAGCTTCAAGAAGAGTTCTATGGTCTACAGAGCGCTTGGGAGCTTCCTCATGAATAAACACCATATGTCCACTTCCCTTGCTTTTTGCCTCTGCAACATGCGCCTCAACTAGGTTTAACAGCGCCTCCACATTGTGTCCACTAGGCACAAAGCTGTAGATACCCATGGTAAGGCTAATCTTTGAGTTGAAGTCTTCACCCTCTATTCTGTCCTTTATTCTTCTTGCCACTTTTTCAGCACCCTTGGAGTCCGAATTTGGCAGAAGTATAAGGAAAGAACTACCCTTGTATTTGCCAGCTACATCACTTTTCCTTATACTGCTTGATATTATCTGAGCTATTTTCAGAAGAAGCCGGTTTCCGTATTCGTATCCTCTTTCTCTGTTTATATGTTTCATATTGTCCACATCCAGGAGGATGAGGGATAGACTTTCTCCTTTCCTTTCATAGAGGTATAACAATTTTTGCACATACTCTAGAAGACAGCCTATGTTTGATACGAGGGTCTGTTGATATAGCTCCAGGCAATTTAGCCGTTTCCTAGCCACAAGCAGTAGAATATTATACAATGAGGAAAGTAAAATCAACTACCATAATCGCAGTCAGGAAAGACGGCAAGACGGTCATGGGTGGTGATGGTCAGGTCACCTTGGGTTCTTCGGTGATAAAGCACTCTGCAAAGAAGATAAGGAAGTTATACAAGGACAGCGTTCTGGTGGGCTTTGCTGGCTCCGCAGCCGATGGGCTTGCCCTTATGGAAAGACTTGAGGGCAAACTGGAGGAGTTCAGAGGAAATCTCCTCAGAGCTTGCGTGGAGCTTGCCAAGGACTGGAGGATGGACAAAAGCCTAAGAAGGCTTGAGGCTCTTCTTTTGGTGGCAGACAGAGAGCGTATACTACTCCTGTCTGGCAACGGTGATGTGATAGAGCCCGACGAGCCAGTGCTTGCCATAGGCTCTGGAGGAGATTACGCAAGGGCTTCTGCCTTGGCTCTCTATAGAAACACAGACATGCCAGCAGAGGATATAGTCAGAGAATCCCTCAAAATCGCCGGTGAGATATGCATATACACAAACCAGAACTTTATCATTGAAAAGTTGGAGTAGCCTATAGCTTGCTCTTAATATCCTCAACAAGCCCTTTGAGCCTTTTTATGTATAGCTCCGCCTTATCTAAAAGCTCCCTTGCTTCCTCCTCCTCTATAAAGTCGCCAAACACGTCGTAGTCCGCCCGCTGTCTCATGTGTATAGCATAATCGTATATCTTGGAAAGTTCATAATAATCCTTTTCTTTGAAAAGGTATAGGTTCATGAGCTGTCTTACGCCCTTGTGGGTTTGGGGGTCTTCTCCCAGGAGAAAAAGGTAAGCCTTTGAGGAGTGGAAGACTGCATAGTAAGCCTCATGCACCGCAGGAGGATATATCCCAAGGCTCAGGAGCTTCTTTGCCCTTTGCAAATGCCTCTCCGCCTTGGAAAGGTGCATATCCGCATACTCTAACTTGCTTTTCTTTGAAAACCTCTCCTTCTCTTCCCTGTTATCCTCCCCATCTATGGCTATCAGAGGTCTTAGGTTGCTTTCTTCCAGCCCCTTTTTGTTTACAAAGATAGGTGTTATAAGCGTGTGGTAGAGGTTGTTGTATCTTGTGATAACCTCCATAGCCTTTGCCCTGTCGGGCTGGCTCCAATCCTCTGGCACCAATATTAGTATATCTATGTCAGACTCAGCGTGGAAGTCTCCCCGCGCATAAGAGCCAAAAAGAAAGAGGGAAACCTCTTTGCCTGTGTGTTTTTCTATATCCTTCTGTAGGTCTCTAAGGGTTTCCCTAAGTCCCTTCAGCAAGGGGTTCATGGGGTAAAATTTATAGCATGTTCAGAAAGGTTCTCGTAGCTAACAGGGGAGAAGTGGCTCTTAGGATAATAAGGGCGTGTGAAGAGCTGGGTATAAGAACTGCAGCCATATACTCGGAGGCGGACACCAAGTCCCTGTATGTGAAAAAGGCGGACGAAGCCTATCTTATCCCAGGAGACCCCGTTAGGGCTTACTTGGACTATGTGAAAATTGTGGACCTTGCCAAATCCATAGGAGCGGATGCCATACATCCCGGATACGGTTTTCTTGCCGAAAACGCAGAGTTTGCCCGCTACTGTAAAAGTAGGGGTATAAGCTTTATAGGACCCTCCCCCGAACACATTGAGCTCTTTGGAGACAAGGTAAAGGCAAAAACTGCTATGCAGAAGCTGGGCATACCCACCATACCGGGCTCACCGGAGCCCTTGAGGAACTACGAGGATGCCCTGCATTACGCAAGGGAGATAGGTCTTCCTGTGATTTTAAAGTCCGCCTATGGCGGAGGTGGGAGGGGCATGAGGGTGGTGCGTAGCTTTGAAGACTTGCCAAGGCTCTTTGAGTCCGGCTACAGGGAGGCAGAGACCTTCTTTGGGAAGGGAGACCTCTTTGTGGAGAAGTATCTGGACAACCCCAAGCACATAGAGGTGCAAATTATCGGTGATATGTATGGCAACGTGGTCCATCTGGGCGAGAGGGACTGCTCTGTGCAGAGGAAACATCAGAAGGTCATAGAGATAACTCCCTGCCCTGTGCTTCCCAAAGATTTAAGGCAGAAGATGTTAGGGCTTAGCGTAAAAGCTATGATGCAAGTGGGATACTATAGTGCAGGCACCTTGGAGTTTTTGGTGGACCTAAAGAGCAAGGAGTTCTACTTCATAGAAATGAATACGCGACTTCAGGTGGAGCACACCATCACGGAGATGGTCACCGGTATAGACATAGTGGAGACCATGATAAGGGTTGCAATGGGTGAACCCCTGCCCTTTAGTCAAAGCGATATAACCTTTAGGGGCTACGCCATTGAGTTCAGAATAAACGCAGAGGACCCAAGAAGAGGCTTTGCTCCTGCACCAGGAAAGATAACCGCCTATTACTCACCGGGTGGTCCCGGTATAAGGATGGACGCAGGCGTCTACAAGGACTATGTGATACCACCCTATTATGACTCCATGATAGCCAAGCTCAGTGTGTGGGCTCTCAACTGGGACAGGGTCTTAGCAAGAGCAAGAAGGGCTATAGATGAGTTTATAATAAGGGGCGTGCCCACCAACATACCCCTTCACAGGGAGATAGTAAGAGACCCAGACTTCATCTCCGGTAGTTTTGGCATAAGGTTTTTGGAGGAAAAGCTACCCACCTATGACTTTGAGATAGAGGGAGAAGAAGACCCAGAAAGCCTTGCCCTTGCCATATCCGCAGCCATAGCTGCCTACTATGGGCTGTAATACACGGACACTCCCTTACTTTCAAAGCCCAGAGGGCTCACAACCCTGACGGTGAATGTAGCCTTTTCTTTGGGTATCTCCGTTTCAAAGGCATAGCCTGTGGTTCTACCTATAATTTTCCCGTTCTTGTATATGACAAATTCTCTATAATTATCTTCGTAGAACCAAACCAAGTAAAGATTATCCTTACCAACCCTAATTTCTAGTCCGTCAACTTCGGGAATGGGGGGTGGAGGCTTAGGCTTTATGCAAAAGCTCACAGGAGAACTTTCTTCACCATCTCTAACCCCAGTCAGGGCATAACACCTTTCCCAATAATCTCTTTGCAAGGTTATAGCTTGTTTGAAGGTTTTAAAGCTATCAAGAACAAGGGAACCATCCTCTCCTATGCTGTAAACTCTGTAAACATCAAAGCCTGATGGCACAAGCTCTATATGGTCTACCCCCTCTAAAAACCTCAAAGAAGGTTTTTCTTCCAAGGCTCTATTTACGCATAACTTTCTAGAAGCTTCTCCTAGCCTCTCCACTACAAAACAAAAAGGTTCCTTTTCTTTCTTAACCCAATAATCCCCCTGCCTTTCAAAGCCCCTTACCCTTATCTCCCCAGAGAGACTCTTTACATAGACCTCCTCTCCCAATCTCTTTATCTCCACTTCTGGATCTTTGAGCACTTGGGGGTTTGCTTTGATGCCACAGCCTGATGCAAAAAGGAGAATGGGCAGGAACCTTTTCATTTAGGAGGTCCAGACTCCTTCTCATAAGGCCATAGGATTATACCGCCCGCAAGGTTGTATGCTTCGTAGCCCATATGTCTTAGGAAATATGTGGCAAAGGCACTGCGTTCGCCACTTCTGCAGTAGACTATGTATGTTTTGTCCTTCGGAAGGTCCTTAAAGGCGTATCTGAGCTCATCAAGGGGTATGAGCATAGAATTGGGAATCCTCAGTTGCATGTGTTCCTGTGGCGTTCTCACATCCAGAAGAACAACATTTTCCTTTTGTATCATTTCCTTTGCTTCCTGTGGTCCTACCTCTGGCACCTGGAACATTTTTACCTCCTTAAGGTGATTAATTATATTCTAAAAAGCTTCATACTCAGGTCAAGCCATCTAGCAGAATGCGTGATGGTGCCACTGGAGATAAAGTCCACACCCTCCACCGCATACTCCCTTATGTTTTGCAGGGTTATGTTTCCAGAGACCTCAACCATAGCCCTGCCATTGACTAACTTGACTGCCTCTTTTACCTCCTGGGGGCTAAAGTTGTCAAGCATTAGAATGTCCACGCCACACCTTAGGGCTTCTTCCAACTCTTGGAGGTTTTCCACCTCCACCTCAATCCTGTAGATGGGGCTTATCCTTTCCCTTACCCTTTTTACCGCAGGCTCTATACCGCCTGCCACCACCTTGTGATTGTCCTTTATAAGAACCATGTCGTATAGAGCATACCGATGATTGAAACCGCCTCCCACCTTTACTGCGTATTTTTCAAAGTATCTCATGCCTGGTGTTGTCTTTCTAGTATCAAGAAGCCTTACCCCGGTTCCCTCAATTGCCTTTACGAACTCCCTAGTGAGGGTTGCTATTCCGCTTAATCTTTGAAGAAGATTTAGGGCAACCCTCTCACCCATGAGTAGCAGGTCCGCAGGACCCTCTAACACCAAAAGCTCATCACCCCTTGAAAACTTTTCGCCGTCCTCTTTCCTTTCTATGACCTCCACCTTGCCAAGGATCTGAAACACTTTGAGGGCGAACTCCACACCCGCAAGGACTCCGCCCTCCTTTGCTCTTATAATACCCCTTGCCCTTTCTCCTCTAAACACACCTTTGGTGGTTATGTCTCCATGCCCCAAATCTTCTTCAAGGAATCTTAACAAAAGGCTATCCACCATAGTTTATAATTTTAAGGGGGAGCTATGAAAATAGTATTCGTTGCTTCAGAGAGCGCCGCCTTTGTAAAGGCTGGTGGCCTTGGGGATGTGGTCCATTCGCTGGCGAAGGCACTTACAAAACTGGGACACAAACTCCATATTATAATGCCTAGGTATGCAAAGATAGGGACTGATGCAAGGGTTTTCCACAAGGGCCGAGTCTTCTTTGGAGGGGACTGGCAGGATTATAGCCTCCTAGAGGTTATAAAAGAACATGTGGTCTACTACCTTCTTGATTTTCCAAAATACTACAACAGAGAGCACATCTATGCAACACCAAAGGGTGAATATGAGGACAATCCTCTAAGGTTTGGCTTTTTATCCTTGGTGGCTCTTGAAGCCATAAAAAACCTCCAGCTTGAAGTGGATGTTATACATGTGCACGATTGGCATACGGGGCTTTTACCCCTCTACAAGAGGATGCACTATCCAGAGCTAAGACAGGTGCCTGTCATCTTCACCATACACAACGCCCTTCATCAGGGTATATACGACCCCCACTTTCTACCCCTTCTGAACCTGCCCTGGGATGTATATCATCCCTTCACGGGCATAGAGTTCTATGGAAGGATAAACTTTCTAAAGGCGGGTATAGCCTTCTGTGATGTGCTTACTACAGTAAGCCCCTCTTATGCAGAGGAACTAAGGGAGTATGCTTACGGACTTGAGGGATTAATAAGGGAGAAAAAATACTTCTTTGGCATCCTCAACGGTATTGACTATGATGTTTGGAACCCTGAGTCCGACAAGCTAATAAAGCACCACTACAGCTATAAGAATTTTTCCAAGGGTAAAGCAAGCAACAAAAAGCACCTCAAAGAAACCTTTGGATTAAAAACACCTCATGAGAGACCTCTTGTGGGCATGGTCTCAAGGCTTACCGCACAAAAAGGGCTTGACCTTGTTCAGGGTATAATCTGTGAGGCGGTCAGAGAGGGCTTTGACTTTGTTTTCCTTGGCTCTGGAGAAGAGAGATATCAGGACATGCTCATAGACTTTATGAGAAAGCACCCAGACAGTGTAAGGGTTAGGATTGAATACAATGAGGAGTTAGCTCACAAAATATTCGCTGGTGCCGACATATTTCTAATGCCTTCGCTTTTTGAGCCCTGCGGTATATCCCAGATGATAGCCATGAGGTATGGCACGGTCCCAGTGGTGAGGTCCACCGGTGGACTGAAGGATACGGTAGTGGACTTTGTGGACAACCCACATGAAGGGAACGGCTTTGCCTTCATAGAGTATTCAAGCAAAGAGCTTATGCACGCCCTCCTCAAGGCAAGAGTTTACTACGATATGCACGCATGCGACCACTCAAGAGAATGGCAAGAGATAGTAAAAAGGTGTATGAAAAGGGATTTCTCTTGGGAAAAGAGCGCCAGAGAATACGAAAGGATATACTCTACTGCTATAATGCTCGGGAAATATGGTTCTTAATCTTGAGGATCTTTTGAGAATTCTTGAACCACTAAGAGACTCCAAAAAAATAGTCTTTACCAACGGTTGCTTTGACCTGCTCCATGCAGGTCATGCCCATTACCTTACAAAGGCAAAGGGTTTTGGTGATATACTCGTGGTGGGCTTAAACTCTGACGCCTCTGTGAGGCGCATCAAGGGTCCAAAAAGGCCCATACTTTCACAAAATATGAGGGCTTACCTTCTTGATAGCCTCAAGCCAGTGGACTATGTAGTCATTTTTGAAGATGACACCCCCCTTGAGCTTATAAGGGCAATAAGGCCCCATGTGCTGGTAAAGGGTGCAGACTGGAAGATAGAAGATATAGTGGGATCTGACTTTGTGCTGTCCTATGGGGGTGCGGTGGAGAGGGTTGAGTTTGAGTTTGACATATCCACCTCCAAGATTGTAAACAAGATACTGGATCTCTACAGGGAAGATGAAAGGTGAACGCTTATGGCTTGGTCAAGCCTTGTGAGGAGCTCTCGGCTCACTCTTAGCCCTTCAAGCCTTTCCAAAGACCCTTCATCTGCCAGCCTTCTTACAAGGTTTCTTAGCCTTTCCTCAAAGACCTCTTCCTTATACAGCCCAAGACGCCGTAAGAACTCTAGTTTGAACCTCAGGAGAAATACTCCTTGGTTCCTTGGGTTTATGCTCATATAAAAGATTAAGGTGCTCAAAAGCTCAGGGTCATAATGCAGGAACCATCTTTCCGCAAAGAGAGCGACAGAACTCATCCAAATATACCTTTCATAATCTTCCATACAGAGGTAGGAAAGAAACTCCACCTCAAGAAGGTCTTGAAGGATTATGATATTTCCAGACTGCTTGTAGTATACACTTATGAAATTAAAGGGTTCTATGTATCCCAAAAGTCCCCTTTCCGTTTTTAAGCCACCTGGCACCAACACCTTTGCAAGTCCGCATGTTCCATAGGCTTTAAGTATTAGGTCCTCCTCGCCAGCCCTGAACCTTCTGAGAATAAGAAAACTGCCTTTGGCGGACATGTGCTATAATTATATGCCTTCAAGAAATGTGCCATGCCTACACTTTTTAAAAAACCTAGGGAAATAAGGAACTATCTGAAGTCTGTGCGGTGCGACCACAGACAAAGTATAGGCTTTGTGCCCACCATGGGTTACCTTCACGAAGGGCACAGAAGGCTAATAAGAGAATCAAAGCTGCATAACGATATAACCGTAGTGAGCATATATGTAAATCCGCTTCAGTTTGGTGAGGGAGAGGATTACGAAAGGTATCCAAGGGACTTGGAAAGAGACATAAGTGTATGTGAAGAGGAGGGTGTGGATGCTGTCTTTGTCCCCTCTGACGAGGATATGTATCCAGAAAGTCCCCTTATTCGTATAGAAATGGATGGTCTCACAAACATACTAGAGGGACAGTTCAGGCCAGGACATTTTAGTGGAGTGTGCACTGTGGTGCTAAAGCTTTTTAACATTATACAGCCCGATAGGGCCTATTTTGGAGAGAAGGACTATCAACAGCTAAAGGTGGTGCAAAGGCTTGTAAAGGACCTAAGCCTGCCCGTGGAGATTGTGCCCGTTCCCACCGTAAGGGAAGCGGATGGACTTGCTATGAGTTCTAGAAATGTCTACCTTTCCCCCGAGGAGCGAGAGTCAGCCCTGTCCCTCTACAGGTCCTTTCTTCTAGCGGAGAAGCTTTTCAAAAACGGCAACACGGATCCAGAAACCCTTATAACAGCCATAAGGGAATTCATACTCAAACACCCCCACGTGGCGGGCATAGATTATGTGGAAATAAGAGATGAGGAGCTAAAGCTAGTTAAAGAGGTAAAGGTGGGTGATAGAATACTTCTTGCGGTTCGTATTGGAAACACTAGACTTATAGACAATTGGAGGATAGGCGATGCAAAGGTATGAAGGTATTTTGAAGGCAGAAGGTTATAGCTTTGGTATAGTTGCCAGCAGGTTTAACCACCTTCTTGTGGACAGGCTTATTGAAGGATCTCTGGACTGCATACTCAGGCATGGAGGTGCTCAGGAAAACATACACCTTGTGAGGGTGCCTGGATCTTGGGAACTACCCCTGGCAGTCAAAGAGCTCATAAAGAAGAAAAATGTGGACGGCGTTGTGGCCCTTGGAGTCCTCATAAGGGGACAGACACCACACTTTGACTACATTGCAAGTGAGGTGGCAAAAGGCCTTGCAATGGTTAGCCTGGAGACAGGAAAGCCCGTTAGCTTTGGTGTTATAACTGCAGACACCCTAGACCAAGCGGTGGAAAGGGCTGGGACAAAACAGGGCAACAAGGGTTGGGAGGCAGCGCTGTCCCTAATAGAGATGGTTAACTTGTTGAGAAGTATTGAATGATATACAAACCTCAGGCAAGAAAAGATGCCTTTCTAGTCCTATACCAATGGGACATGAAGGGTGAGCCTGTGGAAAACCTGGTGGAAGAGTACATATCTGCAAATGATATAAGCTTGCAGGACCAAAGGAGATATATAAGAAAGCTTGTGAAAACATATATGGATAAGGCTGCGGATATTGACAAACTTATAGCGGAACTTTCAGAAAAATGGGACATTGACAGGGTTGGCTATATAGAGAGAAATATTCTAAGAATCGCCCTAGCTGAGTTCCTCTATGTGGGTGTAAAAAATCCTAAGCTTACCATATACGATTATGTAAAGCTTGCACAAAAATACGCAGGTAGGCAATCCGCAAGGTTCATAAATGGTATACTGGCAAGGGTGGTGAGAGAGAAGCTAGGAGAAAGTTAGGACTTCTCTCCCTCTTTTACCTCTTGCCCCTTCACCTCTTTTACCTTCTCTTCCTCACCTGAGAAGGCCTTCTTGAAGTTCCTTATACCCTCTCCCAGAGACCTTCCAATCTCTGGAAGCCTACCAGCTCCAAAGAGGAGCATGGCCACCAATAATATGAGTAGTATCTCCGTTAAGGAAAAGTGTGGTATCATGCCTGCTCCTTCTTTTCAGCCTTCTTCTCCTCTTCCGTTTCACCTGCCAAAGCCTTCTTGAAATTTCTTATACCCTCACCTAGACCCTTGCCAAACTCAGGCAGTCTAGACGCACCAAATATCACAAATATAACCAGTAGTATAAGCACTAACTGCCAAGGTAGCGGAAAATGCATTTTTTCACCTCCTTGACTTTTAATTATAGGCCTACCCCTTGACAAAGGCAAGGGGACAGTTTATGATTATTTAAGAGTAAGTAAAGAAAGGGAGGGCGCCTTACCTTTCTGAGCTTGCTCGGCAATACTTTTAAGGAGGTTTTTGTTCCATGTCACTTACAGGCACAGTCAAATGGTTCAGCAAGGAAAAGGGTTATGGCTTTATAACCCGCGACGATAATCAAGGGGATGTGTTTGTCCACTTCTCCGCCATACAACAAAGAGGTTTCAAAACCCTTGAACAAGGACAAAGGGTTGAGTTTGAAGTAGAACAGGATACAAAGGGTCTTAGGGCAAAGAACGTAAGAGTCTTATCTTGAACCTTTCCCCCTTCGGGGGGCATATAATTAATCTCTATGCAACTCTACGAGCTCTATAAAGGTAAGGATTACCACATATCCCCTACTCTTGAAAGAATAGAAAGGGCCGTAAATCACCTCTCCTTTGGACCCTCTTATGTGTCTCTTCAGGTAGGTGGGACAAACGGAAAGGGTTCTACCTGCGCCTTTGTCCAGAACATACTTAGAAATCACGGTTATAAAGTGGGTTGGTTTGTTTCTCCCCATCTTTTTGATGAAAGGGAAAGATGGAGGATAAACGGAGAAAAGATACCCGAAGACAAGCTTACACAGTATGTGGAAAGGTTAAAGCCCCTTTTTGAAAGGTTTAATCTTACCTACTTTGAAGCTTGCACCCTTATAGCCCTTCTTTACTTTGAGGAGGAAAAGGTGGACTTTGCTGTCTTTGAAGTGGGTATGGGAGGTAGATGGGATGCTACCAAGTTATGCCAGCCTGAGGTATGTGTGATAACCAACATACAGAGAGACCATACCAGGTGGCTTGGAAAGGATTGCGAGAGCAGAGCCGTGGAAAAGTTGGGCATATACAGAAAGGGTAAGCCCTTGGTGTTGGGAAGTATGAGGTTTCCTCTATATCCAAAGGCTCTAGATCTATGCGATGAGAAGGACTTGCTGGTTGCTGGTATTGACTTTTTCTCCTCTGGCAAGGTGGAGAGGGCAAGAACTTTTATGGAGTTTTATGAAGACGAGGGAATAAGCCTCCAAAATGTGGAACTTGGTCTTTGGGGCAAGTATCAGATAGACAACGCAAGTTTGGCTATAAGGGCGGTGGGTCTATTGGTAGACATAAAGGAGAGTGCCCTAAGAAACGCCCTTAAAACCACAAGCTGGGAAGGTAGGATGGAGATAGTAAGAAAAGACCCCCTTCTTTTGCTAGATGGAGCTCATAACCCCGATGGGGTCGCAAGGGTGGTGAAAGAAGTCAAGAGACACTTGGGAAGCCTCACACCTGTATTCACCGCTCTAAAAGACAAAGAGTGGGAGCTTTCTCTTGCATATCTGCGTGAGCTTTCAGACAAGATATATCTCGTTCCGGTAAGACATCACAGAGGTGAGGATATGACAACCATTTATAAGGAAGCAAAGGCTTGTGGCTTTAAAGAGGTTATTGTTCTTGAGGGCTCGGAGCAAGTGCTGGAGATAGAAGAAGACTTGCTGGTGCTAGGATCTCTATACCTTGTGGGTGAAATAAAAAAGATAATGGAAAAAAGCAGGATACTATGAGAGTTAGGTTTGTCGGGAGCTTTGTGGAAAGCTTTCCTGAGGACAATACACCCCATGTGGTTTTTGTAGGTAGGTCAAATGTAGGTAAATCCTCGCTCATAAATATGCTGGTCGGGAAGGATATAGCAAGGGTAAGCAAAGAACCAGGAAGGACCAGAACCATAAACTTTTTCCTGCTTGAAGACTACAAGTTATACCTTGTGGACCTACCAGGTTATGGCTTTGCGAGAGTTTCAAAGGAGTTGCGGGAGCAATGGAAGGTCATGATAGAGAGATACTTTGATGCCTGTTGGGAACGTATAAAGTTGGTGTTTATGCTTGTTGACAGCCTTGTGGGTCCCACCCACTTGGATAGGGAAAGCCTTCAGTGGCTTGAAAGCCTTAAACTTCCATACCTTATAGCCCTTACGAAATGCGACAGAGCAAGGCAGAAGGATGTAAACTCAGCCCTTAGGAGTCTGAGGGAAATCTCTCAGGCAGAGGTTATAGCCACTTCTGCAAAAGAAGGCAAGGGCAAAAGGGAGATACTAAAGTATGTTCTTGGATAGGAATACTAACTTAAGAATACTCCCATAGGTTGTGAACATACATAGCTGGTGTTTCCAAGGGATAGAGTTGGATAAGTGTATATAATTTAAAGGGAATGCGTAGATGTCAAAAATGCAGGCAGAAGGCGGTTGTCTATCTTCCACAGCATAGGCTCTCCCTTTGCAGGGAGCACTACATAGAGTGGTATCTAAAGAGGGTGGAGTCCACTATAAGAGAGTTTAGAATGTTCGGCAAGGAAGATAGGGTCCTTGTGGCAGTATCTGGAGGAAAGGACAGCCTTTCTCTGTGGGATGCCCTGCAGAGGTTGGGATACAAGGCGGAGGGTTTTTACATAAACCTTGGCATAGGTGAGTATTCGCAGAAGTCAAGGCTTGCCTGCGAGCGGTTTGCAAGAGAAAGAGGGCTTGAGCTTTATGTGCTGGAGCTAAAAAGAGAGATTGCAACTATTCCAGAGATAAAAGAAGCGGAAAGCAGACCTGCCTGTTCCTTCTGCGGACAGCTCAAAAGATACTACATGAACCGCTTTGCAAGGGAGAAGGGCTACACGGTGATAGCCACCGGCCACAACCTTGACGATGAGAGCGCCACCCTTTTGTCCAATGTGCTAAGCTGGAACATGGAATACCTTTCAAGACAGTTCCCCGTGCTATCCGAGGGTGATGGCTTTGTAAGAAAGGTAAAGCCCCTCGTGAAGTTCACAGAAAAGGAAAACGCCCTGTATGCCTTTCTTTCGGGTATTGAATACATAGAAGAGGAATGCCCCTTTTCAGAGGGTGCAAGCTCCATAGAGTATAAGAGAATGCTTTCACAGATAGAGGAGAAAAGCCCAGGCACCAAGCTCCGCTTTTACATGGACTTTTTGAGAAGGCTTCACCCTCTGCTTCAGTCTGAGGAGGTGAGCCTAAGACCTTGCAAGGTGTGCGGAGAGCCCACCAGCGCAGAGGTTTGTTCTGTTTGCAGGCTCAGAGAAAGGCTCAGCTCAAGGCTTTTGTCATCCTCACCCAGTAGTTAAACCGGTCCCTTTCCTCAAAGCCCAGATTTTTGTAGAAGGACATGGCATAGTTGTTTTCATCGCCCACCCAAAGCTCTGCCATATCAAGCCCCCTGCTTTTGAAGTATTCAAGAGCCCTCTCCACAAGAGCCCTTCCTATGCCCCTTCTTCTGTATTCAGGTAGCACCACAAGTTCATGAATCGCACCCACCACCTTACCCTCCCTCTTGCTAAACCAGTTTCCATCGCTAGCAACAAAGCCCACCACCTTGCCATCCTCCTCCACAAGCCATATGCCCTCTGCATCCCTTCTGAAAAGCCAGCTAAGATAAGCCTGCACATCATCGGGATGGGTATAGGAGTATTCCTCAAGCCCCTTGTAGCCACGTAAGTATACATCTATTAGCTTTTCCCTATCTCTCTCCTCCGCCCTTCTTAGCTTCATGGCTTTACGACCCTTGCCCCCTCCGGGACCCTTACTCTAAAGAGGTTCTCCGAGGGTGTAAAGTTGGTGGAGAGGCTCAGAAACTCTATAGTGGTGGTAATGCCTTCCTTCTCCTCCACCCTTATGCTTCTTATATCGCCCCTTGGAGAAACCTCCACAAAGACCCTTGAAAAATAGTCGTCTCTAACCTTTGGCTTTAGTATAAAGGTCTTGCCCCTTGAGGTTTCCATCTCACCCACCAGTTCAAAGACCTCTGAGAGGGGTCTGGAAACAAGAAAGAGAGCCTCCACCACTGGCGAGCTGTTCCTCTCCATGCGGTCAAGAAGGGCTGTTTTGTCCCTTGGGTTGTATACCATCACCTGTAAACCATCGGATACTATAAGGGTATTCTCTGGCTGTTCGTATTCTATCCTGAAGCGTCCACCCCTCTGGGCGTAAAAGGTGCCTTTTGAAACATCGGGTTTTGACTGCCATGGATACTGAGTGCGCTGAACAAAGACTACCTTTAAGCTCCTTATGCCTTCAAGCCTCCTCTGGAAGTCCTCAAAGGACTGTGCCAATGTTGTGGAAAAGATCAAGAAAAACACCAGCAAGAACCTCATAGCTTATGAAACCTCCTCAAAAAGGATAATATAACCTCATACCACATAACCACATGGTCCCAGCTTATGGCATCGTAGTTATCATAAGGGGTGTGCCTTATGGTAAAGGGTTGAGAGCTCAAAAAAAGCGTCTGAACGCCAAGTTCCTTAAAGGGTATATGTTCACCATCCCTATCCTTTGCCTCGCAGAAATCCATATCCACCTTCATATCCTGCAGGTGCTTGTAGAACATGTGGTTTATCCTTTCCCCGTTGTATCCCCCCATGTCCTTGTAAACCACCGCCGGGTTGTGCCAGCCTATGCCCTCAAGGTTTATGCAGTAAAAGGCATGCTTGGTGCTATCTCTCAAGTGAAATCTTACACCCTCCAAGCCCAGCTCCCTAGCATCTGTGATAAGAAACCTGAGCCTGTAGGGAGCGTTATAGTTTTCCCTTAGGTCCTCATAGAGAAAAAGCAAAAGTAGAAAGCCCACGCCGTTGCCAATTGCTCCGTATATGTTTGCCACCGTATCCATGTGAGAAACCAAGTATATTATGGGTCCCCTTCCTATTTCCATGAGAAAGTTCACACCCTCCATTAGCCTCTCACTCGAGCTTATGCGCAGTAGCACTTCTGAGTCCTCCACCACAGGCACATCCTCCCTCTTTATGCTCACTATGGGAACCCTTAAGTCCACATAATGACCGTATACATGGGCATCCGCCTTGTCCTCAGAAGGGTAGGTTATAACTGCCACCGCCCCCCTCTCCTGAGCTTTGAGAGCCTTCTCCCTTGTGAGGTCAGGCACAAGAGCTATGTCGCCCTCTATGTATTCCCTCTTGACGTAAGCCCTTTTTTCAAAGGCGCTACTGCCCAAGTATGCAACCCCTCTTATCTTCTTGTCCCCCACATAAAGCCAAGCCTCTTCTGGTATGTGCCTTTTTATAGAAAAGACTTCCCTTTTGTATTTAGCACAAGCATAGTCAAGAAAGGACTCCACAAACTTGTGGACTTTTATACTGCCCTCTGTGCCCGTCAGCCTGTTGTAGCTTAACACCTTGTAAGCAAATTCTCTAAAAAACTCAAACCTTTCACTTTTCATAAACGGGCGTAAGCCAACCCAAATATCGGTCTATCATCCCCCTTACCGCACGGAAGTATATGTCCTGAAGTTCTTTTGTTATAGCTCCCACATCTCCACCACCTATCTTCCTGTTGTCCACCTCCACCACGGGCGTTATCTCTGCTGCAGTGCCTGTGAGGAATATCTCGTCTGCCACATACAGCTCGCTCCTTGCCACAGGACGCTCTTCCACTTCCACCACAAGCTCGTTCCTTAGGAGCTTCTTAACCGCAGAACGTGTTATACCCTCAAGTATATGCTCAGAGTAGGAGGGCGTTATGGCTTTGCCTTCTCTTATGAGGAATATGTTCTCCCCAGATCCCTCGGCAATAAAGCCATGTTGGTTTAACATAAGAGCCTCGTCGTAGCCCGCCATGAGGGCTTCTGTCTTTGCCAGTGCACTATTTACATAAGCCCCTGCCACCTTCCACCTGGAGGGTATGGAATTATCGTCGTTGCGCCTCCAAGAGGAAACCTTTACCCTTATACCCTTTGAGGTGTCCAGATACCTTCCAAAGTTGTAGGTGTATATGGCAATCTCGGGCGTGTAGTCTATGAGCTTGGGCGTGAGCTTGAGGTCTTTGAAGTAGACGATGGGTCTTATGTATACATCCTCCCTTATCTGGTTCCTTCTGAGAAGCTCTGCGGTGATGTTTACAAGGTCTTCCACACTGTAGGGAAGCTCCATAAACATAGCCCTGCAGTTTTTGAGAAGCCTCTGATAATGCTCTCTGGCAAAAAGGATATAGAGTTGGTCATGTTCTTGGTTCCAGTAGGCTCTTATGCCCTCAAAGACCGCAGTGCCGTAGTGGAAGGAATTGGTCTTTATGTTTATGTTGGCTTTTTCTATGGGGACAAAGTTTCCTTCAAAAAAGGCGTATTCCATAGGATATAGATTATACCAGAAAAGCGGTTGAAGTCCAGGTATTTTTGGTTATATTTTTATCTCCTATGCAGAGGTTTATGCTAAAGTCCAAGGTGCACAGAGCAAGGATAACCGGTGCAGAGCTACACTATGAGGGGAGCCTCTCCCTTGACATAGCCCTTATGGAGGCTGCAGACCTTTTGCCCTTTGAGAAGATAGAGGTATACAATGTGAGCAACGGTGCTCGCTTTTCCACCTATGTGATACCAGCACCCAGATACTCTGGAGAGGTTAGGCTCAACGGCGCCGCCGCAAGGCTGGGTGCAGTAGGGGACATAGTGATAATAGCCTCCTATGGCATCTACTCTGAGAAGGACCTCCAAAGCTACAAGCCTCTTCTTGTATATGTGGATGAGAACAACCAGATAAGGGAAGTAAGAAGGGAGATGGTGGTAGAAGGCGTGGGAAGCACCTATGATTGGCAAGGTCTTTAGAATATTCAGGGAAAAGGGGGGAGTGTTAAGGTCCCTCCAGCTATGGGACTGGTATGAATCCCTTGAACCCAAAGACCAAAAGAGGGTAAAGTATTACTTTTCTCTGAAGAGCATAAAGGATATGCGTTTTCCCTTTAGGGCAAAACATTTTGATACGGGGGAAGTTATAAACCCTGGCTACACAAGGGCAACCCTTCTTGGCACCCTTGCACAAACCGCACTGCTGGATGGCAAATACGAGGATGCGGAGTGGCTATACCAGAGAGCCTTGGAGCTTAGCGAAAGCCCCTACGAAAAGCACCTCATACTCAACGACCTTATTATGCTCTCGCAAAAGCTAAAGGACTTTGAAAGGATGGAAAAGTATGCCCGCATGGATTTGGAGCTTTTTGAAGACTACAAGGAGGAGCTAAAGGAGAGAAATGGCGGAAGCCTGCCCCAGATAAACGCCTATGAGCTCATGGTCTATCTCTTGGAGAGAAAGGGAGATAAGGCTTTGGCTCTGGAGCTTCTGGAGAGATTTCACAAGGAGGGCGTCCCACACCCCTTCTACCACGAGGTAAAGAGAAGGCTGACTGCATGAGATATCACAGGCTTTTGAGAAAGGTGGTTCAGATCCAAAGGAAAAAAAAGCTCATACCAGAGGATGCATCGCTCCTTATTGCCTTCTCTGGTGGTGTGGACTCTGTTGCCCTTGCCTTGTGTATGATCCAGCTTAGGGACTTTTTAAAGCTTAGAAGGCTTGCCCTTGCCCATGTAAACCATCAGCTAAGGGGGGAGGAATCTTTTAGGGACGAAGCCTTCTGTGTGGATTTTGCCAAGAGGAAGGGTCTTGAGATATTCGTAGAAAGAATAGAGGTAAGGCAAGAAGGGGAAAACCTTGAGGCAAAGGCAAGGGACCTAAGATACAAAGCCCTTGAGGAAATAAGGCAAAAAGGGGGCTTTGACCTTATCGCCACCGCCCACCATCTTAACGACCTTGTGGAGACCGTTCTCCTTTGGCTTGTGCGTGGTGCAGGAAGGGAGGGGCTACTGGGCTTTGAGGAAAAGGAGGGCATGGTGGTTAGACCTCTGTATCTTGCCACAAGGGAAGAGATAGAAGACTTTGTGAGGTCGCAGGGAGAGGGCTGGGTGGAAGACTCCACCAACTATGACCTTAGCTATGCCAGAAACCTCATAAGGCACAGGGTTGTTCCAGAGCTCAAAAGGCTCAACCCAAGGTTGGAAGAGAGCTTTTTAAGGCTTCGGGAAATTCTCAAAGAGGAAGAAGCCCTGCTTGAGGAGCTCACTCAAAGGGCTATAAGGGAAGTGGTCAAAGAGGGTGAGCTTGAAAGGAATGCTTTTTTGAAACTGCCAGAGGCAATAAAGAGGAGGCTAATTTACCACATTTATGGTATAAGAAGCATGAAAGGGGTAGAGAGCTTGATAAAAAGAATAAAAAAGCCTATGCCCTTGAAAAGCTTTGACGCATGATTAATATTAAATCCTTAAGTGCGGAGGTAAGCAGATGCAATGGATGAAGAGCCTTTTCATATGGGTTGTTCTTTTGGGTTTTATGGTTCTTGCCTTTAACCTCTTTGAGAGCAACAGAAGCCAACCTGCGGTCAGGACACCAGTAAACACGGTGCTTGAGCTTGCAGAAGAGGGCAAGCTGAAAGAGGTTAAGGTAAAGGACAATGTGCTTACTGGAATAACCACAGAGGGTCAGAAAATAGAGACCGGTATACCACCAGGCTCAGACCTTGTGAACAAGCTAATAGAGAAGGGTGTAAAGGTGGATGTGGCTGTCCAAGAAAGCAACTGGCTTGTGCCCTTTCTTATCTCATGGCTTCCCATACTGCTCTTTATAGGCATATGGATATACATGATGAGGCAGGTAAGCGGTGGAGGAAACCCCACCTCAAGGGCTTTCAGCTTTGGAAAAAGCAGGGCAAAGGTCTACATAGACGAAAAGCCCAAAGTAACCCTTGAAAACGTGGCGGGTATGGAAGAGGTAAAGGAGGAGGTAAAGGAGATAATAGAATATCTAAAGGACCCTGTGAAGTTCCAAAAGCTGGGTGGAAGACCGCCAAAGGGTGTGCTCTTTTACGGTGAGCCGGGTGTAGGTAAGACCCTTCTGGCAAAGGCAATAGCGGGCGAGGCTCATGTGCCCTTCATATCGGTCTCTGGGTCTGACTTTGTGGAGATGTTCGTGGGTGTGGGAGCAGCGCGCGTGAGAGACCTCTTTGATACTGCCAAAAAGCACGCACCTTGCATTATATTCATTGACGAGATAGATGCGGTGGGTCGCTCAAGAGGCGCCCTCAACCTTGGCGGTGGCCACGACGAGCGTGAGCAGACCCTCAACCAGCTTTTGGTGGAGATGGACGGCTTTGATACCTCAGAGGGTATTATTGTGATAGCGGCCACCAACAGACCGGACATACTTGACCCTGCCCTTTTGAGACCCGGCAGGTTTGACCGCCAGATATACATCCCAAGACCTGATGTGAGAGGAAGGTATGAAATACTAAAGGTGCACGCAAAGGACAAAAAGCTGGCTCCCAACGTGGACCTTGAGATAGTGGCAAGGGCAACGCCTGGCTTTACCGGTGCGGACCTTGAGAATGTTCTTAACGAGGCTGCCCTCCTTGCAGCAAGAAAAGGCAAAGAGGCCATAGAGATGCAGGACATAGAAGAAGCCATAGACAGGATAACCATGGGCTTAGAAAGGAAGGGCATGGTAATATCTCCCAAGGAAAAGGAAAAGATAGCCTATCATGAGATGGGACATGCCATAATGAGCCTTATGGTGCCTGGATCTGATGCTCTTCACAAGGTGTCCATTATTCCAAGGGGCATGGCTCTGGGGGTCACCCAACAGCTACCCATAGACGACAAGCACATGTATGACAAGCAAGACCTGTATGGAAGGATACTGACCCTGATGGGTGGACGTGCTGCTGAGGAGGTTTTCTATGGTAAGGAAGGTATAACCACCGGTGCAGAGAACGACCTCCAGAGGGCTACAGAGCTTGCTTACAGGATGGTTTCCATGTGGGGCATGAGCGAACGTGTGGGACCATTAGCGGTTAGAAGAACTGTAAATCCCTTCCTCGGTGGTATGACCACCTCTGTGGATATAAGCGAAGACCTTAGGAGGGAAATAGACGAGGAAGTAAAAAAGATACTTACAAGGGCCTATGAAGAAACAAGGAAGGTGGTTATGGAACACAAGGAGGCCATACAAGCAGTGGTGAAAAAACTTCTGGAGAAGGAGACTATGTCCTGTGAGGAGGTGGTGGAGATACTCAGGCTCCACGGCGTTGAGGTAAAAAACGAGTGCAAGAAGGAAGATTTGAAGATAGAAGATAAGAAAACCCTTGAGCAGGAGGTAGCATAATGGGCATGACCATAACAGAGAAGATACTGGCGGACCACGCCGGCAAGAAGGAGGTATATCCCGGTGAACTTATAACGGTAAAGATAGACCTTGCCATGGCAAACGATGTGACCGCACCCCTTGCCATAAAGATACTGGAAAAGTATGGCATTCAGAAGGTCTTTGACCCAGAAAAGATAGCCCTAGTGCTTTCTCACTTCGTGCCGGCAAAGGACATAAAGTCTGCAGAGCAGGCAAGACTGGTGCGAGACTTTGCAAGAAAACACAATATAAAGTGGTTTTTCCAAGAGGGTGAGGGTATAGAGCATACCATACTGCCAGAGCAGGGTATTGTTGTTCCCGGAGACTTAGTGGTGGGTGCGGACTCACATACATGCACCTACGGTGGTATAGGCGCTTTTGCCACAGGTATGGGTTCTACGGACATAGCCTATGCCATGGCAACGGGAGAGACATGGCTAAAGGTCCCCCCCACCATGAAGTTTATCTTCTACGGCAAGCTTCAGCCTTGGGTTTCTGGCAAGGACCTTATTCTATACACTATCGGTCATATAGGCGTGGACGGTGCTCTTTATAAAGCCATGGAGTTTGATGGCGAAGCCATAAGGAGTTTGTCTGTGGAGCAGAGGCTCACTATAGCCAACATGGCGATAGAGGCTGGTGGCAAGAGCGGAATAATAGCACCTGACGAGAAGACTATAGAATATGTATCCCAGAGGGCTAAAAAGCCGTGGAAGGTCTACCAGAGCGACCCAGATGCTAACTACGAGGTGGTCTACGAATGGGATGCAAGTAAGATAGAACCTCTGGTGGCTTGGCCCTACCTGCCTTCTAATGTGCATCCTGTCTCGGAGTCCACCCACATAAGCATAGACCAAGCCTTCATAGGCTCTTGCACCAACGGAAGAATTGAGGACCTAAGGATTGCAGCAAAGATACTAAAAGGTAAAAAAGTCCATCCTTATGTAAGATGCATCGTCATTCCTGCGTCAAAGCAGGTCTACATGCAGGCTCTAAAGGAAGGGCTTATAGACATATTCCTCTCTGCGGGATGTTCTGTCTCTGTCTCCACATGCGGTCCCTGTCTTGGTGGTCATATGGGTATACTGGCGGAGGGTGAACGTTGCATATCCACCTCCAACAGGAACTTCCCGGGCAGGATGGGACACCCCAAGAGCGAAGCCTATTTGGCAAACCCTGCAGTGGTGGCTGCGAGTGCAGTGCTTGGTAGGATAGCTCACCCAGAGGAGGTGGTCAAAAAAGAAGAGCTTGAAGAGGTTCTTGCTTGAGGCGGACCTCCATAGGCTTGCTCACTGGCTCAGGCTTCTGGGCCAGGATGCCCTTCTGCTCAAGGGACCCATATGCAAAGCAGATATAACCAAGCATCCCAATAGGGTTTTTATAACCACATCAAGGAAGTTGGAGTCGCACTTCAGAGCCTGGGGCATAGAATACCTTATCCTTCCCAAAGAAGACTGGAAGGTTCAACTCTGCCTTCTGATTAGATACTTTAACATAGATCCTTCTTTGAAGCTAAACAGATGCTATCACTGCAACACCCAGTTGGTGGAGGTAAGCAGGGAGGAGGTAAAGGACAAAATACCACCCATGGTTTACCTCTATGGATATGACTTTACCCTATGCCCTCAGTGCGGTAAGGTTTACTGGAAGGGCTCGCACCATCCAAAGTTAAGAAGAACTCTAAGAAGTGTGCTTGCCTCCTGTTAGGTAATCTTCTACTCTTTGGGCTACTTGGTAGCTTGACCTTATGCAGTCTGCCACCGACACACCCGTGAGGTAGTTGCCCGTGAGGAAAAGTCCGGGATTTTCTCCTTCCAAGGTCTTTGCCAGCTCTATGTATCTTCCGTAGCCCAACGTATACTGGGGAATTGCCTTTTTCCAGCGGGATATATTCAGAAACTCTATTTTGTCCACTTTGAGGGTCTCTCTTAGCTCCCTCTCTGCAATATTTACGATAGCTTCATCCTCGTAGTCCACGAGCTCTGGGTCTGTGGCACCACCCATATATATGGTCAAAAGCTCACTGCCCTCTGGAGACCTGCCTTTGAATATTTGAGAGGAGAAGAGCACACCCAAGAGCCTTTTGCCCTCCACCCTTGGCACAAGAAAGCCAAAACCCGGAGGAACCGAACCAGCCCTTACGCTGGCATGCAAGACCACCACCGGTGCGTAGTATATCTTGTCAAACTCCTCCGAGGCACTCCAAGATATATCCCTTAGGAGATAGCCCGCCGAGGTAGCCGGTGCTGAAACCACCACAGTCCTCGCTTCGTATTTACCATTCTTTGCATCCAACACAAACCGGTCTTCTTTTTTCCTTATCTTCAAGACCACATTTTCTGTGTCTACTCTTAGCTGAGAAGACAGCCTCTCTATGAGGCTAAAGTTTCCACCCTCAAAGGAGATGAGCCTCCCACCGGGTCCCAGAGCCTTTAGCTTTATGGCTCCCTTTATAAGGCTTCCAAATCTCTGTTCGAGTTCGTATACCCTTCTGACCGCATATTTTACAGATAGATCCTCTGGGTTGCCTGCATACACACCCGATACGAAGGGGGCAACTATATAGTCAAGAAACTCCTTGCCAAGCCTCCTACGCACAAACTCTCCTATGCTCTCTTCTGTCTTTACCGAGGGTGGGACAAAGGGCTCTCTGAAAACCCTTAGCTTTCCTGAGAAGGACAAGAGAGGAGACATAAAAAAGCTCAAAGGAGACATGGGCAGGGGTATGAGCCTGCCCTTTTTGTAAACATACCTTATCTTTGAGCTTTCCTCTGCATACTGGGGCTTTATGCCAATAGCTTTTAAAAACTCCTCCACCTTTGAGTCCGCCAGTATGGTCTGCGGTCCAAGCTCTAAGATAAAACCGTCTTTTTTTAAAGTCCTTATGTTGCCTCCCGGCAGGTCTTCCTTTTCAAAGACTTGAACCTCAAAACCCTTGTTTTTGAGATGCAGTGCTACCGCAAGCCCAGATATGCCCGCTCCAACTACGGCTACATCCATCATGTTTTGTAGGGAACGCCTTTGAGTGGAGAAGATGGCACTGCGTAGGTTCTTTTGGGCATCCTACCTGCAAGGTATGAAAGCCTTCCTGCAATAACCGCATACTTCATAGCTACCGCCATCTTTATGGGGTCTTTTGCCTCTGCAAGGGCAGTGTTGGTAAGTATGGCGTCCACTCCCAGCTCCATAACTGGAGGTATGTCCGCAGCGCTCCCTATGCCCGCATCCACTATTACAGGCACGGATACCGCTTCTTTTATAAAGATAAGGTTGTAGGGGTTTTGCATACCAAGACCTGAGCCTATGGGAGCCGCAAGGGGCATGACCGCTGCACAGCCTATGTCTTCAAACTTCTTGGCATACACGGGGTCGTCAAAGATATAGGGCAGAACTACAAAGCCTTCCTTTACAAGGAACTTCGCCGCCTTTAGGGTCTCTTCCATATCTGGTAGGAGTGTCTTTTGGTCGCCTATGACCTCCAGCTTTATCCAGTCTATGCCCGTTGCCTCCCTTGCCAGCATGGCGGTCTTTATGGCTTCCTCTGCGGTGTAGCATCCAGCGGTGTTGGGCAGTATTTGGTATTTTTGTGGGTCTATGTAATCAAGGAGGTTTTCCTTGCTACGGTCGGTGATGTTGACCCTGCGGACTGCCACGGTGATAATCTCTGCACCCGATGCCTCAAGGACCTCCTTGTTTTCCTGAAAGCTCTTGAACTTTCCAGAGCCTATGATGAGCCTTGAGCGAAAACGCCTACCGGCTATCTCAAGATAGTCCTCCTCCAAAAGCCTTTCGTAGTCTAACATCTATCCACCTCCTACGATGTTTACTATTTCAACCCTGTCTCCTTCCTTGAGCTTGTATTCTGCGTATTTGCTCTTTGGGACTATTTCTTCGTTCACCGCCACCGCAAGACCCACAGGCCTTATCTGTATGCCACTACTTTGCAAGAACTCAAAAAGCGTGATGCCCTCTTGTATCTCTACCTGCTGACCATTTACAAATAACCTCATACTAACATAAATATAAACCAAACCGCCCAGTTGGTTTGTCAAATAATCGTAGAGACCCATGGCTAGTCATTGACAGGTTATATGATATTTGTTATATTTATAGGCATAAAGAACACTAATAGGAGGTATGCCATGAAGGACGAACACTTCTTTCCAAAGGGGGCAGTAGCCTTCTTTGTGTCCATGGTAGGTGTATACGCAGCCCTGTGGCTCACCATCTACGCCATACTAGTCATGCGTGGGGCAACGCAAAATTAAGGAGGTGAAACCATGGACAGAGCAGAGAAGTTTGCCCTCAAGGCCACCCTTGTATTGTTGGGTGTGTTTACTGCCCTTTTGGTGTATGCGGCCAAGGGGCTCAACATTGACGTGCCCACCTGCATCACGGATGTCAAACCCTTTACAGAGGGCAAGCTAATACAGCACGCACCCAATAGGTATGAGCTTCACCTGCTAGCCAAGATGTGGTATTTTGAACCGGGCGAGATTGAAATACCCGCAGGTTCTACGGTGGATATCTATCTTACCAGCGCAGATGTGATACATGGTATGAAGATAGTGGGCACCAATGTAAACCTAATGGCTATTCCCGGTGCAGTAGCCTATGTTAGGTATAAGTTTGACAGGCCAGGTGAGTATCTTATAGTATGCCACGAATATTGCGGTATAGGACATCAAAACATGGCTGGCAAGATAATAGTAAAGCCAGCTACAACTGCAAGGAGGTAATGCCATGAAAGTGCCAGGAAGCATTAAGACGGTGCTCTATATTGAAATTCTCTTGCCCATGCTACTTCTAGTCTTTGGTGTGTATCATGGTCTTCTTCAGGTTCTCTACAGGGCAGGCTTTATCAAGGATTTGTCTTTTCTTAAGATTGAATACTACCAAGGTCTTACGCTCCATGCGGTGATAAACGCCATAGTATTTACCACTATAATTATCGTAGCCTTTGGAAACCTCATGTTCCTGTATCATCTGAAAAAGCCTCTTAGGCCGGCGGTGCAGTGGGCGGGTGCTATCCTCATGGTGGTGGGCACCCTTATGGCTGCATGGGCTATGTTTACCGGAAAGGCTAATGTGCTCTATACCTTCTACCCTCCCCTCATAGCCCACTGGACCTTTTATCTGGGTGCGGCGCTTTTGGCGGTTGGTTCTTTGGTGCCCTTCTTCTTTGATTGGATACCCAACTACATCTCATGGAAAAGGGAGAACCCCGATAAAAAGGTCCCCCTTGCGGTGTATGGCGTATTTATAAACCATATTATGTGGTTTATAATGCTTGTGCCTCTGGTTATAGAAATACTCTTCCAGCTCCTGCCTCTGTCTTTGGGGCTGGTGAGCGAGATAAACCCATCTCTTGCCAGGACCCTCTTCTGGGCTTTTGGACACCCAGTGGTTTACTTCTGGCTCCTGCCCGCATATGCTATGCTCTATACGGTCTTGCCCAAGGTAGTGACCGGCGAAGGTAAGCTCTACTCCGATGGTGCTGCAAGGCTTGCCTTTATACTCTTCCTTATATTCTCTTTCCCTGTGGGTCTACACCACCAATACACCGAACCCAGCATAACCGACAGCTACAAGCTCATCCATGCCATATTCACCTTTGGTGTGGCAGTGCCTAGCTTTATAACCGCCTTTACCGTAGCTGCATCTCTTGAATACTCCATAAAGTCTAAGTATCCAGAGGTAAGGGACTCCCTCTTTGGCTGGTGGAAGAAGATACCCTATGCCAGCACAGAGGGCAACAAGTGGCTAGTTGCCTACTTTATGACAGGTCTTTTCCTGTTCCTTATAGGAGGCATAACTGGCATAGTGAACGCTTCCTATAATATGAACAATGTGGTTCACAACACCTCCTGGGTCCCCGCTCACTTCCACACCACGGTTGGAGGTTTGGTGACCCTTATCTTCCTTGGAATGGCTCTCTACTTTGTGGCTCAGCTTAAGGGCACGGATGTAAAAGCTAAAGGGCTTGCGGTAGCAGCACCCTGGCTTTGGATGGTGGGTATGGTTATATTCAATGTGGGCTACTCTATAGCAGGTCTTATGGGTTATCCAAGGAGAACTCAAACGGGCGCAACTGGCTCCTACTTTGACCCATCTTCTCCCTACTATATGCCCGACTGGCACTTCTACGCAGTGCTGGGAGCTATAGGGGGCGCTTTGGCTACGCTTGGTTTTGTGCTATATCTTGTGTCTTTTGTATCTACCTTACTTGCGCCATCCAAGCAAGAAGCGGATCTCTACATACCCACCGCAGAGGCCTACCATGATGAGAGGATGCCCTCTCTTCAGAGACTTGCCCCATGGATCGTCTTCAGTTCAATACTCTTTGTGGTTTCTTACATACCTCCTCTCTACGATGTAACCAAGAGGGGCGTGTTCTTTGACTCCCCGGGCTATAATGACAAAAGTCCAGTTCCCATCACAAAACCCCAATCCGCAAGGGATGAAAAGAAGGAAATTGCAGAGGTTAAGTGAGGGTTTGGTTATGCGATATCTGTCTGGAGGGCTTTTAGCCCTCCTCCTTTTTTTTATAACCGCCTTTTCTCAGGAAGGCTCAACAGGAATCCCCCCTAACGAAGGCGGAACCCTTGGCAAAGAGCTTCCAGACGTTTTTCTTGTAGATTCCAAAGGAAGAGAATTCAACCTTCATAGCCTAAAGGGTAAGCCCATAATCCTGAGCCCCATCTACACACACTGCAACTCCGCCTGCCCCATCATAACGGACTCTCTAAAGAGGGTAATTCCCTCTCTTGGAAAACCTGGTGAAGATTTCTGGGTGCTGTCCTTTACCTTTGACCCTGCGGACGAAAATGAGGACATAAAAACCTTTCAGCAGAAATATCAACTTGACGGTGAAGGTTGGAAAGTGGTGAGAGCAAAAAGCAGAGAGGACCTCTTTAGGCTAATGGATGCCATTGACTTTAGGTTCATGTCTGTGCCAGAAACCAGAGACTTTGTTCATCCCAACCTTGTGGTGTTTATATCTCCTGATATGAAGATAAAACGTTATGTTTACGGTGTAGTGTTCAACGAAGGTGATATGAAAAAGGCTCTAGACTATGCCATGGGTAAAGTGGACCCCCTTCAGGATTTCAGAAGGCTTCTCTTCTTTGTGGGGTTGATGGGCGTATCACTTAGCGGTCTATATCTTGTCATAAGCAGTGCAAGAGCCCTTAGCAAGAGAAATTAAAGACTCCATGCTATAATCCTATTGTGTCCTCCAAAGACAAAACCCTAAGGAACATATTCCAAGAGATACCCCAAAGGCTTCTCAAAATCCTCACACCTATACCCGTGGTGGAGCTTCTTGACACAGCCCTGCCCTCCACAGAGCTAAGAGCATCCGCATGAAAAAGAGCCTTGAACTTGAGAGGCTCAGCTTTGAGTTTGAGATGGTAGATATAAGAAGCATAGACTGTAAGCTCTTGCTCCAAAGATAAAAAGACTTATAAGCACGGAGGATGTGCTGGGGCTTTTGAGGGAAGAGCTTAAGTTAGCTTAAGCTGCCAACAAGGATTATCCTTAGGTCTCCGTAGGGTTCTTCTTGTTCTATATCTACAATACCTTCCTGATAGAGCACCATAAGAGCCATCAAGTATGGCACTAGGCTTTTACCGAGGATGAGCTCGTAGAAGGAAAAGGCACCGATCTCCTTTTTGAGAAGACCTTTAAGCTCTTCAAGGGCATCTTCAAACTTTGATATATGCACAGGGAAACGTCTTTCTCTCTTTCTCTCTTTGACATTTCTTTGTATGGGTCTCCTTATGAGCCTTTTGACCTTTTCTATCCTCTGGCTTATCTCCTCTTGGAGGTTTTCCTCTTGGCTTTCAAACTGCTCTACTATTTCTTGGAGGGTAAGTCTTTTCCTTTCTCTTTTTTGCTTTGGCTCTGGGAAGAGCACCTCAGCTTGCTTTTTTAGCAAAAAGGAGGCTGCTAGCACTGCCCTTGCTGGCACTCTCAGGTCAAGAAGCTCATGCCTTTTTATCTCCTCCATGTATGCCCTCGCAAGGGCAGATATGTCTACATCCCAAGGGTCCAGCCTGCCCTCTTCCACCAGCCTGTAGGCAAGGGCAAAGGGGTGCTCTTCTTCAAACCTCCACATGCCTTCTCCAGTAGGTGGTGAGCTTGATAAGCTGATGGAGTTTGTCCCTAAGGTCTTTCCTATGGACCACCATATCCACCATGCCCTTCTGCAAAAGAAACTCTGCGCTTTGAAAGCCCTCTGGCAGTTGCTGTTTTATGGTCTGCTCTATGACCCTTGGTCCAGCAAAGCCTATGAGAGCCTTGGGCTCTGCGATGATTATGTCCCCAAGGAAGGCAAAGCTGGCAGAAACGCCTCCAGTGGTAGGGTCTGTAAGAACGGTAATGTAGGGTATGCCCTTGTTCTTTAGATATCCTACGCCTATGGAAGTCTTTGCCATCTGCATGAGGGAAAGAATGCCCTCCTGCATGCGAGCACCGCCAGAGGTAATAACCGTAATAAGCGGTATTTCCCTTTGGCTGGCGTGCTTGCACGCCCTGTAGAACCTTTCTCCTACAACTGAACCCATGCTACCACCTATAAAGTCAAAATCCATAACCGCCAGCACCACCCTCTCATCCTTCAGAAGCCCCTCCGCCACCAATATGGCTTCAGAAAGTCCCGTTTGCTCCTGAGCCTGCTTTAGGCGGTCTCTGTAGCTTTTGGTGTCTTTGAAATTGAGGGGGTCTGTGGGCTTTATGTTTTCAAATAAGAGCTGGTAGCCTTCGAGGAGGTGTTCAATCCTCTCTTTTGCTGGCATGTTAAAGTGGTGCTGGCACTTGGGACACACATTTAGGTTAGCTTTTAGCTCGGGAATGTAGAGCAGGGACTTGCAGTTTTCACACTTGGTCCAAAGAACTTCCTTCTCTTCTTTCTTCCTAAACCTATCAAGAAAGCCCATGCCTATGCTATTTTACCATGCTAAAATACTACTATGAGCCTACGCATATACAACACCCTTACCAACAGGGTTGAAGAGCTTGTGCCTATTGACCCGCCCAATGTGTCCATATACACCTGTGGTGTGACGGTCTACGACGACTCTCACGTGGGGCATGGCAGAAGCCTTATAGTCTTTGATGTGCTAAGGAGGTTTTTGGAGCATCTAGGCTATAGGGTCAGGTTTGTGCGAAACTTTACCGATGTGGATGACAAGATAATAAACAGGGCTCGTCAAGAGTGCACGGACTTTATGAGCGTTGCCAACCGCTACATTGCAAGTTATTACATAGACATGGAAAGTATAAGGGTAAAGCCCGCAGATGTGGAGCCAAGGGTCACGGAGCATATAAGGGAGATAATTGAGCTCATACAGAGTCTTATTCAAAAGGGCTACGCTTACGAATCAGGTGGTGATGTTTATTTTTCCGTTTCCGCTTTCCCTGAGTATGGAAAACTTTCAAAAAGGAATATAGAGGAGCTGGAGGCGGGCGCAAGGGTTGAGCCTTCTGAGAAGAAAAGGAATCCTCTGGACTTTGCTCTTTGGAAGTCTGCAAAGGCAGGTGAGCCAGCATGGGATTCGCCTTGGGGACCTGGTAGACCGGGTTGGCATACGGAGTGTGTTGCTATGATTTTTAAGCATCTTGGTGAGACTATAGATATTCATGGTGGGGGTCTTGACCTCGTTTTTCCTCATCACGAAAATGAGATAGCTCAAGCGGAGGCACTCACTGGCAAGCCTTTTGCTCGCTATTGGGTTCACAACGGGCTGGTCACGGTGGGCGGTCAGAAGATGTCCAAGTCCCTTGGCAACTACATAACGCTAAAGGAAGTCTACTCTAAATACCACCCAGATATTCTAAGGCTTTTGGTGCTCTTTACCCACTACAGAAGCCCTCTGGACTTTTCTTGGGAAAAGATGGAAGAGACTAAAAGAGCCTACGAGAGGCTCATAGGTGCCCTTGAGGACCTTGAGTTGCTTAAAAAGCTCCCCACCTACGAAGAAAGGGGCACGCACCCCCTCTTTGAAAGGGTAAAGGAAACAGAAGAAGCCTTCTTTAGTGCCCTCAGCGAAGACTTCAACACTCCTCAGGCTCTGGCGGTGGTCTACGGTCTTGTCTCGGAGCTAAACAAGCTCAAAAACAAAGCCTTCTCCGAAAACAGAATATCCCTTCAGGAGCTGGAGGCTTACCAGTTTGCGGTCAACTCTCTCATAAAAAACCTCAGGGGCGTCTTTGGACTGCTGGAGGACTACAAACCCCAGTGTGAGGTAAAGCAAGTGGTCCAAAAGGAGCTGGAGGCTGGGCAGGTCCTTGATGAAAGGCTGGTGGAACTTCTTGTGGAGGTGAGGTCTTTGGTAAGGAAGGAAAAGCTCTACCATGTGGCGGACCTTATAAGGGACAGGCTTGGTGAGCTTGGCATTGTCCTTGAGGACACACCGGCAGGCACAAAATGGAAAAGACAGTGAGCATGCCCCTTATACTGGACGGCAAGAGCCTTTCAGAGGTCATAAGAGAGGACATCTCAAGGCAGATAAGAGAATTTTTAGAGAAGGGCTATAGAGAGCCTACCCTTGCGGTGGTGTTGGTAGGCGACGACCCAGCCAGCAAGGTCTATGTGAACAACAAAAAGAAAGCCTGTCAAAAGGTGGGCATAAGGTCCGTATCTTACGAGCTTCCGGCGAACACCACCACTCAAGAGCTTTTGGAGCTCATAGCCCAACTGAACGTAGAAGAAGAGGTGGATGGCATTCTTGTCCAGCTACCTCTACCGCCCCATATAGACCAGCAGGAGGTTATCCTTGCCATAAGCCCCAAAAAGGATGTAGATGGCTTCCATCCAGAGAACATGGGCAGGCTTGTGGCACGCATGGAGGATGGTTTTATCCCCTGCACGCCTTTGGGTATAGACCTGCTTTTGAAACACTATGGCATTGAACTGAAGGGTAAGGATGTGGTTATAGTGGGTGCGGGCTTTATAGTGGGAAGACCTCTCAGCCTTTTGATGCTTTGGAGGGATGCAACTGTGAGCATCTGCCACATACACACAAAAGACATCACAGAATACACACGCAGGGCAGACATACTCATCTCTGCCACCGGCGTGCCACAGCTTATAAAGGCTCATATGGTAAAGGAGGGTGCGGTGGTGGTGGATGTGGGCATATCTAGGATTGGGGACAAAATAGTGGGTGATGTGGACTTTGAGGAGGTAAAGGAAAAGGCTTATGCCATAACACCTGTGCCTGGGGGTGTGGGTCCTATGACCGTGTCTGCCCTGCTTTTGAATACACTAAAGGCTTACAAAAGAAGGTTCAGGCTATAAATTATATTTTACAAAAGACTTTTGATTAACATAAGGTAATCCCTTACGTGCCTTATTATTAAGAATCTATGTCGCACCCACTCTTTTGCATATTCACCCATTTTTCTACGTAAATTTTCATCTGAGAGTAATTGACGAGCCCTATATGCGGTGCCTTCAACTGTGTTTACCAAGAAGCCTGTGTATCCGTCTACTATTTGCCTTCTTATACCACCTGTATTTCCGCCAATGACTGGCTTGCCTTTCCACATGGCTTCCGACACAACCAGTCCAAAACCTTCCCTTATAGACTTCTGAATAACCACTGTAGCAATCCTCTGGAAGGCGTTTACTTCTTTATGACTATCTGGTGGCAGGTTTAGAGCAAAGGCGTCTTTATCCTCGGATATCAAACTAAGCACTTCTTTGTATACTTCTTCACCCTCAGGGTCATCCGTAGCATATGACCCTAACAAAACTAATTGACAGTCATACCTTTTTTTGACAAGCCTGTAAGCTTTATATACGCCAACTGGGTCTTTGAGCCTATCAAATCTAGACACCTGCAGAAGTATAGGTCTTGAAACGTCAAGGCCGTATTTAGTAACGGTCTCTATGATAAAGTCCTTGTCTATTTCGGAGTTTTTAGGATGAATAGGGTCTATAGATGGCGGTATTATATAAACTGGTATATTTATACCTCTATAAGCGAACTCGGGAATGTGAAAGATGCAAGCGTCATATGAATTTATAAAAAGCTCCAGGAAACCCCACGCTTTTTCATTAGGGGTGGAGGTATCTATATGGCATCTCCATATCCACTTTTGCCCTTTTATCTTTTTAACTACGAGTCCAAGCGGTTGTGGATCATGAATAAATACCACATCATAGTTTTCAGTGTCTATATTTTGCATATTATCGTAAGTGGTTTTTAGATACAGGTTAATATCTTCACTATCTATATTTCCAAAATTGGAAATATGCAACATGTTGTGTAGCTTTTTCGTAAATTTAAAAAACTCGTTGGAACCTATAAAAATCTCCCAGTTAGTCTTAATTCCAAGTGAGTTCATTAGAGGAACCAATCTTGACAGTATTTCTGCAACTCCTCCACCTTTTTTAGTGGAATTTATATGAAGCACTCTTATCCCTTTTAAGCTATTGGCTAACAACTTTAATTCTTCTATAACCTCCTTATCTACATAATGAGAGTAATCTTCTACAGTAATCATAGAGATAATACCTCCAACAACTTTAGCTTCACATCATACAGATTCATAGCATACAAATCAATTTCTGCAACCTTTTCTGCCTTTTTAGCATATCCGCTATTAATAAGCCATTCTGAATACTCATCTACAGGACTTTTCCTGTCTATCTTAGACATGACCATATGATAAAATATGGAATATATGCTTGAGTTTCTAACGCCCTCTACCAAAGCCTGCAAATCAGTAGCTTCTAAACCTGTAAAAAGCACTTCCCTACGAACGTCTAAAAAGTAAAAGGGCTGAATCTGCCTTTTAACCTTATCATCTGCATGTTCCTTTAAAGCTTCTATCAATAGAAACCTCAGTGCGTCTAATGAATAATGTTCAGTGGGGTCTATTATTGATATTTTTTCTGCTAGGGATTCATAACCATTTATATAAAGCCAGTATGCGAAGCTGTTCATATAGAGAGTGGGTATATTATGGTAATTTAGGAGATTTATATAAAAATGGTAAAGAAGACTGCCATCAGGTATTATACTTACGGCATTTATGAAATCTTTCAGGCTATCAACTTTTATTCCAGTGTATACTGGAACCCAAAGTTCTGTTTTAAATGTAAATTTACACTTCATCTTCCAAAAGATATTTTAACAGCTCCAAAACTTTTACATAGGACTCTACTCTATATCTAGCAAAAGAGTAGGACAAACCGACCTTAACGGTTATGGACCTCTGAGGTAGAACACGGAACATGTCTTCATCCGTAATATCATCACCTACAGCAAGAATAAAATCACACTCTGAACAAAAACCAAGAGCAGCGCTACCTTTATTTATACCTGCTGGCCTTACCTCAACGACTTTGTTTCCCATAAGAAGATTTAGTTCTGTTCCAGACAGAAGGTCTCTCAACTCTTCCACAAGTTCTGCTACCCTAGCACTAGCCATTTCTTGGTCGGCTTTTCTGTAGTGAAATGCGACAGCACACTCTTTTTCTTCTATTATGGATTGGGGCAACCTATCTGCGTATATTTCCATTATGTTCTTAACCTTTTCTTTGAAGTCTGATGATATCTGATATTTTATTTCCCACTCTCCATCAGGTTTTCTTAAAAAACATCCATGCTCAGCAACTATGTATATGGGCAAATGCCCGAACCATGTTTCAAGATTCTCCCTTTTCCTGCCAGAAATAAGCACTATAGTGGTGTTGTCATGAGAAGCAAGTCTCATCAAAAGCTTTTTAACCTCCTCCGTAGGAACTGCTTTGTCAGGATTTTTTGAAAGTGGAACTAACGTACCATCGTAATCTAAAAGCAAAAGTCTCCTATTGGAATTTCTAAACATGTCTCCAATTTTTTTCATAAGTCTAGGATTTAGTTCTCTTGTCTTGAGCTCTTCCCGTCTTTTTACACTGTTTTTCAACGCTTCTATAAAATCGGTCCCCCACTTGGTTATATTGTATCTTTTAAGTCTATCTTGCATAATAACTAATCTGCGCGCCTGTTCATCTTCAGGCAACTCAAGAGCTTTTTCTATGGCAAGAGCCAAATCTCTTATACTATTTGGGTTTACCAGTATAGCCTCCCCAAGTTCCTTACTACTTCCTGCAAACTCTGAGAGGATTATAACACCTCTTAAATCGTGTCTTGATGCAATAAACTCCTTAGCTACTAGGTTCATTCCATCCTTAATGGGTGTCACAAGAATTACATCACTTGCACGATAGTAAGCTATAAGGTCTTCAGTGCTTAGGGAACGGTAATGATAAAGTATTGGCACCCATTCAACAGAACCAAACTTGCCGTTTATCTCTGAGATTTTTTCTTCTATTTGCCTTTTCATCCGCTGATAGTGCTCAACTCCTTCTCTTGAAGGCACCATATTTAAAATCATTACTACTTTACCTCTCCATTCCTCTCTCTTTTCTAAGAACTCTTCAAAGGCAAGAAGCCTATTATATATACCTTTAGTATAATCAAGCCTATCTACAGAGAAAATTATACGCTTGTCTCCAAGTGCCTCCCTTATCTTTAATGCTTCCTGATCTGACTTTCCCTTCTCGTTGAAGAGTTGAAAGTCTATCCCCATAGGAAAGGTATCTACCTTTACTAACCTATTTGCAAAAATAGCTTCGCCCATTGTATGTTCAACTCCTAGAACCTTTGAAAGACTCCTAAGGAAGTTTATAGTATATTCATAAGTATGAAAGCCTATTAAGTCAGAACCAAGCATTCCCTCAAGAATTTCTCTTCTCCATGGTATATAACTAAATATCTCCGGCGGAGGGAAAGGTATATGAAGAAAGAAGCCTATCTTTGCATCAGGAGCTATATTTCTAATCATTGACGGCAGTAGCATAAGATGGTAATCGTGAACCCACACAAGAGCATCTCCCTTTTCAAGTTCTTTGAGAGTGTATTGAGCGAATATCTTGTTTACTTCCACATAGCTTTCCCATAGACTTTCATCATAGACAGCTAAAGGATACATGCCGTGAAATAAGGGCCACAGGGTTTTATTGCAAAATCCATTGTAAAACCTCTCCATGAGCTTGTCAGGAATATAAACGGCTACACTTTTAGTCTTATCCATAAGTTCACTTGATATCTTATCAATGGCTTTCTTCTTAATGCTGGAGCCAGCCCAACCTAACCATAAATAGTCTTCTGTATTTGAACGTTGCAAAAAGGTCAGTAGACCAGACACCAAACCACCTGGGCTTCTTTCAAAGGTCAAAGGTTCCACGCTTTTTATATTTATGGGAAGCCTATTGGCAATTATGAGCAGCTTCATGAGGATATTATAGCCCAAGCCTATCCCAAAGGCTGTCTATCTTTTCCTTTACCTCTTGGGACATCTCTATAACCTCGGGCCACTGTCTTTTGTATCCTTCTTCCTTCCACTTGGTGGTGGCATCTATAACCATCTTTCCACCAAAGCCCACCTCGTTGGTAGAGTGGTCCAGCACGTCAATGGGTCCCTTGAGTATGAGCACATCCCTTGCAGGGTCTACGTTGTTGCCCCAAGCCCACAGCACCTGCCCAAAGTCGTGCACATCTATATCCTCGTCAAAGACCACTATATGCTTTGTCAGAGACATAAGCCCAAGACCAAGCAAAGCGTAGGCTGCCTTGTAGGCATGCCCCGGGTAGCGTTTTTTGATAGAGACAAAGCAAAAGTTGTGAAAACAGCCCTCTGCGGGCAGGTGGTAGTCTACCACCTCTGGCAGGTTGAACTTTATAAGAGGCAGGAATATCCTCTCTGTTGCCCAGCCTATGTATTTGTCCTCTTGGGGTGGCTTTCCCACAAGGGTTGCAAGGTATATGGGGTTGTGGCGGTGCAAGATGGCAGTAATATGCATTTTGGGGTATTTATCCACAGGAGTGTAAAAGCCCGTGTGGTCTCCAAAGGGACCCTCATCCACCAAAGGCTCAAAAGGGTCCACATAGCCCTCTATGACTATTTCAGCATGAGCTGGATACTCAAGGTCCACCGTAATGCCCTTTATGAGCTCCACGCCCTCCTCCCTTATGAGACCTGCAAAGAGGTATTCGTCCACCTCCGGCGGCAAGGGTGCAGATGCCACATAAGAGAGCACTGGGTCTCCACCTATGGCTATGGCTACCTCAAGCCTTTTGCCAAGCCTTTTTGCCTTCCAGTAGTGGTGATTGCCATCCTTGTGTATCTGCCAGTGCAGGGCAATCTCTGTGGGAGACAGCACCTGAATACGATAAAGCCCCACGTTCCTTATGCCACTTTCTGGGTCTTTGGTAATAGTTTGACCAAAGGTTATATACCTCCCACCATCCTTGGGCCAGCATTGCAAGATAGGAAACTCAAGAATATCTATCTTATCCCTCTTTATGTTCTCTCTTATGGGCCCATCCTTTACGACCCTTGGCAAGGAGTCGTTTAACTTCTTTAACTCTGGTAGTCTCTTGAGCTTGTCAAGAAAGGTGTGTGGTATTTCAGGTCTTAGGAGTTTGTATAGCTTCCAGCCTATGTCCTCAAGCCTTTCGTAGCCCAGAGCCAGCTTTATCCTCCTTTCTGAACCCAAGAGGTTTGTTAGCACAGGCGTAGAGTAGCCCTTTACCTTCTCAAAGAGCAAAGCCTTACCACCGCCGGGCATTTTGGAAACACGGTCTGTTACCTCAGAAATCTCAAGGATGGGCGAAAGCTCCTCTTTTATGCGAGCTAGCTCGCCTTCCTTCTCAAGCCTTTTGAGAAACTCTCTCAGGTCCCTGTAGGGCATTCTCTTCTCCTTCCACCAAGCATAGGTCTTCCCTGCACCGCACCGTCGGTGCCTTTGTAAGTCTTTTGGAGACCTCAAAAAGTAGCTCTCTTATAGAATTTCGTAAAGATTGACGCAGGTCGTATAGCTCTTTGAGCTTTTCAGAAAGCCTTTTTGCCTCTTCCTCTCTGCCCTGCGACAAGGCACAGTCAAGCTTTCTTATGACCTTCTCCGCAGACTCATCACAATGCACCAAAGCCATAGAAAGATGCTTGAGAGTGCACCAAAGGCTCTCCACCTTGCTCCGAAACTCTCCACCACCTTCGCCAGAGACCTCAAGGATAGAAAAGAGCAGGTTGCCTACCGTTTTCCTTCTGTTTCTCAGCTCATCAATAAACTGCACCAACTCCTCCAGCTTTGTCTCACCCTCCAGCTCCATAAGATGTTGCTCCGCATGAGCAAGATGGGCAATAAGATATACCACCTCCTCCACAAGCGCCTCTTCCCAAAGTCCAGCCTGCATGAAAAATAGTATAAGGCAATCCCCAAGGGTCAGATAAAGATGCAACACTTTCCTCAAAAGCCCTATACATACCACTCAAGTTGCAACTCCCCAAGGGTCAGATAAAGATGCAACCAGAAATAGCAAAGGGGCTGGATGGGAAGCGGGTGTGTTGCAACTCCCCAAGGGTCAGATAAAGATGCAACTGACGATATATGCAAAACTTATGAGCATTTATCAGAACCGTTGCAACTCCCCAAGGGTCAGATAAAGATGCAACAGAAATTGTCGAATACCATGTCTCAAATTTCAAGGTTGCAACTCCCCAAGGGTCAGATAAAGATGCAACAAAAACTAGCACTTACTGCAGGAAAACTTGCTGGATTGTTGCAACTCCCCAAG
>JAXSPD010000011.1:0-39130 GCA_037926845.1 Candidatus Pampinifervens yunnanense | reverse complement strand
AGGTTATTTTAATACACCTTCATGGATTTGCCAGTGATATCAAAGGCACTAAGGTAAGCATTCTAAGGGAGAGGAGTTTGCAAGGCAGGTTTTCCCTCTTTGCTATGGATATGGACTATCAGACTACTACCACGAGCAGGGTCTTGGAGGTGCTTGATGCACTTGTAAAAGGCTTTTCCCAAAAGTTTTCTCAAGTTTGGCTCTCTGGAAGTTCTCACGGTGGATATATCTCTCTAAACTATCTCAAGTTTTACAAACCAGAAAAGGTCAAAAGGGTTTTCCTCTTTGCCCCTTCTTACTCAACACTTACTCTTACTGTAAAGGAGGTGGGACAGACAAGGTGCAAAAATTGGCTGGAGGGTAAGGAAGACCTAAGCTTTACAGAGTGCGAAACAGGTCTTGAACTTACCATAAACAAAGAGTTTGCGGTAGATATACTCAAAAAGGGTTATGAAATACTAAGAGACAGCCATGTAGACTTCCCCTCAGAAGTTCCCTATGAGATTTATGTATTCCACGGCAGGCAAGACAACACAGTGCCAATAGAACACTCAAAGCTTTTTGTAAGCAAGGTGAAGGTTAAAGAGTTTCTTGAGCTTGAGGATGACCATAGGCTTAGCAAGACTTTCAAGTGGCTTGTGGAAAAATATATGTAAGCCATATCTTTGATAAAGGTCATAGCAACTTGGGTCAAAACTGTCATATTTTATTTCATCAATGTTAAGGAGGTGTTAAGATGTTTGAATACAGCGAGAAGGTGCTTGACCACTTTTTGAACCCACGTAATGTGGGTGTGCTTGAGGATGCCAATGCCATAGGGCAGTGTGGCAATCCAGCCTGTGGTGATGCCATGCTTTTTACCCTCAAGGTCAACCCAGAGAACGATGTGATAGAGGATGTGAGGTTTAAAACCTTTGGCTGTGGCTCTGCCATTGCGGTCTCCTCTCAGCTTACAGAGATGATAAAGGGTAAACCCATCAGCTACGCCCTGAACCTCACCTACAAAGACATCTTTGACGAACTTGGTGGTCTTCCTCCACAGAAGATACACTGCACGAACCTTGGGCTTGAAACATTGCATGTAGCCATAAAGGACTACCTCCTCAAGCAGGGAAGGGTAGAAGAAGCCATGCGCATACCGGACTGCTACGAAGAGGAGGAGGAAGAAAGCAGGGAATTTGAATTCCTATCCACATGAAGGCAAGGGCTGTTGCTCTTTTCTCTGGAGGGCTGGATAGCTCTTTAGCGGTCCGCCTCCTTCAGGACCAAGGCATTGAGGTTAAGGCACTGCACTTTTATACAGGTTTCTGCATAACCGAGCACAAAAGACGCCTTGGACTGAAGAGAGAAGACGGGTCGCACTATGTTAACCCTGCTCTCAGGGCAGCAGCCCAGCTTCAAGTTCCCCTTGAAATAGTTGATATATCCCAGGAATACTTTGACATAATCCTAAATCCAAAATATGGTTATGGCAAAAACGTAAACCCCTGTGTGGACTGCAGGATATTCATGCTCAAGAAGGCAAAGGAAATAATGGAGAAAGAGGGCTATCATTTTGTAGCCACCGGCGAAGTGCTTGGTCAAAGACCTATGAGCCAAACCTACGAAAGGCTTATGCTTATAGAGAAAGAAGCTGGGCTTGAAGGATATATACTCCGACCCCTTTCCGCAAAACTGCTTCCGGAGACTATACCTGAAAGGCTTGGGTGGGTAGACAGAGAAAAGCTCTTAGCCATAAGCGGGAGGGGTAGAAAGAAACAGATAGCACTGGCAAAGAAGTATGGCATTGACTACGAACAGCCTGCCGGTGGTTGTTGCTACCTTACGGACGAAAACTACGCCTACAGGTTCAGAGAAGCCCTAAGTATAGAGGGCTTAATAACAAAGGATGACTTGGTGCTTTTTTCTGTGGGGAGGCACTTTAGACTTCCCTCTGGTGCCAAGCTCATCGTGGCAAGAAACGAGGGTGAGGTAAGGTTCCTTCAGGGCTTTAAAAACAGGTATGGTTATGCCTACAGGAAGGATATGCGTGGCACCTTTGCCCTAATAAAGGGCAGTCCAAGAGAAGACGAGAGAAAACTCGTGGCGGACCTTATTGCAAGGTATTCCAAGAGGGAGCCATGTGAGGTGGTCCTAAACCTTGGAGATGGCGAGCTTACCCTTTGGGGAGAGCCAATGGAGGAAGAGCTGGTTCAATCCCTTAAAATATACAACATACAGGGGGCAAAACATGGAGCTTGAAAACATAAAGCCAGACGTGGTGCACGATGTGGTGGGAACCTTCTGCCCCGTGCCTGTGGCGGAGACCGCAAAGGTGATAAAAACCATGCAGGTAGGTCAGGTGCTTGAATTGGTGGCAGATGACCCCGGCGTGGTGGAGGACATACCCGCATGGTGCAAGGCAACAGGTCAGGAATTTCTGGGTCTTTATGAAGAGGATGGTGAGTATCATCTTTTTGTCAAAAAGGTGAAGGAAACATGAGGGAGAGAATAACTTTAGACACAAACCTGATGGACCTTCTCAGGAGCTTTCCACAAGCAAGGGAGGTGCTTATGAAGTATGGCTATAAGGTGCTTGTGGAAGAGGATATAGAGGATGTGGTAGCAGACAAGCTCACCCTTAAGGGTTTTTGCAGGCTGATGGATTTGGATGACGAAGCTCAGGGAAATCTCTGGCAGGAGATACAAGATTTATACAGACAGCTGGAGGACTAAAGATGGAAGAGAAGGAATTTAGAGAGGTGGAACAAATACTAGAAAGGATTAGGCCAGCCCTTAAGGAGCATCACGGAAACCTAAAGGTGGTGGACATAAGGGAAGGCGAGGTTTACCTTCAGTTTGAAGGCGGTTGCACCGACTGCCCGATAGTGGATGTGAGCGTTAAAAATGTGGTGGATATGGCTATCAAGGGCAATCTGAGCTGGGTCAAAAGGGTAGAGATACTTCAACCCAAGTATCAGATTGGATGACCCTTGACGGGAAAACGCAGGTTTATGGCATATTAGGCTACCCAGTAAGGCATTCCCTCTCCCCAGTTTTTCAGAACAAAGCCTTTGAGCATTTCTCTATAAATGCTGTCTATGTGCCCTTTGAGGTAAAACCCGAAGAGTTTGAGACTGCCTTTAGAGGCTTGAAAGCTCTTGGTATAAAGGGCGTTAACATAACGCTTCCCCACAAGGAGAAAGCCCTTGAACTTTCGCATTTTATAGACCCCCATGCAAAAGCTATAGGCTCAGCCAATACCCTCAAGATTACAGATGAAGGTGTGTATGCCTACAACACGGACTGGATTGGCTTTCTGAAGGCTGTAAAGAAATTGACGCCCCAGCTTAGAAACCTAAAAGTCTTGGTGCTTGGTGCGGGAGGTTCTGCAAGGGCTGTGCTTTATGCCTTAAAACTTGAAGGTACTGAGCTTTTCCTGTGGAACAGAACCCAAGAGAAGGCAATAAGGCTGTGCGAAGAGTTTGGATGTTTTCACATTAAAAGTCCAGAGGATGTTTTGGAAGAGGTGGAGCTTATCGTAAACACCACATCCCTTGGTCTAAAAGAAGAAGACCCACCCATATTTGACTATAAGAAACTTAACCCAAGGCATAGGGTTATGGACATAATCTACAGGGATACCCCGCTCCTCAAGTCTGCAAGAGAAAGAGGATGCCTCTATCAAGATGGTCTTGATATGCTTTTGTATCAAGGAGTGGAGAGCTTCCGAATATGGACAGGTTTTGAGGTTCCCTACCATGTGGTAAAGTCCTCCCTGCAGGAATACATGACAAAAAGCAATGTTCTATAATTATTCAGGGATGGAAATTTTTGTCCTGGACACGAGCTTATTTACTAACCCTGACATTTACACGCAGTTTGAAAAGGACCAACTGGGAGCCATAGAGAACTTCATTACCCTCGCTTCTCATAGTAAGGCACAGTTCTACATGCCCACCTCTGTCTACGAAGAGTTTAACAAGATGGTTGATTTGGGAAACCTCAAGCCTAAGTTTGAGCTTGCGGTAAGGATTCGCTCCCCAAGGAGGTTTAACCTCATGGTTCCTGCGGAGTTTCTCTATGAGTTCATAGAGGAGGTGCGCTACAGGATAAACAAGGGACTAAGGATAGCCGAAGAGCATACAAAGGAGGCTGGAAGGCTTACGCAGGAGGATGTGGGAAGGCTTATAAACAAGCTCAGGGAGAAATACAGAGAGGCTCTAAGGACCGGCATAATAGACAGCAAGGAAGACCTTGATGTGCTTTTGCTTGCCTACGAGCTTGATGGCATACTTGTGTCTGGTGATGAGGGTCTCAGAAACTGGGCGGACAAGGTGGGCATAAAGCTCATAGACCCCAAGGGCTTTAGGTTTATCTTAGAAAGCCAGACCATAAGAATTTAGTCTATGAGAGATCCACCCTTGAGCAGGTATCCCAGCAAGCCCGTCATGTTTAGAAAAACCTTTTCAAACTCAAGAAGCCAGAAATCTCCTTCCTGTGTCAGAGACAGCTGGTTTACCTGTATGTGAACGGATGCATGTTTTATCTGTTCAAGGAATATGAGGGCTTTTTCCCGCCTTCTGAACCTACATCTAAAGACCCTGCGAACCTTACCCTCCTCTCTCGCCATATGACAGGCGGAGAAAAGACCGCTTAGAAAGGCTTCTCCAATCTCTCTAAAAAGTTCTTGATTTTTCTCCAGTCCCTCCTCCTCTATGAAGAGGGCAAGCCTTAGGAGTCTATTGGTGTAATAATCTGCGGGAAGGCCCAACATGTTTAAGGAGGTTATCCTTATGTCGTTAAGGTTGGCATAGCTTGTGATATACTTGACCCTTTTGTCTCTTTCCGAGTTTTCCTTTAGCACTACGCCTTCCCTTTTTTCTTCGTTAAGCCTTCTAAGAAGAGCCTTCAGGTCATCTATTTGGTCAGGAGTGTATAAACCATACCTCTCTACGCTTGGAAGGTTGTATTTTTCAATGAGCCTTAGCTTTTCCCTGTAGGGCAGAAAGCCTTGACGGTTTTTTTGCATTATATCAAAGAGGAAGAACCTAACATCCTCTTTCACATAAGGGGGGCTTTCCTCCACGTAGGGGTTTTCAGGTCCTGCTACTTCCATGCATAACACGAGGTCTGGATTTTCCTCAAAAAAGACTGGGTCTATGAAGTCCAAAACCCTATCGGTGCTGAAGGCACACACATAGCCTCCCCTTGTGAGGGCGTATATCTCCCCTTCATGCATAAAGACCCTGACATTGTAGCCATCTACCTTCTCTTCAACCCAGAAAGGGGCTTGGAACTGCTCTGGTATGCCTGTGGTGAGCTGGAATATTCTGCCTATATGTGGATAACCCCATAAAATGTTATCTTTGAAGAGAACAGTGCCACGGGGCACTTCTTTAAGGTCATCAGTAAACCTCAAATACTCAAGGTTTCCAAAGGTTTCGCTCCTTAACTTGTTTTTCCTGAGGGCCTCTTTTAAGGTTTCTTCTGCAATCATATGCAGGTTTTAATTATAATTTCTTTTTGGTGGAGGTGAGGCGTGAAAAGTTTACACTTTGAGGGTTTAAGCTCCCTAGCCTATTTTTTAGTCTTTATACTGCTTATGCTATTCCTTGTTTTTGCAGGCAACCCTTTGGTTGTTGTGCAGTCTGGCTTTGTGGGTGTAAAGAGAACCTTAGGTAAGATTGACCCAGTGCCACTAAGGGAGGGACTGCACCTTAGAATTCCTCTCCTGCAGACAGTGGAAAAGATAGAGATAAGGACAAGAGCTGTGGAGTTTACAAAAGAAAAGCAAAACCCCATAAGCAGTCTTTCTAAGGATGGTCTACCTGTTAATATGGATGTAGCGGTGCTTTATAGAGTTGACGCTAACAAAGCTCCAGAGCTTATAAGAGAATACGGACCTGACTACGAGGAGAAAATAATAAAGCAGATAGTGAGGACTTCTGTAAGGGATGCCATAGCGGAGATGGAAAGCTCTGTAGTTTACCAAGAGAGACAAAAGCTACAAGAGAAGATAAAAAGGGAAGTTAGCGAGCAACTTACAAGAAGATACTTAATACTTGAGGATGTGCTTATAAGGGATATAAGGCTTCCAGAAAGCGTGGTTAGGGCAATAGAGGAAAAGCGAAAGGCTTATGAGGAAGCTCAAAGGATGCAGTTTCTTTTAGAGAAGGAAAAGCTTGAAGCGGAGAGGAAAAAGGTAGAGGCTCAAGGCATAGCGGAAGCCAACAGAATAATAGCAGGCTCGCTAACAAGGGAATACCTCATGTGGAAGTTTATAGAAAACATCCAAGAATACGCCAGAAGCCAGAACAACACTATAATACTTCTGCCTTACGATACGAGGATGACGCCTATAATAAACATACCTCAGGGAGGTCAAAGATGATAAAGTTTGGCACAGACGGTTGGAGAGCCATCATCGGTGATACCTTTACCTTTGAGAATGTAAGGAGAGTTGCCCTTGCCCATGCAAGGGTGCTACAAAAACAGGGCAAGAAAAAGGTGGTGGTGGGCTACGACAACAGGTTTATGTCTGAGCATTTTGCCCTTGAGGTATATAGGGTTTTCAGAACCCTTGGCTTTGAATGCTACCTTAGCATAAAGTCCTGCACCACTCCTATGGTTTCCTTTGCGGTTAAATACATGGGTTTTGACAACGGTGTGATGATAACCGCCTCTCACAACCCACCAGAATACAACGGATACAAAATAAAGGACTCCTTCGGTGGTTCTGCCACACCGGAGTTCATAGCGCAGGTGGAAGAGGAGCTAAAAGGAGTAGAAGACATAAAGCCTGAAAAGTTTCAACCCGAGTATGTGAACATCTGGGGTGAATACATGAGGGAGGTAAAAAGAAGGGTAAACATGGAGCTCTTCTCTCAGAAGGAGCTTACACTGGTGCACGATGCCATGTATGGCTCTGCACTGGGCACCTACTCTCATGTGCTTTCTGGAACAAGGCTAACGGTGCACCAGATAAGAAGCCACAGAGACCCACTATTTGGTGGGCACGCACCAGAGCCAATAGAAAGACACCTGGAACCTCTTACCCTAAGTGTAAGGGCTTTGAATGCCCAGCTTGGCATAGCCAACGACGGAGATGGCGACAGGATAGCCCTTGTGGATGAGGAGGGAAGATTTGTGAACTCTCAGCTTCTTTATGTGCTTTTGCTATACCACCTAATAAGAAACAGAGCTAAGAGGGATGGCATTGTGGTAAAGACCGTCTCCACCACCTACCTTGCGGACAGGATATGCAGGGCAGAAGGCGTGGAGCTAAAAGAGGTGGCGGTCGGCTTTAAAAACATAAACGAGGTAATCCTCAAGGAAAAGGTCATATTTGGCGGTGAAGAGAGCGGGGGCTACGGTATTGTGGACTTTCTACCAGAAAGGGACGGGCTTTTTAGTGGTCTTATGGTTCTTGAACTAACTCTTCTCAAAGAAAGGCCTATCTCGGAGATTATAAAGGATATATTCAGAATGTATGGCACAGCCCACTACAAGAGAATTGACCTTCATGCGGAGGAAGATAAAAAGCAAAGGCTTGGGGAGCTTATAAAGAACCCACCAGAAAGGCTGGGAGGTCTCAAGGTTGCAAAAGCTATAACTCTTGATGGCCTAAAGCTGATTTTTGAAGGAGATGGCTGGGTGCTTTTTAGAGCTTCTGGCACAGAACCCCTTATAAGGGTCTATGCGGAGATGCCCACGGAGGAAGAATTGGAGAGGGCGCTAAAGGCTGCAGTTGCCCTGTTTGGATAGTGGTAGACCTTCTAACCTCTCAATATGTATCCGTCCTTGACTTCTACAATCCTATCCGCCTCCTCTGCCAGTTCTAGTTCATGGGTGACCATTACTATAGTTGTGCCCCTCTGGTTTATTTCCTTGAATATGTCCATTACCGCCTTTGTATTCTTGCTATCCAAGTTTCCAGTGGGCTCATCTGCTAGTATAACAGATGGCTTGTTTATAAGAGCCCTAGCTATGGCAACTCTCTGCATTTCTCCACCAGAGACTTGGTAAAGCTTTCTTTTCTCCTTGCCACCAAGTCCAAGCATATGCAACAGCTCGTATGCTCTGCTTTTTGCTTCTTGCGGCGCCATACCCATCTTTATCGCCGGTAGCATTACATTTTCCAATAGGTTAAACTCGGGCAAAAGATAGTGAAACTGAAAGACAAAACCTATCCTCTTGTTTCTTATCTCGGAGAGCTTCATCTCTTTGGAGAAATCCACCTTTTGGTCTTCAAAAAGCACTTCACCTTCGGTGGGTTTATCAAGCAGTCCCATTATATACAGCATGGAGCTCTTGCCCGAGCCGCTTGCTCCAATGATAGCAACAAACTCTCCCTTATATATTTCCAAGTCTATGCCCTTTAGTATTTGCTCTTGGCCTATGTATTTTTTCACACCCCTTAGTTCTATTATCTTCATTGGCTCCTGAAGATATCTACTGGGTTAAGCCTGCTTGCCCTATAGGAAGGGTAGAAACTTGCCAGCAGAGAAAAGAAGAGAGAAAAAATAAGTGCATATAAATAAAAAACCGGACTTCTGTCCAGCACAAAACCCTTTGTTCTTATAAGTCCCTCCACATCAAGCCTAACGGATTCAAGATATTCCTGTATTCCAAAACCAAACACAGAACCTAGGATGGCGCCCAGCATACCTATTACAAAGCCTTCTAGCATAAAAATTAGAAGTATATCTCTCCTCAGGAAACCCATGGCCATGAGTATGGCTATGTCCTTTTTCTTTTCTAGAACAGTCATCATTATTATGTTGAATATTCCAAAGGCAGAAACAGTAAGAATGGCAAAGACTATCATGTAGGTTATAATATTTTGTATTTTAAAAATGCTGAGGAAATTTCTGTAAGCCCTTTGCCAACTCTCTACCTCGTAGCTAATAGAGTTCTGGAGTTCTTTAGATATTCTCTCTGCCTTGTTTACATCTACCACCTTTATAACTATTTCGTTGACTTCTCCTTGCTTATCCAGTAGGCTTTGAAGGGTTTTTATGTGTATGTATACCCTTGCGTCATCTATGTTGGTTATGCCCGATTCAAAAAAGTCTTCCACAGTCGCTAGAAGGGTTCGCCCGTTGGGTGCTACTAGCAAGACTTTTTTGCCTATGTTATCTATGCCAAGACTTCTGGCTACTAAAGCACCTAAGATAACACCTGTCCTGTTTGTTTCAAGCCTTTGAAGGCTTTTATGCACAAGGAATTTTTCTATAATGGATGCCTTTGGCTCTCTTTGGGGGTCTATGCCCACTAGGGTCGCTGGCTTATCCTTTACTCCGTATTTCAAGATACCTCTGCTTACAAGCCTTGGTGCTACGCCTATAACTTCTGGGTTTCTTTCAATTTCTTTCATGAGTTCCTGCCACCCTAGTATTTTGTCCTTTTCCACGGGTTTTTCACCTAGTAGCACAGAGAAGGGCTCTATATTTTGTTTTTCTTCCCTTGGCTTTATCCTTATGTGAGGTTCAAGGTCTATAACCTGTTGTATAAAATAGTTCTGAAAACCAAGCATTAGAGAACTCATCACGATAAAGGCAGCCACACCTATGGATACACCTAGTATAGAAACCAGTGTTTGTCTTTTCCTTTGCAGTAGTAGCTTCAGCGAAACAAAAAGTATGTGTTTCATGGCAAAACCACTCGGTCCCCGGGCTTTAGCCCCTCTATGACTTCTATATAGTCTCCATATCTTTTCCCGATTTTCACTGGCACACTCACCCTTCGTATACCATCATAGAGAAGCACATGACCATCTCTGTATGCTGTTGCAGGGATTAGAAGAGCCTTTTTCCTTTCTACTTCTATCTGCCCGTCCACAGTGGAACCGTTGGGTAGATCCGCTGGAAGGTCTGCACTTACCTTTACTGTTATGAGCTTCCTGCTTCTATCTACCTCCCTTATGACTTGAGAGACCCTGCCTTCAAACTTTTTGTCGGGATAAGCATCCACCTTTAGAAAAACCCTTTGGCCTTCCCTTAGCATACCTGCGTATTCTTCGTCTACCTCAAGCCAAACTTCCCAACCCTTTGAGCCCACAGAAAAAAGCCTGTTCTCTTGGCTCAGATGGTTTATAAAATCTCCCTCCTCCACAAACTTTTTAAGCACATAACCCTCTATAGGACTTCTTATAAGATACTTATCTCTTTCCTTTTCAAGCCTTTCCCTCTCGGCGGATATAACCCTCTCTTCAGACTGGAGAGCTCTCACTGCGTCCTCGTAGGTGCTCTTTGCCCTTTCGTATTCCCTTAGGCTCAGCTCATATTGTGTCTTGCTCTGCTCATAAGTCTCTTTTGGTATTAGCCCCTGAGAAAAGAGCCTTTCCCTTCTTTCAAATAAGCTTTTGCTGTTTTCCATGTTTATTCGTGCGGACTCAACACTTTTTTCAAGGCTTCTTAGGTAGGGGGAGCCCTCTGTTAACCTTTCACGCACAAGCCTTAGCCTTTCTGAGACCTCCTTTATACTAGCTTCTATAGGTTTTGCATCCATTACCGCAAGCACCTGCCCCTTCTTCACATAGTCTCCTTCCTTTACATATATACGATTTATGTAGCCAGATACTTCTGCCTTTACCACCGTATACTGGTCCGCCCTTGCATAACCAGATCCATAAACTAAAGTCCTAACCTCCTCTTCTTTTGCCACCGCATAATTTTCCTTATTGCCTCTTATGGCAAAAATTATTACCAAAGCTCCTATGACTACAAGTAGAAGGGCGACAAGAAGCCTTCGCATCCCTGTTATGATATCACAGAACTCCTATCTTCTCACTCCTGCCTAAGACCACCAGAATGTCATCTGGAAGGATTAACTCTTCCGCTGATGGGTTTACTATGAACCTTTCACCCCTCTTTATAGCAAGGACTGTTATGTCGTATTTCCTCCTGAGGTCAAGCTCTCCAAGGCTTTTGTTGTGAAGCCTCTGGGGTGGCTTCATCTCAAATATGCTGTAGCTTTCTGCGATGGGTATTTCCTCTATAAAGCCACCCATTAGCAGAGAGTGGGCAAGTCTTATGGCCATGTCCCTCTCAGGATGTATGACCCTGCTCACTCCAAGCCTTTCAAGAATCCTCCCATGTAGAGGGTTTACCGCCTTAGCTATTATCTCCTTTACCCCAAGCTCCATGAGTTGGACTACCACAAGTATGCTTGCCTCTATGTTCTCACCTATGCTAACTATTACCATATCCGCATTGGCAATGCCCGATTCTCTTAGAGCCTTCTCATCAGTGGCATCCAAAATAAAGGCTTGATGAACAAGCTCAGAGACCTGTTTAACCTTTTCCTCATCTATGTCGCAGGCTATTACCTCCGCACCGCCCTCTGCAAGAGTCTTTGCCACATTAAAGCCAAACCTTCCAAGTCCTATTACCCCAAAGAGCCTTTTCACAGCAGAAGCCTCGCTTCGGGAAGTCTCACATGACTGGGCTTTTCCTTACCCGCCAGAGCAAGCATAAAGCCAAGCACACCCACCCTTCCCGCTATCATGGTTAGAATTATAAGGAATTTGCCAAAGGGTGAAAAGTCTGCAGAAAGGCTTAGCCCCCTGGGGTTGCCAAGGGAAAGCCCAACGGTGGAGAAGGCAGAAACCGTCTCAAAAAGAGCCGGGAGCAGTCTTATGCCCTCTAGCTCCGTAAGTAGCGTTGCCACAAGGGTGTTGTAGGCAAAGGACAAACTTAGAACCACCATAGCCCTGTGCACCTGCGCATCTATGAGCCTCCTGCCAAAGACCACCACATCTGGTCTGCCTCTAATGTAGGAAAAAACCGCAAGGAATACCACCACCGCGGTTATGGTCTTTATGCCACCGCCCGTCCCGCCCGGCGATGCTCCCACGAACATAAGGTTTACAAGCACAAACTGCGAAGCCTCTGAGAGTTTGCTTATATCTATGGTGTTAAAGCCTGCGGTTCTTGCGGATATGCTGTGAAACAGGCTTGCCATGAGTCTTTCTTTCATGGACATGTTTTCAAACCTCCATAGGTCGGGCAAAAGCATGAAAAAGCCAAAGAGTATGAGCAAAGCAGAGGATAAAAGCACCAGCTTTGTGTGGGTAGATAGCCTCCTTAGCTCACCCCTTTTGTAGAGGATTAGCTCGTAAATGGTATAAAAACCTATCCCACCCAGTATTATGAGAAGACTTATAACTGCGTTGACCCAGAGGTTTCCTCTAAAGCCTATGAGGTTGTCTGAGAAGGTGGAAAAGCCAGCGTTGTTAAAGGCGGACACAGAATGAAAAAGGCTGGCAAAAAGGGCTTCTGAGGGGTCTCTAAGCTTGAATAGAAAGGAAGGGAATAGAAGCAAAGCCCCCACAAGTTCAACAAAAAATACCAAAGGAAACATTCTCTTAACAAACCTCACAAGCCCGTGCATGCCAGGATAGTTAAAGGACTCGGCAAGTATTAGCCGTTCTCTAAGTCCCAGCCTCCTTCTGAGGGCTATGAGGAAGTAGGTAGTAAAGGTCATATAACCCAGACCACCAAGCTGTATAAGAAGAAGAACCACAAACTTTCCAAAAGGCGTAAGCTCCTTTTCTGTGTCTAAAACCACAAGCCCTGTGACCGTTGTGGCGGAGGTTGCGGTAAAGAGTGCGTCCATGTAGCTTATTGGTCTCAAAGTAGAGATCGGAAGATAAAGAAAAACAGACCCCACAAGTATCACTCCAAGGTAGGAAAAGAGCAGTATTCTATGTGGTGTCCACTCAAAACCCCTCATAGCCTTTTAAATTTTATAACTGTGGACCTAAGGACCCTTCTGGAACAATACATAATATCAAGAGGCATAGAGCTTTCAGAGAAAAGCCTTAGGGCTGTGTTCCTTGATCTCAAGGCGTGGCTAAGCCCCTCCGTTCAAGCACGGGGCATAGTTCAAACACAGGCAGGCGACTACACCCTTGTCCACCCAGCCTATGGCGAGCCCTACCATAGCGTGTCCGCAGGCTCAGTAAAGGAGTGTCTTGAAAAGTTCCTACTGCCTTCGGGGCTTCCTTATAAGGCAAAGCACCTAGAGGAGATAAACCTTCTTGATATAGGCTTTGGGCTCGGCTACAACGTGGCGGTTGCTATAAAGAAGCTAAAGGAGATAAACCCCCATATCCAGCTAAGGGTCATCTCCTTTGAAAAGGAACTTCCAGAGATAGTCCCACCCCTCCCAGAAGAGTTCAGATCCTTCCACAACCTTATATGGGACAACCTGCCGGAGTTTGAAAAAGAGGGTATATCCTTCAAGCTATACCTTGGGGATGCAAGGGAAAACATATTGGAAGTATCTGAGTTCTTTGCTCATGCGGTCTTTCATGATGGCTTCTCTCCCTACAGAAACCCAGAGCTGTGGAGCCTTGAGTTTTTGGCTCAGGTTAAGAGGCTTATGAGCCCAGAAGGTGTTTGGGTCTCTTACACCTCTTCTTTGCCTGTCAGAAAAGCCCTAAGAGAACTGGGCTTTAGGCTATCTTCCACGGAGAGTATAGGTAGAAAGAGGGGAGGGACAAAAGCGTGTTTCCTATGCGAGGAGAGCCTCCCAGAAAAAGAGAGGAAAAAATTAGACACTTCACCCTACGCCATACCCTTTCTTGACACCGACCTAAACAGATGTCCCTTGGAGATACTCATCAACTACAGGGTAAGGGTTGAACTTTTAAAAGTGGCCCAGGGCGGACTTGAACCGCCGACACCCCGGTTTTCAGCCGGGTGCTCTACCAACTGAGCTACCGGGCCTGTAGAGTTTATATTATACATCCAATTCCAGAAAAAAGAAGGCTTTAGGTGACACATATGCTTTGCATTGTTATAAGTTTTACTTATAGTTATATAAGCATGTATGTATTGATTGTGCGCAAGAGGAATTATTAATATCTTTATTTCTATAAGCCTGCAAAGGAGGTAAAAGATGGCACAGCACGAGGTGCACCACCACCTTGGAGAGCACGAGTATAGCTACTGGCCACTACCTGTGGGTCTGGCAGTCCTTCTAGTCCCTCTCACCTTTATAGCTTTTATGGTTTGGCAAAAACCCATGCTGGCTCTTGTCTTTGGTGGCACCAGTCTTGTGCTCTTTGTCCTTGGTATAGCTGGCTGGGTCCAGGAGTTCTTTTCAAAGGGTCACGAAGAAGGGCTTGGTATGCCCGCTATGATGTTCTTTATAGTATCAGAGGTGGTAATATTCGGGACCATGTTCGCTGGTTTTTATATGGCTAGAGCCACCCATGCAGAGGTTTGGCCCCAGTGGGTCCCCAAAGGTATGAACCTGGTCATTCCCTTAATACTTACCTTTATCCTCTGGGCTTCTAGTGCCACTATAGCCATAGCGGAAAAACTCTTTGAAAAGGGTAGGAATGGCCTCTCTGCTTTCTTTGTGTTTCTTACAATAGTCCTCGGGTCTGCCTTCATGGTCATACACATAAAGGAATGGCTACATCTGTGGCATGAAGGTTTTACTCTTAGCTCCAACATGTATGGAACTGGTTTCTATATGCTAACGGGAATACACACCTCTCACATAGTAGTGGGACTTCTTACCATGCTGGTGGCACTCTTTCTTTTGCTTACGGGTAAAGCTAGTGAGCACAAAGGTCACACCTATATGAAGGCAACAACCCTATACTGGCACTTTGTGGACATTATGTGGCTTCTTGTGGCAAGCAGTGCATATCTTATAGGTAGCTTGCTATGAGGTTAGCACTTTTCACTCTAATCTTTGTGTTTTTGGTCTTTGCTAGGGACACATATGAATACGGTAGATACACAAGTTCCTATGGAGAACAGGATGTGAGTGTAGTAAAGATACAGGAAGACCTATTCATAGGTAAACAAATAGCGGATGTGCGTGTAAAGACTCTAAAGGGAGATGTAGACCTTATGGATTTTATAAAGGGTAAGCCAACAGCCCTTCTCTTTGCCTATTACACCTGCGACTCGGTCTGCCCCATAACGGCAGAACATCTCTATAAGGCCTCACAAAACCTATCTAATGAATACAGATATGTGGTTCTTTCTTTTGATGAGAAGGATAATCTTGAAAGCATGAAGCAGTTTATGCTAAAAAACTTTGGCACCACCCAAATGCCCAACAACTGGCTTGTAGGTATACTCTCCAAGGAGGACATAAGGAGGATAACCCAATCTGTGGGATACAAGTTCTACTTCATAGACAGGGACAAAATATTTATACACCCAAATGTGACCATTTTCTTGTCCCCTGATGGTAAGGTAATGAGATATCTATACGGTGCTTTTCTAAGAGATAAAGACATAAGCCTCGCCTTTACGGATGCTCAGAGAGAGAAGCCTTCAATAAATAACATCGTAGACCTTGCCATACTTGCCTGCTACAGGTATGACCATGCAAGAAGCCGATATGTTATAGACCCCACACTTATCTTTGCGGGCATCGGGATTCTTGGTGTTGTTGGCACCTTTACTCTTGCATATTTTTATAGTAGAAATAAAAAGGAGGTGCACCCATGAAGGACATACTTGCCTATCCTGCCAACTATTGGCAGACTATTTATGAGGTTTGGCTCCTAATAGCGGTGATTATCTATCTGGTGGTTTTTATCCCTGGAGCCTACTTCCTCATAAAATACCGCTATAAGAAAGGTGTAAACGAAAAGGCTCAGCATGTGAAAGAAAGCAAGGCTCTTGAAATACTCTGGACCATAATCCCCACTATCATAGTTATATACCTGGCCACACAGAGCTTTGCTTTTTATAGGGTGCAGAGAACTGCACCAGAGGGTGCCATGGAAATAAAGGTCACTGCCTTCATGTGGGGTTGGGAATTTGAATATCCTAACGGTAAAAAGGTATACTCCTTCTTTAGCAGTGTTGTGGACCCACAAACCAACGCATATCTTACAACTGACAAGGTGAACGATATGTTCAAGGCATATATTCCTGCGGACACGCCAATAAAGGTGCTCTGCACTTCTAGAGATGTGATTCATTCCTTCTATGTTCATCCTGCGAAGGTAATGGAGGATTGTGTTCCAGGAAGAATAACCCACCTTTGGTTTCAAATAAACAAGCCCGGGGAATATTGGGTGCTATGCAGAGAATATTGTGGCACTCAGCACGCCTACATGGCAGCGGTCCTTAAGGTTGTTCCCAAGGACGAGTTTGAAAAATGGCTAAACCAAGGTATGCAGACAAGTGATGAAAATAGCAAGCAAAACATTTAAAGGAGGTGCATCACCATGGCTGCAGTAAGCTACAGACCGTATTTTAGCGCCGGTCTGAAGGAGTGGATTTTCACCACGGACCACAAGAAAATAGGTATAATGTATGGGGTGACCAGCCTCATTTTCTTCCTCATAGCTGGTCTCTCTGCCCTAGCAATTAGGCTTGAGCTCTTCCAGCCCGGACTCCAATATCTGTCTCAAGATACCTACAATCAAGCTCTTACAGTGCACGGAGTCCTAATGCAGTTTTGGTGGGCAGTTGGTATATGGAGTGCTTTCGGCAACTACCTCTTACCTCTTATGATAGGAGCCAGGGACGTTGCCTTCCCTAGGCTTAACGCCCTAAGCTATTGGTTCTTCTTTGCAGCCAGCGTGCTTGCTCTAATAACCCTATTACCTGGCAACCATATAAGAATGATGTGGACCGGCTATCCTCCCATTTCTCTGAACGACAATGTGGGTCCTGTAGCCTTCTATGCTCTTATAATCCATCTCCTTGGCGCCTCTTCAATAGCCAGCGCCATAAACCTTGTGGTGACAAACCTCACCATGAGAGCACCTGGTATAAGTTTCAAAAAGATGAACCTCTTCCTTCATGCCTTCCTTGCCATGAATGTCATTCAAATACTGGGTGTGCCGGCACTTGCTGGTGCAGTAACTATGCTTCTCATGGACAAATATTTCCATACCGCCTTCTTTGACCCCACAAGAGGTGGAGACCCCCTACTCTATCAAAACCTGTTCTGGTTCTACTCCCACCCCGTTGTGTATGTTATGATACTGCCCGCCTTTGGTGTTATATCTGAAATTATAGCTACCTTCTCAAGAAGGGAGATATTTGGAAGGACCTCCATGATATTCGCCATATGGGGCATAGCCATACTTGGCTTTATGGTTTGGATACATCACATGTTTACCAGTGGTGTGCCTGATTGGATAAGGATAATATTCTCCTACACCACTGTTCTGATAGGTGTTCCCACGGGTATAAAGATATTCAACTGGATATTTACCCTATATAAGGGGTCCATAAGGTTTACAGCACCTATGTTATACACACTTGCTGCAATATTTATGTTCTTAATAGGCGGTCTCACAGGTATACCTCTTGGTCTTCCCGCCTTTGATATAGGCGTCCATGACTCTCACTTTGTTGTTGCTCACTTCCACTATGTGCTTGGTATGGCTCTTACCCTTGCAGCCTTTGGTGGTTTTCACTACTGGTATCCCAAGTATACGGGCAGGATGTATAGCGAACTGTGGGCAAAGATAGCCCTCGTGCTTATAATGATAGGTTCCAACCTATTCTACTTCCTTCAGTTTATAGTGGGTTTGGAGGGCATGCCCAGAAGGTATGCGGACTACCCACCAATAGACAACTGGGTAAGGCTTCACGAGCTACAGACCATAGGGTCTATGATACTTGCGATTGGTATAGCAATGGCAGTGCTTAACCTCATACTCTCCACAAAGTTTGGTAAAAGGGCAGAAGATAACCCTTGGCAGTCTCCTTCCCTTGAATGGCTTGTTCCTTCTCCACCACCACCCCATAACTTTGACAAGATACCCCATATGCCAGAAGACTGGGACCCCTACAACTACGAATGGCTAGAAAAGCAACATAAAAAGCAATAAAAACCCTGGGGCCTGCAAGGCCCCCTCTTTTGACATGAGAAAAGGTATAACTTTCCTAATACTTTTAGTTATGGCTGCACTTTCCTTTTTCTTAAGCCTGCTATACTTTAATAATCCTCAGCATAGGAAGGAAAAGATACAGGAGTACAAACAAAAGATTGAAAAACGCAGGCCTCAGTAGTAATATCCTACAGAGAGGTAAGCTTTAAAGTTCTTGAGCCCCCTTCTTTCAAAGGGTATAGCCACGTCTAGTCTTATGGGTCCTATAGGAGTGTTTACCCCTAGTGCAGTGCCTGCATCCGCTTTTATGTTCCTAAATAAATCTCCTGTTTTGTTTACTACTGCCCCAGCATCTCCAAAGAGGACACCTATAAAGGGTCCCCTAAGGGGAATTATGAACTCTAGCCTACCAAAGGCGTAGTATTTTCCGCCATATGGCTGGCCCACCTCTTCAAAGGAGTATCCTCTAAGGTCTCTTAAGCCACCTAGGAAAAACTTGTCAAATATGGGCGCATCGCCCCAAATAGCACCTCCTGCAACTTTGAAGCTCATGCTAAAGCTCTTAGGTAGTGGTATAAGGTAGAAGCTGGAGAGGTCAAGTTTTGTATAACGGGCATCGCCTTCTGCAAAGCTTAGGTTTATACTGTTGTAGTGCATTCTGTTGGGTGAGAAAATATCATCCTTGAATTCCCTTATAAGAAAAGCTCCATACTTTTTTATGTGAAAAACTTGTCCTATATCGTTCCTCAAGAGGCTAAAGACTGGGCCTATGGATGTGTATCTTGTGATTCTGTATCCCACTTGAAGATTGAAACCCTTGGAGTCAAGGGTATAGCTTTTATGTTCTTCATATAGCTTAAACACGTCAGACTTAAACCAGTATCTACTTGAGAATAAGAAGCTATCAGATAAACTGAGGTCGTATAGTTCTCTTTTACCAGTCCTTCTGTATTTAAAACCAGAGGTAAGACCTATACCCAAAAGGTTTTTTAGACCAAGGAAAGCTTCAAGGGTAATATTTTCCTCTGTATTATATCCCAAAGAGAGGTCAAATAAGCCCCTTTTGTCCTCTGATATCTGAATCAGCCGATGCACAAGCTTTTTATCCTTATCCACAAAGGTATCTATAGACACACCGCTAAATATGTTGCTATTTAGCATGTTATTAAGGGTTCTATCGTCTAGGTTCACGGAGTATTTTTTTGCCTTCTCCGTCATATAGGAGAGCTCCCTAAGTGTCGTCTTTTCATATCCGTAATATATGGTCTCACCAAGTCTATAGGTGGGTCCCTCTTCTACCTTGTATGTGTATGTGTAGAAAACATTCTTATCGTCCTCTTCTACTTTAACATTAATATCAAAGTCGCCTTCCATAAAACCTTTCTTAAGAAAGTAATTCTGCAAATCTAAATTGATGGACTCTATCAGGTCTGTGTTGAATACGGCAGGTAGTTTATCCTTATATTTCTCAAAAAGTTTTTTTATATCTCTATTCTCACCCTCATAAACTACATCCTTTAGTATCTGCTTCTTTCCCGGCATTATGTCTAGATGTATTATGACTATCTTTTCTTCTCTAAGAATTTCTTTATGTATTTGACCGTCTGCCAGTGTGTATCCTTCTTTGTGTAGCTTTTCAAGCTGGTTCTTGAGGACTTTTTCCACAAGGTCCTCATCATAAAACTGTCCATCAAAACCGCTCCCCATCATCCTATACCTCTGCCCCTCCTGTATTCTAAAGATTACCTTTTCAGCACTTACTTCATAGTCAACCTTTACATCAAAGAAGCCCGCTCTATGGTAAGCCCTTGTTATATTTTCTTTTGCCTCTTGGAGAGAGAAGGGGTCAAGGCCCTTTTTCTCCAGACCGCTTATGTTTGTAAGCGCTTCTTCTTTAAAAAACCTCACACCCTCAAACTGTATTTTGTATCGTTTACCCTCTATTATCTCAAAAACAGGTCTTGCAACAAAGCCACTTCCGCTTATGGCTCTAAGTGTAGCAAAAGGATGGCTAAAGAGGTTTGATATACCCTCGGAGATGGAACCGAGTATTCTTAGAGGTTTACTTTTAGTTTCTCCGTTTCCTGGCATGAGAACACGAAGGAAGGGCTTGTCCAGTTTTATTTTCTGTAGGCCTTCATAGTATACAAAGCTGTCCCAGAAGCCCTGTCCAATGTAGAAGTCCTGGAGCTGAAATACGCTTTCTTTGAAGAGACTTTCCTTTATAACCCTTCCCTTCACAAGTCCTATGACCTCATCTAGAGTAGAAGAGGGATAGCTCGAGCCCCTGTAGACTCCACCTTCTGTAAAGTATACAGGACCTTCATCTATCCCTATGTAGAGCTTTATATAGCCTTCATCATCCTCCACTAGCGTGACGCCAACGGAGGCATCTAAAAACCCCCTATCCATGTATAGCCTTTTTACCCTTTCTTCTATATCTTCCTTCTTCAACTCAGGGCCTCTCACAGGTATGCCTTCGTAAATACCAAGGTATGAGAGTATATCCTCCTTCAGCAGGGCCATATTGCCTTTAACCTCTATCGACTTGATTATTGGATACCTCTCCACATAGATATACACATTATCGTCGGTCTCCATAAGGTATACATCCTTTACATCCTCTATCTTCCTTATAATCTCTACCATCTCCTTGTAGTTCTGTTGGTTGATGACCTTTTCTAGATTGTTCTTTCTTAGTGGATAGTTGGACATTATGAAAACCTGCGCAGAGAGCCCCAAAGGAAAGAGAAGCAGAAGGAGAAAGGGGAACATATTATAATTTTAGCAATGGGACTGGAGAAAAGGGTGTTTTTTTCTAATCCGGGGATGGGTTATGAGGATATGCTGAAGCGGGACAAGCTGAAGATTGCTATTGAATTTGAGGCCATACTTCTAAAGGAGGTTCTAAAGGAGGCTTTCAAGCCCATGTTGGAGGGAAAAAGTTTTGACACAAGACTTTACTATGACACCTTTCTTGAAGGCATAAGTAAAAAGCTGGCAGAGGCTGGAGGTATAGGTATCGCAAAGTTTATTCTTGAAAAGGTTGGAGATGGGAAGACTTGATCCTGTGAACCCCTTTATGGTTATGGATATTCTCAAAGAAGCTCGTGCCATAGGCGACGTGGTTCATATGGAGATAGGAGAACCAGACCTTGAACCACCGCCTGGTGTGTTGGAAGCCCTCCAACGGGCCATAAGGGAAAAAAGATTTTTTTACACACCCAGCTTGGGCCTTTGGGAGTTAAGAGAACTTATAGCTCAGCACTATTACGAATACTACGGCGTTGATATATCCCCATCTAGAGTGGTAATAACCTCGGGCACATCGGGTGCCTTTCTAGTGGCCTACGCCATACTTATGGATGCAGGTCATAGAGTTGTTCTCCCAGACCCCTCCTACCCTTGCTATAAAAATTTCGCCCATATTCTAGACATAAACCCCCTCTTTGTAAAGGTAGATAAAAGCACAAAGTATCAGATAGTTCCAGATCACCTTTCAGAACTTGGGGACTTTAGAGTGCTTCATATATCCTCACCTTCAAACCCAACTGGCACCCTATACGATGATGATAATCTGAAGGCCATAGCTGAATACTGCCAGGAGAAGGGCATATATCTTATATCCGATGAAATATACCATGGTCTTGTATACGATAGGAAAGAAAGGACTGCTCTTGAGTTTAACGACAGGTCAATAGTGATAAATGGCTTCTCTAAAGCCTTTTGTATGCCGGGCTTTAGATTGGGATGGATGGTCCTGCCAGAAGATATGGTCAGGAAGGCAGAGCTTGTGTTGCAGAACCTGTATATATCAGCTCCTACTCTCAGTCAATACTCAGCCCTTGGAGCTTTTGATTACGATTACCTGAGGAGGGTTAGAGAGGTATACAAGGAAAGAAGAGATTACCTCTGCAAGAACTTAAGTCATGTTTTTGATATCCATCTGTGTCCAGAGGGGTCCTTTTACATATGGGCATGTGTGGAAAGGTATGGAATAAATGCTAGTATTCTCTCACAAAAGCTTTTGAGGGAAGCCAAGGTAGCGGTAACACCTGGAGTGGATTTTGGTAGCAATAACACAGAAAAGCATATAAGAATATCCTTTGCGAAGGATGGAGGCACCCTCATTGAGGGTGCCAAAAGGATAAGGGATTACTTAATTAGGTAAATCCTCACCGCCCTCTGCTGTGCGTGCTTTGGACCCAGAAGGTCTGCCACCTCTTTACCGTAGGAGGCTACCCTTATCCTACCTATATCCACGCCCTTCCTTGCAAGGTAGCTGGCAACCATCTGGGCTCTCCACATGGAGAGGTTAAAGTTGTATCTGCTGGTTCCCCTTGTGTCTGCAAAGCCTACTATGAGAACCTCTCTGTTCTCTCCCCTTAGCTTATCCACCATTTCATCAAGTTTCTTCGCCTCAGAAGGCTTTATGTTGAACTTATCAAAGTCAAAGTAAACCACTCCTACCTCTTCCAGCTGCCACTTGTATGGACCTAAGCCTTCGTCTTTTCTGGATGGTTGTGCTGGTGCTGGCTTGCTCTCTAGAGCCCTCAAACGTCTCTCATGGTCCTCTGCAGTGTTCTCTAGCTTTTTGACCCTTCCTTCTAGGTCATTGACCTTCTTGCTTGCATCTTCGGCCAGCCTCTTGCTTTCTACAATGGCATCAAAGTAGCCTTTGTAGCACTTGTCCAGCATGTATTTGGAGTAGAACTCCTTGGGGCTCCCACAGGGGTCCATGGCCTGTTGCTTGCTTTGGGCGAAGACTACCCCAGAAAACAGAGCTATGGCGAGCGCAGCCTTTCTCATGCTTCACCTCCTTTTGTTAGTGTGCCAGTATATTATACATCACTTTTATTATACATCACTTTTTATGAAAAATTCGTTAAGGTTTGAGCTTGCCCCTGAGACCTTCCACTATGTTGTTTATTATAACTTCTGCCCGCTCTCCATCCCTAGTTATGACTCTATGGGAAAGACAAAGGGGTGCAAGTTCAAAAATGTCCTCTGGAACCACAAAGTCTCTCTCCTTGGTAAGGGCCATAGCCTTGGCACAGTTTATTAGATGCATCAAACCTCTGGTGGACACTCCCAGAAGTATGGTGGGATGTTGTCTTGTTGCGTGGGCTATCTCCACTGCAAGGTGAGCCACTTCTGGAGATACATAGCATTTTTTCACGCTCTCTATCAAAGACAATAGATCTTGAAGCTTTACAGTAGGCTTTAGCCTTTCAACCTTCTCAAGGGGGTTTTCACCCCTTAGTATCTGTGCCTCTGTTTCCTTATCGGGATAGCCGAGGCTCAGCCTCATGCTGAACCTGTCCAGTTGCGACTCTGGCAATGGGTATGTGCCATGCTGTTCCACTGGGTTTTGGGTAGCTATTACAAAGAAGGGCTGGGGCAAATCATAGGTTACTCCGTCCACAGAGACCCTACCCTCTGCCATAGCTTCCAGCAGTGCACTCTGGGTCTTGGGTGTAGCTCTATTTATCTCATCTGCTAGTATTAGATTGTTAAATATGGGCCCCTTCTTAAAGAGAAAGGATTTCTTTGACTGGTCATATACGCTTACGCCAAGAATATCTGAAGGCAGAAGGTCGCTTGTGAATTGGATTCTTGCATAAGAAAGGCCCAGGACTCTCGCCATGGAGAGGGCAAGGGTAGTTTTGCCCACACCGGGCACATCCTCCAGAAGAAGATGTCCTCCAGAAAGAAGGCATACGAGAGCGTATTTTATAACCTCGTCTTTCCCCCTTAGGACCCTCTTTATCTCGGATATAACCGTTTCAAGTTCCATGCTTAGAACATTATACAGTGCTATAATTGTAAAATCATGCATTTACAGGAAAGGCAAATAGCGGAGAAGGTAAGGCAAATAGTGGAGCCTATAGTGAAAAACATGGGCTATAGGCTCTTTGATGTGGAGTTCAAATCTGAAAGGGGTTGGGTGTTGAGAATAATACTGGACAAGGAAGGCGGTATAACTCTTGGGGATTGTGAGGAAGTAAGCAAGAAGATAAGCGCCTTGCTGGATGTGGAGGACATAATACCATTTTCTTATGTGCTTGAGGTCTCTTCACCTGGTCTTACAAGGGAGCTTACAAAACCCTCTCACTTTGAGTTTTTCCAGGGGAGGCTCATAAGGGTAGTCCTTAGGGAAGCTGTGGAGGGTAAAAGGGATATGAAGGGATATATAGAGGGCCTCAAGGAAGGTATCCTTCATCTTAGGGAAAAGGAAAGCAACAAGGATTACCACATTCCCCTTTCCCTTGTAGCCAGGGCTAATCTGGAGATAGAAAGATGGTGAAGAACCTCAAAAAGCTCATAGAGCAGGTGGCAAAGGACAAAAACCTTCCCGAGTGGATTGTGGAAAGGTCCCTAAAAAATGCCATAGCCCTAGCTATAAAGAGGGATAGAAGAATAAGGGATGACCTTGAAGTGCATCTTGAAGAAGACCAAATAAGGGTATGCATAGTAAGAAGGAAAAACGGTGAGCTGGCAAAGCTACCCTTGGACATAACGCCCGAAGATGTGAACAGAATCGCAGCTCATGCAGCCAAGGAGGAGTTTTTAAGGGAGTTAGAGAAAGCAGAAGAGGAGAGGGGATACCTTGAGTATTTGGAAAGAGAAGGGGAAATAGTATTCGGTATAGTTAGAAGGGTTTCAGAGGAGGGTGAGGTAATTGTAGACCTTGGTAAAGTCTTGGGCATACTTCCTCCAAGAGAACAGATAAGCAAAGAGAAGTATACACAAGGAAGCAGGCTAAAGGCTCTGCTTTTGAGCATAAGAAGGAAGAGGGGAAAATACGAAATAATCCTCTCAAGAACCCATCCCAAGTTTCTCAAAAAGCTCATAGAGCACGAAGTGCCAGAGGTGGCAAGGGGTGATGTGATAATAAAAGCTATTGTGAGAGAGCCAGGAGAGAGGGCTAAGGTGCTCGTGCACTCTGAAGACCCCAAGATTGACCCCGTGGGTGTTATCGTGGGCATAAGAGGCTCAAGGATAGCTCCCATATCTGAGGAGCTTTCTGGTGAGAGGATAGATGTAATAAGGTGGACGCCCGACGAGGAAGAACTCATAAAGAGAAGCATCTCCCCAGCCCCCGTGTCAAAGATAAGGCTTGACAAAAAGCATAAAAGGGCGGAGGTGGCAGTGCCAAAGGAAAAGTTATCCCTTGCCATTGGAAAGCATGGTGTAAATGTAAAGCTAGCCAACAGGCTTACAGGCTGGCACATAGATGTGATGTCTGAGGAGGACTTTGAAGCCCTTATGAAACTCTCATGAATTTCCAAGATAGCCTTTATGTGAAGAAGCTTGTCTATGGTGGATATGGTCTTGCTCAAAGAGAAGGAAGGAGTGTGCTTGTAGAGTATGCCCTTCCCGGTGAGATAGTGGAGGTTCAAATACTTCAGGAAAAAAGGGACTATTCTCTCGCCACAGTAAGGAAGGTCCTAGTGCCTTCCTCCGTAAGGAGGGAACCCCCATGTCCCTACTTTGGGGTATGTGGAGGCTGTCAGCTCCAGCATATGGAATATCCTTCTCAGGTAAAGTCAAAAGAGGACATACTCCTTGAAACACTTGGCAGGATTGGAAAGCTGGATGTAAGAGAGCTTGGCGCCTCTATATTTTCTGAAGAGTTTGGCTACAGGGTCAAGGTTCAGTTTAAGGTCTCCGAAGGGAGATTAGGGTTTTTCGAAAGGAGAAGCCACAGACTGGTGGAGATAAGGGAGTGCCTTTTGGTCCATCCGTCCATCAACGAGCTTATCCCTTCCCTCAGGGAGCTTGCAAGGAAGGTGGATGGACTAAAGGAGATACACGTGCTTTACTCCCCTCATGAAGGTGAGATTCTCCTAAAGCTCCTCTCGGAGAAGGTTTTTCCAAAGGAAAAGCTTAAGAAGATAATGGAGACAAGTCTTCCAAAGGGGGTCGTGGGTGTGGGCTTTTACAAGGAATACAGGCTCTATACCCTTGGCAGGGACTTTGTGTTTGTGAGGGTTGGTCCCTACAGATACAGGGTAAGTATGGACTCCTTTATTCAGGTCAACCACTTCCTGTGGGAGGCTTTTGTGAACTCTGCCCTTCCAGAGGGGAGCTTTAGCCGGATGTTGGAGCTATACTGTGGTATAGGATTTTTCAGCCTTTTTTTAGCCAATAGGGCAGAGTTTGTCCTCGCCTATGACACTAACAGGTCCGCCATAAGGGATGCGGAATACAACGCCAAGATAAACTCTGTGGGTAATGTGAGCTTCGAGCAGGAGACCGGTCTTGAGGCACTCAAAAAACATGCAGGAGAGGTAATAGACCTGCTCTTCCTCGACCCACCAAGGTCAGGGCTTTCCCAAGGCGAGGCAAAGCTCATCTTGAAGAACAAACCAAAGGAGGTAGTCTATGTCTCCTGTGAGCCCACTACGCTTGCAAGAGACCTCAAGGTTCTCCTAAGGGGAGGCTACAGGCTAAAAAGCCTTTGGATGGTAGACAACTTCCCCAACACTTACCATATAGAGGCAGTAGCCCGTCTAAGCCTGGATTAAAGCCCCTTAGAGAGGTTTTCATGGAACAATCCATATTTAAAGGGCATGTGCCCTGGAGCCCCGACTCTTCAAAGACCTTTGAGCTTGCCATGAGATGGACAAGGTTATAAACTAAAGAAACCCCAGCCTAAGAGTAAAAAGGAGGTAAATTCATGCAAGTTCTTAAGAGAAGTGGCAAGAAGGAGTCTCTTGACATTTCCAAAATACGCATCGTTATTGACTTTGCCTGCAAGGACATAGATGTGGACCCCATGGAGCTGGAACTGGATGCCCAGATACAGTTCAGGGACGGTATAAGCACCAAAGAGATACAACAGCTCCTTATAAGGACCGCAGCGGAGAAGGTCTCTCCTCAGACGCCCCAGTGGCAGTATGTGGCAGCAAGGCTACTTCTTTACGACCTTTACAAGGATGTGGGGCATCTCAGGGGCTATAAGGTAAAGGACAAGATAAACGGAAAATACAAGCCATATAACCCCGAGAGCTTTTACAATCTTGTTAAAACCTACGCAGAGAGAGGCATATACGGAGAATACCTCCTAAGGGAATACACAGAGGAGGATTTTAAGGTTCTTGCAAGGCACATAGACCCCGACAGGGACTTGCTCTTTAACTACACAGGCATAAAGGTGCTGGCGGATAGATACTTGGTCAGGGACGAAGAGGGCAGGATAATAGAGCTTCCTCAGGAGATGTATATGCTTGTTGCCATGACCCTTGCCATACCGGAGAAAAAAGAGCAGAGACTTTCCTATGCAAAGCTCTTTTATGACCTTATGAGCAGGCACGAGGTTTCTCTGGCAACGCCCACCCTTATGAACGCCCGCAGGACCCATACACAGCTTAGCTCCTGCTTTGTGCTCACAGTAGATGACGACCTTTATGACATCTTTGACAATGTGCAAAAAGCGGGGCAGATATCCAAGTTTGCGGGAGGTCTTGGCATATACCTGGGCAAGATTAGGGCGACGGGCGCACCCATAAGGAAGTTCAAGGGAGCAAGCTCGGGCGTCCTGCCTGTGGTGAAGATACTCAACGATGTGATGATATACGTGGACCAGCTGGGCATGAGAAAGGGCTCTGCCTCCATTACCCTTGACATATGGCACAAGGATGTGCTGGACTTTCTTGAGGTCAAAACCAACGTAGGGGATGAGCGTAAAAAAGCCCACGATATACACCCAGCCATAGCCATTCCAGACCTCTTTATGAAAAGGCTCAAAGCAAGGGGCAAGTGGACCCTTCTTGACCCCTACTACTGCAAGAAGGTAAAGGATGGCAAGAATTTGGAGGACTTTTATGGTGAGGAGTTTGAGGAGCTATATGAAAGGCTGGAGAAGGAGCTACCACCTTATACAAAGAAGGAGGTGGATGCCTTTGAGCTATGGAAGAGGCTACTGACGGTGGTCTTTGAGACGGGAGAGCCCTATATCTTTTTCAGAGACACCGCCAACCGCCTAAATCCCAACAAGCACTGCGGTATGGTATACAGCTCTAATCTGTGCCACGAAATAGTCCAAAACATGTCCGCAAGCACGCACACGGAGGACAGCCTGCAAGAGGATGGCACCATAGTGCATAAAAAGAGGTCTGGCGATGTGGTGGTGTGCAATCTTGGTTCTATAAACCTTGGGAAGGTCTACACCAGGGAGGATATGGAAAGGGTTGTGCCAGTGCTTGTGAGAATGCTAGACAACGTGATAAGCATAAACTTCTATGCCATAAAGGAGGCGGAGTGGACCAACAGGCGCTACCGCTCCATAGGCATAGGCGTTAGCAACTACCACTACTGCCTTGTCAAGAATGGTATCCAATGGGAGTCTGAGGAGCACCTCCAGTTTGCAGAGGCACTCTTTGAAAGGATAGCCTACTATGCTATAAAGGGCTCTATGGAGTTAGCAAAGGATCGTGGAAGGTATCCCCTCTTTGAGGGCTCAGACTGGAGCAAGGGCATATTCTTTGGAAGGACCGCAGAGGAAAACCAAAGGCTCTCAAAAAATGGCTTTGACTGGCTAAGCCTTGCGGAGGAGGTCAAAAGACACGGCATGAGAAATGCCTACCTTTTGGCGGTCATGCCCACAGGCTCTACCTCCCTCATCGTGGGCGCCACACCCTCTGTGGACCCCATCTTTGCCAAGTTCTACAAAGAAGAAAACATGTCTGGCATCCTGCCCCAAGTGCCACCAGAGATTGACAAATACTTCTGGCACTACAAGAGCGCCTACAGCATAGACCAAGAGTGGGTCATAAAAGCTGCCTCCGCAAGGCAGAAGTGGATAGACCAAGCCCAGTCCCTTAACCTCTTTATAGACCCAGAGCATATAGATGGTCCAAGGCTCTCAAGGCTCTACGAGCTTGCCTGGGAGCTTGGGCTAAAGACCGTTTACTACACAAGGAGCAAGTCCATGACAGACATTGAAGAGTGTGAAAGCTGTTCCACCTAAGGAGGTTCAAGATGGAGAGAACCATAATCTTCAACCCAGAGGGTGAAAGAGAGCCCTCAAGGCGTAGGATAGTCTTTGGAAACCCTACCAACATAATGGAGCTAAACAGCGTAAAATACCAGTGGGCTTTTGACCTCTATAAGACCATGGGCTTTACCAACTTCTGGATACCCGAAGAGATACCCATGCACGAGGACAGAAAGCAGTATGAAAAGGAACTCTCCGAGTATGAAAGGAGAGCCTACGAAATGGTGCTATCTTTTCTTATAGCCCTTGACTCCTATCAGGTAAACATGCTCAAGGAGTTTGCCCGATACATTACTGCCCCAGAGCTTGTGATGGCTCTGACTTCTCAGGAATTTCAGGAGGCTTTGCATAGCTACTCTTACCAGTTTATCCTTGAAAGCGTAGTGGACCCAAGGGTGGCGGACGAGATATACAACTACTGGAGGCAAGACCCTGTGCTCATGGAAAGAAACAGGCTAATCGCCGAGCTATACAACGCGTTTATCAGAAAGCCCACGGAGGAAAACTTCATAAAGGCGGTTTTTGGCAACTATGTGCTTGAGAGCCTATACTTCTACTCGGGCTTTGCCTTCTTCTACACCCTTGGAAGACAGGGAAAGGTGCGCAACACCGTCCAGCAGATAAAGTATATAAACAGGGACGAGCTCACCCACGTGACCCTCTTTAGAAACATAATACTGACTCTGAAGGAAGAACAACCCGATCTTTTCACGCCGGAGATAGAAAAATGGGTCTACGACTTTTTCAAGTTTGCCACAGAGAAGGAGATACAGTGGGGTCAGTATGTGACCCAGAACCAAATACTGGGGCTTAACGACTATCTCATAGACCGCTACATAAAGTATCTTTCCAACCTCAGGCTCACCCAGCTTGGCTACAAGCCCCTTTATCCAGATGTAACAGACAACCCCATGAAGTGGATAGACACCTTTAGGACCATAAACGACACAAAGACAGACTTCTTCCAGGCAAAGCCACAGACCTACGCCAAAAGGAGCGAACTAAAATGGTAGCAGGCAGGCAAAGGGCTTTAGCTGGTTTTCTAGCTTCTCTGCATGTATGCTGAGCCTTTCCCCGCTTAGAGGATGCACCGCTTTGGGGTTTAGCTCAAGGAGAGGGAACAGAAAAAAGTCCCTTGCTGTGAGGTAGGGGTGGGGTATTCGGAGAAAGCTCAGCATGAGTATGTGCCTGTCGTAGAGGAGTATGTCAAGGTCTATCTCCCTTGGTCCCCACCTTTCTCGCGGTTTTCTGCCCGTCCTGCGCTCAATATCCTTGAGGAGCTCAAGCAGGCTTATGGGGTCCAATTGCGTTTCAAACTCAAGGACGCCGTTTATAAACTCCGGCTGGTCCAACACGCCCCAAGGCTTGCTTATGTAGAGGGTAGAGACCCTAAGGATAGACCCATAATAGGACAAGAGCTCAAGGGCTCTGAGAATGTAAGAGACCCTGTCCCCCACATTGCTTCCAAAGGCTATGTAGCAAAGGGGCATAGAAAAAGGTTAATACATTCCCCCATTTATGTGTAGGACTTCGCCGGTTATGTAGCTGGCGTATTCTGAACAGAGAAAAAGCACTGCACCCGCCACATCCTCAGGCTTGCCAAACCTTCCCAAGGGTATGTTTTTAAGATAGGTCTCTTTTAGATCCTCGCTTAGCACTGTGGTCATATCCGTCTCTATAAAACCCGGCGCCACTGCATTGACGGTTATGTTCCTGCTTGCAAGCTCCTTTGCCAAGCTCTTAGTAAAGCCAATTAGGGCGGACTTGGTGGAGGAGTAGTTCACCTGACCGGCATTGCCAGTAAAGCCCACCACAGAGGATATGTTTACTACCCTGCCCCATCTTCTTTTTACCATACCCTTTACCACCAAAGATGTAATGGCAAAAGTGCCCGTGAGGTTTACCCTGAGAACCTCTTCCCAGTCCTCCATGGACATCCTCAGAAAGATCTTATCCCTTGTTATGCCTGCATTGTTTACCAGTATGTCCACACCTCCGAAGGCGGACTCTACCTTCTCGTATGCGGAGCTAATAGAGTCTACCCTTGACATATCCATGGCAACACCCAGGGCTTCCACACCGTAAGCCTCGCCTATGCTCTTTGCCACCTCCTCCGCTTTGCCTTGGTCTCTCCCGGTTATTACTACTCTTGCCCCTGCCTTTGCCAAGTATTGGGCTATGGCTTTTCCTATTCCGCGGGTTGAGCCTGTTATCAGGGCGGTTTTGCCAGATAAATCAACGCAAAACATGTTAATATCTTAACACACATGAAGCTTTTCTTCGGCGGTAGCTTTGACCCTGTCCATCTGGGTCATCTCCTTGTGGCAAGGGATGTGATGGAGGCTCTGGGCTTTGAAAGGGTAGTGTTTGTGCCCGCCCATCAGGCACCGCTGAAAGATCCACATCTTGCCAGCCCAAAGGAGCGTTTGGAGATGCTCAGGCTCTCCCTTTTGGGTCTCCAAGGCTTTGAAGTAAGCCATATAGAAATAGACAGAGGTGGCATATCCTACACGGTGGACACCGCTAGAGAGCTACGCAAGACCTTGGGGGACAAACCCTTCTTCCTGGTGGGTGCAGACAGCTTTTTAAGCCTGCATCTTTGGAAAGAACCCGATGAGCTTGTCTCCCTTGCTCGTTTTGTGGTGGTAGACAGAGAGGGCAAGCGGGAGAGGGTTATGAATTATCTGAGGGAAAACTTTCCTGAGCTCAAAGAAGGGGAGGATTTTCATTTTCTCTCTGTAAGACGAGTAGACATCTCCTCCACGGAGATAAGAGAAAGGGTCAAGGAGGGCAAAAGCATAAAATGGCTTGTGCCAGAGCGGGTGGAGGATTACATACTGGCAAGGGGTTTATACACAAAGGGCTAGGCTACTCTCTCTGCTGGCTTGAAACCCTCTTCTTTTACGCTCCAGCACTCTTTGAAGACCGCATAGGGACACCGCCTTCTGCAGTACTCATGGTCAAGCCTTTTGAAGAGTTCTAGGATAGACTGACCCTTTGAGTCAAAGATGTAGTCTATGTTTATATGCTTGTCAAGCTCCACATTCTCCAAAAGGGGATAGACGGTGCATCCTATGTTGGCAAGGGCTGGCTCTATGCCCATGCTCCTTATCCTATCCAGTAGCCTCATAAGCATCAAACTGCCCGAGGCATCCATGTAGTTAACCGCCTCAAGGTCAAGAAGGACAAACTTGAGAGATTTTTTCCTCTCTTCCACCTTCTGAAGCACATACTCATAAACATACTCTGCGTTGCCAAAGTATATGGACATGTTGGGTCTTATGTAGAGTATTTGGGGACATTCGGGCAGCTTTTCCCTTTCTGCGTTCACAAAGGTGGAAGATTGGGGGTTTCTCGTGAGCAGGACTATCCTTGGATACATGGTCTTGTATACAAAGCTGCCAAAGGCTATGAGGGTTCCCAGGGTTATGGCAACCCACAGGTCCATGAAAAAGACGGTTGCAAAGGTGACCCCTGCTACAACACCATCTACAGGATTTATCCTGTAGAGCCTTAGTATTTCTTGGGGTCTTATGAGGTTTATGACTGCAGAGAGCACTATGGCAGAGAGGGTTGCCTTGGGCAGGTAGTAGAAAAAGGGTGCGAGAAAGAGCAAGGTAAGACCTACCGTTGACCCCGTTATGACGCTGGCTATGGGTGTTTTTGCGCCAAGCTGGAAATTAAGAGCAGACCTTGAAAAGGAACCACCTACGGGAAAACCCTTAAAGAGACCAGCCACTATGTTGGCGAGTCCCTGACCTATGAGCTCCTGATTGGGGTCCCAACGGTCTCCAGCTTTTATGGCGAGCTGTTTGGCTATGGCAACCGCCTCCATAAGTCCAAAGGCTGATATCACGATGGCACCCACCCATAGTTGGGAAAAGGTTCTGTAGTCCACGGAGGGCACTTCAAGAGAGGGTAAACCGCTGGGCACCTCTCCTACTATGGAAACGCCAAGGTTTTGAAGTCCTAGAAAGTAGGAGGCTATGGATGTTATAAAGACCGCCAGAAGAGCACCGGGAATCAAGGGGCTTATCTTTTTTGAAAACCAGATTATGGCGTAAGCAACTATGCCAACCACAAGCGTATAGGGGTTTGTCTGAGATAGCTTGCTTATTATGTCCGCAAGCACCTCGTATATGTGCGTGCTCTGCGTTATTTTAAAGCCAAGAAGATGCCCTGCCTGACTGAGGGCTATGACAAGAGCGCCGGCACTTGTAAAACCCACTATCACGCTGTTGGATATAAGCTCCACCACAAAAGCCAGCTTTAGCACCCCCACAACCAACCTTATAAAGCCCACCATAAGGGCAAGCACGGAGGCGAGCATTACCCATCTTTCACTGGATGGTTCCGCAAGTCCATAGAGGGCTGAGCTTGTAAGTAGGGCAGTCATTGCAACAGGTCCCGTGGCAAGAAACCTTGAACTGCCAAAGAGGGCAGCCACTATAACCGGTAGGAAGGAAGCATAGAGCCCGTATATGGGTGGCATGCCCGCCAAAAGAGCATAAGCCATAGACTGTGGCACAAGAACCGCCGCAACCGTAAGACCTGCTACAAGGTCCCTTGTAAACTTGTCCTTGTCGTAATCCTTAAGCCACGAGAGGAAGGGTGCAAGGTCAAGGGTTATGTTTATCCTCATAGCCTTAGCCTCTTTGCCTTTATCCTCCTTATCTGTGCTTCCTTTAGAGCTTGCAGCATGTCCATGCCCTCTGCGTATAGCTTGAGGGCTTCTTCTAGATCCCTTTTGCTTTCTACTCTAAAGAGTCTATCTTCCATTATAGTTCTTAGACTTCTGAGTATTGCTTCTTTCTCAACACCAAAGTTGTGCTCAAGAATATAAGCAAGCTCAAGTAGGGTATAGTTGGAGAGAAAAACCTTTCCCTTCTTTTTCTCCACCTCTCTGAAATATCTCTCCAGCTTCTCTGACCTCTCGCCCTTTGTAAGAAAATCTATAAGATCCTGCGTGTCTATTGCATCCATTCAGGTGGAACTCCCACGTTGTCTCTTAACTGGCCGTTGCCAAAGACCACGAACTTCTGTATGGTTAGTTCTTCAAGCGCCATGGGACCCCTTGCGTGGATTTTGTCTGTGGATATGCCCATCTCTGCACCAAGCCCGAACTCGTTGCCATCGGTAAAGCGCGTGGAGGCATTCACATATACGGCTGCCGAGTCCACCTCCCTTATAAACTTCATGGCTTTTGTGTAGTTCTCCGTGATTATGGCGTCCGAGTGCTTTGAGCCATATTTTTCTATAAAGTCCATGGCTTCCTCAAGGCTCTCCACCACTTTGACCGCCAGTATGAGGTCAAGAAACTCCTCATAGTAGTCTTCCTCCGTGGCGGGCACCGCTTTTACATGAGACAGCTCTGGTCTTGATCTTATTACTTCGAGGCTTTCTGGGTCGCACCTTAGCTCCACACCAGCCCTTCCTAAGATATCCGCCATCTTTACCCAGAAGGTATTTAAGAGACTTTTGTGGATTATGAGGTTTTCCACCGCATTACACACAGAGGGTCTTTGAACCTTTGCGTTGTAGACAATATGGTAAGCCTTTGTGAGGTCTGCCTCCTCATCCACATATATGTTGCAAACGCCCTTGTAGTGCTTTATCACTGGCACCTTTGCCCTCTCTGCCACAGCCCTTATGAGGCTTTCTCCGCCCCTTGGAATTGCCACATCTACCTTGCCCTCCATACCCAGTATTTCCCAAACTATCTCCCTCTCTGGTCTGTCTATAAATTGAACCGCCTCTTCTGGGAAGCCTGTCTCTCTACAGGCTTGGTGGATTACTTCCACAAGGGTCCTGTTGGAGTTTATAGCTTCCTTCCCACCCCTGAGTATGACTGCGTTTGAGGACTTCATGCATAGAGAGGCAGCCTCTACGGTCACGTTGGGTCTTGCCTCGTAGACTATAAAGACCACACCAAGAGGCACCCTCATCTTGCCCACCTGAAGACCGTTGGGACGGGTCCACATGCGCGTTATCTCTCCCACCGGGTCTGGCAAGGATGCCACATCCTTCAAAACCTTTGCCATGCCCTCTATGCGTTTGTCGTTGAGAAGTAGCCGGTCTATAAGAGCCGGTGAAAGCCCTTGGGATTTTGCATACTCTATGTCCCTTTGGTTTTCTTCCTTAATGTAGTCCTTCCTCTCTTGCAAAAGCTCAGCAGCCCTTAGGAGGGTTTTATTCTTTATGTCCGTTCTTAGTGACATGAGCCTTCTGAGTGTGGAGCGGGCAAGCTCTACCTTTTCTTCCGCATAGGACTTTATCTCCACCATGGCATTAAAATTATATCAACTTTTCGTATAGTCTCTTCAGGGCTTCTAGGCTTTTCTCGTAGCTTACCTTCTCATCCACCTCCTGCTTGAAAAACTCTTTCAACTCCATCTGATGTTCTAGTGCCTTATCTACAAGCGGGTTGCTACCCTTGTTGTAAAGTCCTAAATTTATCATATCCTCCATAACTTCATAGGCACTCAATATCTCTCTAACATACATTGCCATTTGTATGTGTTCCTTGCTTACTACCTGAGGCATGAGCCTGCTGAGGCTTCTTACGGGGTCTATGGCGGGGTATATGCCTGCGTTGGCTTTCTTTCTTGAGAGGATTATATGCCCATCAAGGACACCCATCAAGGCGTCTGCCACTGGGTCAAGGCTTATGTCGTCACCCTCCACCAGGACGCTGAAGATGCCCGTTATACTGCCCTTCTTAAACTTTCCGCAGTTTTCAACTACTTTTGAAAGCATGTAAAAAACAGAAGGCGTGTAGCCCTTCATGGTGGGAGGCTCTCCCGCCGATAACCCCACCTCTCTCTGAGCCATGGCAAGCCTGGTGATGGAGTCCATAACCAAAAGCACATTCATGCCTTGGTCCGCCAAGTATCTTGCATGCACCAATGCACTGAGAGCACCCTTTACCTTTAGTATGGGCGTCTGGTCTGAGGTGGTGACCACTATTATGCTCCTTTTCTTTCCTTCCTCGCCAAGCACATCCTCCACAAACTCTCTTACCTCTCTTCCCCTCTCACCTATAAGAGCAAGGACTACAGCATCAGCTTTGCTGTTTCTTACTATCATCCCCAAAAGGGTGCTCTTACCCACGCCAGCTCCGGCAAATATGCCCACCTTCTGACCTTTCCCCAAGGTCAATAGGGCGTTTACAGACCTTATACCACAGTCAAAAACCTCCCTTATCCTTTCCCGTTCCATAGGGTTTATGTCTTCTAAGAGGATTGGTTTCCTTTCTTCTGCTGGCAGTGAACCATCCGAGAGCCTCCTTCCAAAGGGGTCAAGGAGTTCACCGAGTAGGTTCTTCCCCACTACTGTGGACACATGCTCCTTCCTTATCCACACCCTATCTCCTGCCTTTATTCCAGAGGGTTGGCTAAAGGGCATTATTATGCATCTGTCCTCGTTAAAGCCTATTATCTCGCCCTCTACCGGCTTGTTTTTCTGTGGATATACTATCACATGGTCTCCTACCGCTCCCTCCGTGTTGTATGCCTCGAGGTAAACACCGCTCGCCCTGTAAACCTTATGGTATACCCTGAATACTCCCTTCATCTTTCATGTGCTCCAGAAGGTCCTGAATTATATCTTCATAGCGTCTTTCTATCCAGACCTTGGGGGTCTCCAAAAGAAATTCGCCCTCTTTGAGGTCTCCCCTCACAAGGATATTTAGCTCAACCGCACTGCCCATTTTCTCCTTGAGCTTTTCCATATACGGAGAGATCCTCTGAGAGTCGTAAGGGTTAAGGTATAGATTTATCTGACCTTTAAGTTCAATACCACTTTCAAGAACCTTTGATAAAAGCCTTAGTATTAGGTCCTCCTTTGGCAACACTTGGCTAAGGAGGATTTTTTTCAAAAGGTCTTTTACAAGCTCAATTATATCTCCCTCTATATTCTCCTTTAGGCTTTTGAAAGCCTCCGCTAGCCTCTCATGGAGCTTTTCAAGAAGTTGCTCCTCAGCCTTTTTGCCTTCTAGTTCCCTAAGAAGCCTATCCCTTTCTTCTAAAACTCCTTTTTTCTCTTCTTCCAATTGCTCCAGCTTTGATTTTAAAACTTTTAATTCATCCATTAAACTTTCCATATCCGCTCGCCATCTTAGTTCCACTTCCTCGCAGGGATTGTGAGTTTCTTCTAGCTTTTGTTCTCTTTCTGAGTTTTTTAGGCTACTTTTGGGATTTATGTCGTGAAGTTCATGGAGAGGCTTGAACTCAGACATAAGCCTCACCGCCAGTAATGTCTATTATCCCCTGGTCCGCCAAGTTCTTTATTACCTGTATAACCTGCTTTTGAGCCTTTTCCACCTCAGAAGCCCTTACTGGTCCGAGGGCATCCATGTCTTCCCTCATTATGTCTGCAGCCTTTTTGGACATGTTGGAAAAGAACTTTTCTTTTATATCCTCGGGTGCACCCTTTAGGGCTATTATAAGAGTGCTCTTTTCTACAGCCTTTAGTATCTCCACGATGGCTCTGTTATCCAACTTTCTTATATCCTCAAAGGTGAACATTTTTTCCTTTATCTTCTCCGAAAGGTAGGGGTCTTCCTCATCTAACTTTGCCAGTATTCTGTTGGTGGTGTCTCTGTCAAGCATGTTTAGGAGCTCTGCGGTAAGGGTTATGCCTTCCATCTTTTGCATTATACCGCTTACTCCCATACTCCTTATCTCCTCTGCAAGAACCTCTATCAGCTCTCCGAAGAACTCAGGGGATATGTTTTCAAGGGTTGCAAGCCTCTTTACCACTTCTATAGCAAGGGTGTCCGGCAGTAGCTTCAATATTTCTGCAGACTTGTTCGGGTTTAGCTGGGACAAAACTACCGCTATGGTTTGGGGATGCTCACCCATTAGTATGTTTGCCAGTATTTTGCTGTCGACCCTCTCCAGTTCCTGAAAGCTCTTTATTAGGTTTGAACTGCTGAGAAACTCGTATATTTTGGCAAACTTGTCCGGTGGCAGAGCCTTTCTCGCAAACTCAAGCAAGGCGTCTATGTCTGGGGTTATAAAGGAAGTTGCCTTGTATTCTTCTATAAACTCCTTTGCTACCTCCTCTATATCCTTGAGGGTTATCCCTTCAATGTTTGTAGCATGAAGCAATATCTCCTGAATTTCATCCTCAGACAGCTCTTTCATCACCTCCACCGCCACCTGTGGTGGCATAGCCATAAGCAGTATGGCTGCCTTCTGAGCCTTGCTCAGTTTACTCTTGACATCGGGCATGTATAATAGTTTAAGACTTTTTGAGATAGGTCATTAAAAACCTTAAAAGCAAGACCTATAATTATAAAGATGGTTCCCAAAGTCTACCTTGGTGTGGAGTGGATTGGTGCAGAGCGGGTGCTGGCTGAGTATCAACCTCCCCAAGATTGTGGTGCAAGTCTCCTTTTTTTGGGCATTGCCAGGTCTGCACCCGAAGACGGCGATGTGGTAGAGCTTCATTACGAAGCCTTTCCAGAAATGGCTATTAAGGTCATGGAGGAGATAAGAGAGGAAACCCTGAGAGAGTTTCCAGTCCGAGAAGTCTTTATACATCACAGGCTTGGTGTAGTAAGGGTGGGAGAGCCCTCCTTTATGGTGGTGGTCTTTGGTGGGCACAGGGACGAAACCTTCAGGGCATGCCGGTATGCGGTGGATGAGGTAAAGAAGAGAGCACCCATATGGAAAAAGGAAGTCTTCAGCAACGGGAAGGGTGAGTGGGTGCTTGGAGCATGATTAGGGATACCCTTGGAAGGGAACTCCACGACCTGAGGATATCGGTCACGGACCGGTGCAACTTCAGATGCAGTTTCTGTATGCCAGAGGGGGAGCAATACGAATTCTTTAGCCGTGAAGAGCTACTCTCCTTTGAGGAAATAGCCACCTTTGTAAGAGCAGTTATTCCCCTTGGTATCAAAAAGGTAAGGCTCACCGGCGGTGAACCTCTTTTGAGAAGACATCTTGAAAACCTTGTAGGATACCTTTCAGAGCTTCCCCTTGAGGACATAAGCCTCACCACCAACGGCTTCTTTCTTAAAGAAAAGGCAAGGGTCTTAAAAGAGGCTGGGCTCAGAAGAGTTACCGTAAGTCTCCATTCTCTTAAGGATGAGGTCTTCTCAAGGCTTGTGGGAAGAGGCGTAAAGGTCTCTCAGATAATTGAAGGCATTGAGGAGGCTCTAAAGGTTGGGCTAAAGCCTGTGAAGGTGAATGTTTGTGTCATAAGGGGTGTTAATGATGGAGAGATACTGGACATAGCAAGGTTTTTTAAGGGTATGGGTGTGGTGGTAAGGTTTATAGAGTTTATGGATGTGGGAAACCTCAACGGTT
>JAXSPD010000010.1:0-40973 GCA_037926845.1 Candidatus Pampinifervens yunnanense | reverse complement strand
GTGCATATACATGCACTCTTCTTTTTGTTTTTGCCACGTAGACAGAGCCAGCGTTTATGGCGGATTCCATCGCAGTTATAAACTCTGTCCTGCAGTCGGGGTAGGGAGTGTCAAGGGCGTGAACGCCTATGGCTATGTATTCCACTCCAAGGCTGTCTGCAAAGGAGCTGGCAATGGCAAGAAAGACAAGGTTCCTCATTGGCACATTGGTAGGTGGCACTTCTTGGGTGTATTCTCCCTTTGGCACTTCTGGACCGCCTTCCAATAAGGCTGAACCTTTAATGAGCCTGTAGTGAGGCACTTCCACCAATATATGCTCCTTTACACCCGCTATTTGAGCTAACTCTTTTGCATACTTTAGCTCTACCTTGTGCCTTTGTCCGTAGTCAAAGGATAGAGCGTAGACCTCTTGAAATTCTCTCTTACAGAGCCACAAGAGGGTGGTGCTATCCATTCCACCAGAGAATAAAACAATAACCTTCTTCATGGCTTTTATGCCGGAGGCGGGAGTCGAACCCGCACGCCCTTGCGGGCGGGGGATTTTGAATCCCCTGCGTCTGCCAGTTCCGCCACTCCGGCTGTGTAGAAAATTATAATTCTTTTCATGGATAGAAGCGTAGATTGGTATAAACAGGCTGAGCGAGACCTTGGGCACGCAAAAAGGTCTTTTGAGATGGGGGATTACGAGTGGGCGTGTTTTGCCAGCCATCAGTCCGCAGAAAAAGCTCTGAAGGCTCTTCACTATTATTTTAAGCAAGAAGCGTGGGGTCATTCTCTTAGTAGGTTACTTAAGGATTTACCAATAGAAATTCCTGAAGAGCTTTTAGACCTTGCCCGAGTGCTTGACCTTTATTACATACCCACACGCTATCCTAACGGTTTTCCAGAGGGTGCACCCTTTGAACACTTCACTGAGAGGCAGGCAAGGGAGGCAATAGACTATGCCAGTAAGGTCCTTGAGTTCGTCCGTCTTCAGATGGGTCTCTAAGGAGGACGTGGAAAAGGCTCTCAAAGAGTGGACGCAGGCGGTAAAGAGGAAGCATCCTGAAGTTTTAAGGATTGGCTACTTTGGCTCTTACGCAAGAGGAGATTGGAACGTGGGAAGCGATGTGGACATTCTGGTAGTGGTCTCTAATAGCAAGGAGCCTTTCCTAAGGAGAGCTCTAACCTTTGATATAACAAGCCTGCCGGTGCCTGCAGACCTGCTGGTTTACACACAAGAAGAGATAGAAAAACTCAAGGATACAAGGTTTTACAGGCAAGTTCTCCAGAAAGAGGTGGTATGGCTATACGAAGGAGAGAATAAAGACCCAGAGGGGGACGCTTAGGAAACTTAGAACTATGCCAAGGCCGGCGCTGGCGAAGGCAAGGTTGTGGTTGAGCCCATACCTTAGGACCAGCACGCTGGCGGTTATCATGGTGGGCATGGCGGACTCAAGGACGGACACCTTGTAGGCGGTCTCGCTCAAGGGGAAAGCTCTCAAGACAAGGAGGGCAAAGAGAGGAGACAGGAACATCTTTATGCCTACGGCGGCTGCCAGAAGCCTTATGTCCTTTCCCATACGGGAAAACTCAAGGGAGAGACCCAAGGAGAACAAGACCACTGGCAGAAGGGAAGCCACAGAAAAGTCCACAAACTTCCAAAGGACCTGAGGAAGTTCGTAGCCTCTTAGCATAAAGCCAGACATCAAACCAAGAAAGGGAGGGAAAAGGACTATAGACTTGATATCTACTCTACCGCTCACTATGAGAAAGCCCACAGAAGAAACCGCCAAGAAGGAGCCCACGCTGTCGTAGATGACCGCATACCTGAGCCCCTCATCTCCAAGGTATGAAAAGCTGTAGGGATAGCCCAAGAATGCGGTGTTGCCAAAGGCGGATACCATCATAAGGGTTCTGAGGTTGGACGCATCCAACTTTATAAGCCTACCGATAAGGTAAGAAGCCAGCAAACACAGAGCTATCACAAACCACGCACCTGAGCCCACAAGGAGAACTTCCTTGGAAAGCCCAAGGTGATGGGCAGTTTTAAAGCTCAGCAGTGGAAGGGCAAAGTATAGCACGTAGTTTACCAAAACCCTTGAATGGTCCTCTGAAAAGATGCCAAGCCTTTTGAGAAGGTATGCAAGGCTTACGGTGAGGAAAACCTCAAGCATAGAAAAAGCTCTCTATCTGCCTCCTTATTATACGGTAGGGTCCAAGGTGAGCCCTAAGAAACTTCTCAAGCCTGCCTATGGGAAGAAGGTTTTGAGGAGACCTCCTGTCTTGGAAGGATTGGCTGGCAAAAATAGGAAGCACTCCAGCCGATAGGTCCGCAAGTCTTTTAACCTCCTCAAAATCCCTTTTGAAAACCTCAACCCTGGCAAGACCATGAATACCCTCATGGTCTGTGAGCTTTACATACCATGTGTATTTGTCTACCTTTTCTTCCTGTTCCTGTCTTTGCTGGTAGTGGAGCTTTATGATGGGGCTTCTCTGACCTGGGCGGAGGGCATACAAAAGAGAGAGGGCAGAGCTTTCCATGTAGAGCTTTTTTATGCTCTTTACAAAGCCAAGGGCGGGTATGTTTCTGAGCTTGTAGCTGAGCGTTCCATCGCATACCACGAGGCTGTCCTGGGATTTTTTCTGAACATGAAGAGCCAGCACTGCCTCAAGCTCCTCCCTCATGTATTTGTTTACCTCCACAGAAAGCTCACCCTCCACAGGATAGGGTCTAAAGCCCAAAACCTCCTCAAGCAAGGCACCCCTTTTGTGCACCAAAAGCCTCTCCACCCTGCTCTCAACAAGAGCCTCTCTCACAAGGTTTAGCCTTCCGTATTCTACCCGCAGAGCACCAGCGCCCAAAGAGAGAAAAGCTCCTTCAAAGCTCTCTCCCGTCTCCTCGTCCCTTATGTAGGCAAGGCACTCGGTGCGTCTAACGCCGTCTATGAACACAAGGCTAAAGAGCTCTGGTCTTTGACCTTCATACACCCTTGGCTCTTCCGCAAAGTCCACGAACTGCTGGGACTCTTCTATTTCAACTGTCTCCACCTCTTGAGGTTGCTGTGGGCTCAGAGACAGGCTGTATTTCCCGATAACCTTCATCCTTCATCTCCTCCAGCTTTTTACCTATGAGGTATTTTAGCTCATCAAGGTTTTCACCAGTTATGGCAGATATGGCTATAAAGGTATAGCCTCTCTTTTCAAACTCTTCCTTTAGGGTCTCAAGGCAAGACCTGTCAGAAAGGGCATCAATCTTGGTTCCCACCACAATTTGAGGCTTTTTCACAAGCTCTGGGCTATAGCTTTCCATCTCTTTGCATACGGTCTCAAAGGCTCTTATGGGGTCCTCGGACTTCCCCTCTGAGACATCCACAAGGTGAAGCAAAAGCCTTGTTCTCTCTATATGCCTTAGAAACTCATGCCCCAAGCCCCTGCCTTGGCTTGCACCCTCTATAAGACCGGGGATGTCCGCAAGGACCACATGCCTCTCCTCATCCAGCTCCATAACACCCAACACGGGCGAGAGAGTGGTAAAGGGATAGCTGGCTATCTTGGGTCTTGCCCTTGTGAGTCTTGAGATAAGTGTAGATTTGCCCGCATTGGGCATTCCTACAAGACCCACGTCTGCAATGAGCTTTAGCTCCAGTATGAGCCATCTTTCCTCGCCCTTGTCCCCCTTCTCCGCATACCTTGGCGTTTGGTTTGTGGGCGTGGCAAAGTGGGCGTTGCCCCTTCCACCCCTTCCACCCCTTGCCACCACACACCTTTGACCCTCTTTCACAAGGTCGCAGAGCACCCGACCGGTTTCCGCCTCTATGACCACCGTGCCAACCGGCACCTCTATAAGCAGGTCTTCTCCGTCCTTGCCCTTTTGGTTTTTACCCTTGCCATGCTCTCCCCTCTGGGCTTTGAAGTGGGCTTGAAACTTAAAGTCATAAAGGGTATGCTTTCTTGAGGTGGCAACCAGCACCACATCCCCGCCCTTTCCCCCGTCGCCACCCGCCGGACCGCCAAAGGGTCTGTATTTCTCCCTCAGAAAAGCCACCGCACCATCGCCACCATCTCCCGCCTTAACATGAATTTTTACCCTGTCAACGAACATAAGAGAAAAGTATAATCTCCCCATGTTTGAACACAAGGGCATAGGTCTTGGCTTTTTCTGCTCCACCGCAGACGGAAAGATAACCACCAACAGAAAGTTTAGGCTCAGCAACCTCACTTACGAGAAGCTCATGGACACAGTGAAGAAAAACCTTGAGGATTTTAAAAGCCTCCTTGAGCTTTCCCTGAAGCTTGGCTGTAGCATTTTCAGGCTTGGCTCGGACATAGTGCCCTTTGCCTCACATCCCTCCTTTAAGAAAGAATGGCTAAAGCCCATAGGCGACCTGCTTGAGGAGTTTTCAAAGACCCTCAGGCAATACCCCATAAGGATAACCATGCATCCTGGTCAGTTTGTGGTGCTTAACTCTCCCAAGAGGGAGGTGAGGGATGCTTCCCTGAGGGAGCTGGAGTATCACTTTTGGGTGCTTGACAGGCTCGGCGTTGGAGACGAGGGAGTGGTGGTGGTTCATGGAGGGGGTGTTTATGAAAGTAAGAGGGAGAGCCTCAAGAGGCTCAAGGGGGTCTTGGCGGAGAACCCTTGGCTATACCAAAGGCTTGCCATTGAGAACGACGAAAGACACTACACGGTTAGAGACCTTTTAGATGCGGAGCTAAACCTTCCTATAGTCTTTGACTATTACCATAACCGTCTAAACCCGTCGGATTTTGAGCCAAGGGAGGTGCTACAGACATGGGCAGGGCGTGTGCCAGAGTTTCACCTGTCCTCTGAGCCTGAGGGTAAACACCGCTTTGGCGAGCATGGAGACTGGGTTAAGTTGGAGGACTTTCTGGGCTTCCTACGCATCTTTAGTGGAAACCAGATAGACCTAATCTTGGAGGCAAAACAGAAGGAAAGGGCGGTGGAAAAGTTAATTGAGACATTGCATAATATATAATACCATGATGTTAAACATAGAGGACATTTATAAAATCTACGAACTTATAGAAGATATGTGGAAAAAATATCTAAAAAATAGGGGAGTAAAATTGCCCTCGTTAAGAGATAAGAGTGGTAGGTATAATAAGCTTACAGAATTTATTAGAAGTATTTATCCAGACACGACAGATGTGCAACAGGCTAGACATTTAGCAAGACAGAAGGGTTGGTATATAATATCTTCAACTAGGAAAAATCATACACATACAAAAATACGACTTCCCAAGGATAGTTATCTTCTCGTTTCTTTACAAGAACCTTATCCCGGTTGGACACCTCATAGAAAAAAAGGTCTTGCACATGAAGATTTTGAAATATTAAAAAAGACGTATCAGTATAGATGTGCCACTTGTGGTTCTGAGGAAGGTAAACCTAACCTGAAAAATCCAAGCAGGATAACAAGGTTGCAGAGAGCTCATATGGACCCAAGAGACGAGTCTAAAGGATATATACCCCAATGCGAAGAGTGTAATCGTGCTTATAGGGATTGGTTTGTGTTTGATAGACTTGGAAGAGTTATATCTATAGCAAATCCAGAGGTGATTCTTAGAGCTAATGAAGAGGTTCAAAAACAAGTATATGAAATCCTGAAGGAGAAATATGAGGGGACAGGAAAATGAAAGATATTGAACTTTTACATGGAGATGCCCTCATTCTATTAGACAATATAACTGAAAATACTGTAGACCTTGTTCTCACAGACCCGCCATATTTTCTAGATAAGCTGGATAAAGATTGGTCTCATGAGGAAGTATTGAAAGGAAAAAGCAATGTAGGTATCGTCAAGTATCTACCTCGTGGTATGAAGTTTTCGCCAGAGCAAGCCATTGAGTTTGGAAAATGGTTTTATCCTGTGGCAGAGAAGGTTTTTAAGGTGTTAAAACCCGGGGGATGGTTTCTTTCCTTTTCTCATCCTAGATTATTCCATAGGCTCGTATGTGCTTTAGAAGATACAGGTTTTTGGATTAGAGATACATTCATGTGGATATATACACAAAACCAGCCAAAGGCGTTTAGCCTTGAGCATTTTCTCGATAAATATTCCTTTGAACCACATGTAAAAGAAAAATTAAAAGAAGAGTTAAAGATTTATAAAGTTCCTAAGGTAAAGAGCAACTATGAACCGATAGTTATAGCCCAAAAACCCACGGAAGGCACACTCTTAGAAAACTTTGCAAAGTATGGTGTAGGTCTCTTCAATGTTAAAGTGCGACAGGGAAAGGGCATGTTCCCGTCGAATATTATAACAACCGAGAGAATCGACGATATAATGGACAAATACTTTTTAGTTGAAAAGCCTACTAAACAAGAAAAGGGTTTATTCAACGACCATCCAAGTGTTAAACCTATAAAGCTTTTAAAATTCTTAATTGAGCTTACCACTAAGGAAAAAGCCTTGGTGCTTGACCCTTTCATGGGTAGTGGTAGCACCGCAATAGCATGCAAAGAGCTGGGACGAAGGTTCATAGGAATAGAGATAAACGAGCACTATTTCAATATAGCTGTAAAAAGAATCTCAGAAGAGACACATGTCTGAAGTTAGAAATATATCTTTATAAATATGCTAACCCTTGAGGAACTGCAGAAGGCTCCAGACAAGCCCGGCGTTTACCTTTTCAAAAGGGACAAAAAGCCCATATACATAGGCAAGGCAAAGAGCCTAAGGGACAGATTGCTCCAGCATTACAAGCTGGCAGAAAAGGACAGCAAGGAGAAAGCTATAATAGAAAACGCCACCTCTGTGGAGTGGGTCATCACACGCAACACCTTTGAAGCTCTAACCCTTGAAGTGGACCTCATCCAGCTACACAAACCTCGCTACAACGTGCTACACAAGTATGGAGGGGGCTATCCCTTGCTCCTTTTGACAGACGAGTCTTACCCTACCATAAGGGTGGTGCGTGGAACACAGCACGAAGGACAGATCTTTGGTCCCTTTTTCAGCACCTCAAAGGCGAGGAGGGTCAAAAGGCTTGTGCATAGGGTTTTCAAGCTACGCACCTGCGACCCCATGCCAGAGAGGAAAGAGCCCTGCATGGACTACCACCTTGGGCTTTGCTCCGCACCCTGCTGTGGTCTTATAGACAAGGAGGCTTATGGGCTTTCGGTGAGGTCTGCTATTGCCCTGCTCTCTGGAGAGGTGAGCCCAGTGTTGGAGGAGCTATACCAGAGGGTAGACAAAGAAATGCAAAGGCTCAACTTTGAAAGGTGTGCCATGCTAAGAGACCAGATACAGGCTCTGGAGAACCTTTCAAAGGGTCAGAGGGTCTCTGGGTTGGAATACAGTAATGCGGACATCCTCTACGCTATGGGTAGGGTCTTGGGTGTGTTTCTCATAAGGTCTGGAAGGCTTGTGGACAAGCAGGTCTTTGTGCTTGAAAGGGAAGAGGATCTTGAGGAGTTTGTGCTGGGCTTTTACTACACAAGCCCCCTGCCCCAGAGCCTTTTGCTAAACTTTGAGATATCAGAAGAAGCCCTCTGGTGGCTCTCTCAGAGAGGAAACTTTAAGCTAAGAAGGGACATAAACCTAGAGCTGGAGGACCTTATAAGAGAGAACCTCGGGCACCACCTTGACCCAGCGGTTCTAAGGGAGGAGTTTCACAGGGTTTTGGCTATGGCACTTCCAGAGAGGATAGAGGGCTTTGATATATCCCATTTCTATGGAGAGTATACGGTGGGCTCTTGCGTGGTGTGGGAGATGGGCACTATGAACAAGAAGGCATACCGAAGATACAGGATAAGGAGCTTTGAGGGCATTGACGACTACAGGGCTATGGAGGAAGTGCTCACAAGAAGGGCAAAAAGGCTAAAGGAGGGCGAGGAGAAAATGCCAGACCTTTGGCTCATAGATGGCGGGCTTGGTCAGCTAAATGTTGCCATAAGGGTCAGGGACCGCTTTTCACTGCCTATAAAGGTCTTCGCCTTGGCAAAGGAGGAGGAAGTGCTAATCTCAGAGGAGGGAAGGGAGCTCAAACTCACCCAGCACCCCATACTCTACAGGGTCTTTGGGCTCATCAGGGACGAAGCCCACCGCTTTGCTCTTACCTACAACAAAAAGCTAAGGCTAAAAGAGGGTCTAAAGGATGCTTTGGACAGGGTAAAGGGCATAGGAGAGGTGAAGAAGAAACTCATCTACAGAAACTTTGAGAACCTCTACGAGTTTTTGAAGGCGGACGAGCAGACCCTTAAAAGGCTTGGCATAAGCCCAGCCTTGAAGCAAGAAGTTGCAAAGTATTTAAACCAGTAATCAAAAGGTTATAATATAAATCATCACTTTTTAAGCAGGAGGCACGCATGGCAAAGGGCACAGTGGCTTACAAGATACTTCAAAACCACCTTGTGAGCGGAAGGCTCATCCCCGGCGAGGAGATAGCCATAAGGATAGACCAGACCCTCACACAGGATGCTACGGGCACCATGGCATATCTCCAGTTTGAAGCCATGGGCGTAGACAGGGTAAAGACAGAGCTGTCGGTGAGCTACATAGACCATAACATGCTACAGACAGACTTCAAAAACCCCGATGACCATAAATACCTCATGAGCGTTGCCAAAAGGTATGGCATATGGCTTTCCAAGCCTGGCAACGGCATATGCCATCAGGTGCATGTGGAAAGGTTTGCAAAGCCTGGGAAAACCCTGCTTGGCTCTGACTCTCACACGCCCACCTCTGGTGGTGTGGGCATGATTGCCATAGGTGCCGGCGGTCTTGATGTGGCTGCCGCCATGGCAGGCGAGCCCTTTTATCTAAAGATGCCCAAGATAGTGGGAGTTAAGCTCACCGGCAAACTGCCACCATGGGTGACCGCCAAGGACATAATCCTTGAGCTACTCAGAAGGCTCACCGTCAAGGGTGGCGTGGGTAAGATTTTTGAATACTTTGGAGAGGGCATAAAAGAGCTATCTGTGCCAGAAAGGGCAACCATTACCAACATGGGCGCAGAGCTCGGAGCAACCACTTCCATCTTTCCCTCTGACGAGATAACAAGGGCATACCTCAAAGCCCAAGGAAGAGAGGAGGATTGGGTGGAGCTCCTGCCAGACCCAGATGCAGAATACGACGAGCTTATTGAGATAAACCTTTCTGACCTTGAGCCCCTAATAGCCTGTCCACACTCACCGGACAACGTAGTGCCCGTAAGAGAGGTGGAAGGCACAAAGGTGGACCAGGTGGTCATAGGCTCTTGCACCAACTCCTCCTTTGTGGACCTTACGCGTGCAGGACTTATGCTAAGAGGTAGGAAGGTGCATCCAGACGTTATCTTTGCGGTGGCACCGGGTTCCAAGCAGGCTCTAGAGCTTATTACCCAAAACGGTGTTCTTCTTGACTTTCTAAAGGCTGGCGCCAGAATCCTAGAAAGCGCCTGCGGACCCTGTATAGGTATGGGCTATGCACCACCAAGCGGTGGCGTCTCTATTAGGAGCTTTAACAGAAACTTTGAAGGAAGGTCTGGCACTCCGGATGCAAAGGTATACCTTGCCTCTCCAGAGGTTTGCGTAGCCTGTGCCATAGCCGGTGAGATAGTGGACCCAAGAAAGCTGGCAGAGAGGGAGGGCATACAGTGGGTCAAAGTGGAGATGCCAGAGAAGTTCCCCTACGGAGACGAAGCCTTTATACCACCACTGCCTGAAGAAGAGGCGAGAGAGGTGGAAGTATACAGAGGTCCCAACATAAAGCCCCTGCCCGAGTTTGATGAAATGCCCGAAAGCATTGAGGGAGAGGTTAGCCTCATCGTGGGAGACAACATAACCACAGACCACATTATGCCCGCCGGAGCAAAGATACTGCCCCTGAGGTCCAACATCTACGCCATAAGCGAGTATGTCTACCACTACGTAGACCCAGAGTTCGTCTCAAGAGCCAAGAAGATAAGGGATGAGAAAGGAAAAGCCAACATAATAATAGGTGGTGAAAATTACGGTCAAGGCTCATCCAGAGAACATGCAGCACTTGCCCCCAGATTTCTTGGAGTGCGTGCGGTTATAGCCAAGTCTTTTGCAAGGATACACCATGCAAACCTTGTAAACTTCGGCATAGTGCCCTTGGAATTCGTAAACAAAGAGGACTACAGCAGGTTTTCTCTGGGTGATGAGATAGAAATGCCAGAGCTTACTCAGAGACTACAGGCTGGAAAGGAGGTGGTGGTTATAAACAAAACCACAGGAGAGCAAATAGTATGCAAATACAACCTTACACCCAAGCAAGTTTCTGTGCTATTGGCAGGTGGACTGCTTAATTGGATAAAGAAAAAACAAAAGGTGGAAGTATGAGCAAGTGGCTCTTAGCCCTGGTTTTGTGCCTTAGCGTAGTGCATGCAAAGGAAGTGCCTTTTACCTTGGAGGACAGGGACAGGCTTATTAGAATGGAAGCGGAGCTAAAGGCACTAAGTAAAAGTGTGGATACTCGCTTTGAGGAAACTAACAAGCGTATGGATGCTCGCTTTGAGGAGGTAAACCGCAAGATAGACATGCTTTTTAACTTTTTGTGGATAATTACTGGCATATTTACTACCATAACGGTGGCTACTATAGGCTTTGCCATATGGGACAGAAGGACTACCTTAAAGCCTTTTGAGGATAAAATAAGGAAGCTGGAAGATAAGGACAAAGCCTTTCTTGAAGCCTTAAAAAGCCTTGCAGAGGAAGACAAGAAGGTGTATGAAATCCTAAGGAAGTATAACATGCTGTAAAGGAGGGTTACCATGAAGCTACGCAAGGTGGTGTCTGTAATAGGTGCGGGGAATGTAGGGGAGCATACCGCAAGCCTCTTGGCTCTGAGGGGTCTTGTGGATGTGCGCATGTTTGACCTGCCAAAGAGGGACGGGGACAAGATAATTGAACCGGTAAAGGGGAAAGCCCTTGACATACTTCAGATGCTCTCTGCCCTCAACATAGACGGCAAGGTGGAAGGCTACTCTGTCAGCCCAGAGGGTGAGGGCTACGAAGCCCTGGAGGGTAGCGACCTTGTGGTGATTACCGCAGGCTTTCCACGCAGACCAGGCATGTCCAGAGAAGACCTCTTAGAGAAAAACATATCCATACTATCTGTGATAGCAAGCAAGATAAGAGAATACGCTCCCGAAGCCATAGTGATAGTGGTGACCAACCCAGTGGACCTCATGACCTATGCGGTTTACAGGATACTCCAGTTTGAAAAGAACAGGGTTATCGGCATGGCTGGAGTGCTGGACTCTGCAAGGTTCAAGACCTTTATCTCCAAAGAGATAAGGATTTCGCCTCAAGATGTGCATGCCTATGTGATAGGTGGACACGGTGATGAGATGGTGCCTCTTATATCCATTTCCAACGTGGGAGGCATACCTTTAAAGGATATGCTACCCAAGGAAAAGATACAGGAGCTTATAAAAAGAACGCAGTTTGGCGGTGGTGAGATAGTAGACCTTATGGGAACCTCCGCCTACCATGCACCCGCAGCCTCCATAGTGGAGATGGTGGAAGCCATAGTGACCGACAACAAGAGGATTCTTCCCTGCTCTGTCTACCTTGACGGCGAGGTAGGGCAGTATTACGAGGCAGAGGGCTTGTGCGTGGGCGTGCCAGTAAAGCTGGGCAACAACGGAGCAGAGGAAATTATTAAAATACCCATGATAGAGGAAGAAAGGCAAATGTGGAAAAGGTCTGTAGAATCTGTGAGGAAAAACCTATCAATAGTGGAGGAGCTTTTAAATGCGAGAAGTGCACTATGAGCAAATCGTAGAAGCGGTCAGACAGATAGCTATAAAGGCGAACTATGAGCTCCCAGAGGATGTGGAGCTTGCCTACCAAAGTGCCATAAGAAGGGAGGAGTCCGAGATTGGAAGAGAGGTTCTCAGTCAGATACTGCTAAACATAAAGTCCGCAAGGGAGGAGCAGATGGCATACTGCCAAGACACGGGCGTGGCGGTGGTCTTTGTGGAGCTGGGACAAGAGGTGCATGTGGTGGGGGGCTCTCTGGAGGATGCCATAAACGAAGGCGTGCGAAGGGCATACACGGAGGGATATCTCAGAGCTTCTATGGTCTACGACCCTGTCTTTGAGAGGAAAAACACAAGGGACAACACCCCTGCGGTTATCCACTACAAGGTAGTCCCTGGAGACCGTCTAAAGCTCACCTTTGCACCAAAGGGTGCAGGCTCAGAGAACACCTCACGCCTTGCCATGCTAAAACCTGCGGATGGTTGGGAGGGTGTAAAAAGGTTTGTCCTTGAGACGGTAAAGCTCGCCGGTCCCAACGCCTGCCCACCCTTTACCGTAGGTGTGGGCATAGGTGGCACCTTTGAATACTGTGCCCTGCTTGCCAAGAAGGCACTGCTAAGACCCGTAGGCAAGAGAAGCCAAGACCCAGTGGCAAGGAGGATTGAAGAGGAGCTCATAGAAGAGGTCAACAAGATAGGCTGGGGACCTATGGGCTTTGGTGGAACGGTGACCGCAGTGGATGTAAAGGTGGAGCTATACCCCTGCCATATAGCCTCCCTGCCTGTGGCGGTAAACATCCAATGCCACGCCAGCAGGCACGCAGAGATAGAGCTGTGAAGTATATACTCCTTTTGGCTTTCATAGGGCTTATAACGGTCATATTTTTGAGCGGTATGGCTTTTAGGTTTTTAAGAAGTTTCTTAACCAAATCTTAACCAAATCTTAACTGTTTCTTAACAAAGGATTGATATCATTATCTCAACTCTTAAGCTCTAAGGAGGATGTCAAGATGAGACCGCTTTTTCTGACAAGTATTCTCAGCATGTCCGCAGTGCTAATAGCACATGCACAGCAGGACACTCCCACCATAAGGATAAAAGTGCAGGAAGAAACAGAGATGCAAGAGGACAAGACTACTATACCAGTAGAGAAAAAGGGTGCAAAGCCCAAGACGGAAACCACTGTAAAAGAGCAAGAGCTAAGACGCGGTGCTGGTCTGGGAGGTGTAAATGTCTTTAAAGCTATTGAACTTACACCCTCTCTGAATGTGCAAACAGACGATGCCTACGGTCTTGGTGGAGGTTCCATCAGGCTGAGGGGCTTTGACAATACGCAAATAGGTGTGACCATTGACGGCATGCCCCTCAACGACTCTGGTAACTTTGCCCTCTATCCACACGAATATGCGGATGTGGAGAACCTTGAGAGCATAACCGTTGAGCGTGGTGCGGTTTCTAAAAGAAGCCCCTTTTATGTAGAAATAGGTGGAGCTATAAGAATAACCACAAAACCACCATCTAACAAGTTTGGCATAACCATATTCCCCAAATTTGGCACTGACAACTTTAGAAGAATATTCCTAAGAGTAGATACTGGTAAGCTGCCCCTAGAATCAAAAGCTTTCCTATCTTATTCTCATACTGAGGCGGACAAATGGAAAGGTCCAGGCAAGTATCCAGCTTACAGAGACCACTACACTTTGGGTATACAGCAAAACCTCGGAAGGCTCTTCTGGGAGTTCTACTATGACCTAAATGTTCAGCTTAACTACTTTTATAGACCTCTAAACTATCAACAAGCCCTTGACCTTGAGAGATTTAGAAGGTTTGACTACACACCAAATCTTATATTCCCAGGTGGTAATGGACTTGTTCATAACAATGCCAGCATAAGGAATAACAATGTCAGCTACTATAAGTTCTATAAAAATCCTTACACAAACCAACAGTTCAGGGCAAACTTTGAGCTAGATATAACCAAAGATGTAAAGCTCACCTTTAAACCCTACATGTGGATAGGTAGAGGTAGTGGAACGAGTGCCACTACATTCACAAGCGGAAACAATACTTATATAGCCTACAGGGAATCCTATAATTATACCGACCGACCAGGCTTTACTGCAGAGCTAAACTTCAAACTTATGGGAGGGGATCTATATGCAGGCTTCTGGTATGAGTGGTCAAGACTAAAGCAGTGGCAACCTTCTTTTCCAGTGAAGGTAAATCCAGATGGAAGTTATGACCTGATAACCACAACCAGTGGGACACCGCGCTTTCAGTATAACTACATACAAAAGACAGTCACTATAACCAGGACTCCATATATCTTTTACGAAGTCTCTGAGCTCTTCGGGAGGTTGGATTTTAATGCAGGTATAAGGTTTGCCAATGTTAAAAGAGAATTTACTAACTACAACACAGCTGGATTGCCCTATTACCCAGAAGATGGTATCTTTGATGACCCAAAGCTTACGAAGGACCCAAGGCTATCCTATAACAAGACTTATAGAAAGGTTCTCCCGAGCTTTGGACTTGGGCTCAAAGCCACAGACAACATTTATCCATACTTTGCTTACGCAAAGAACTTTAGAGTGCCATTCAACTTCATAGGAGCCGTCCCAAACAATGTGAGTTCACAGTTTGTGGTGGACCAGCTGAAGCCTGAAGAGTCCGACAGCTACGACCTTGGCGTGCGGTTTGATTTTGACAAGGTGTATGTGGTGCCAAGCGTATACTATGTAGACTACAAAAACAGGCTTATTAGAATAGCAGACCCAACGGACCCAAATCTAGTCTATTTACGGAATGCTGGAAAGGTAAGAGCCTATGGTTATGAGCTGGAAGTGGGTGCCAATCCCTTTAGCTTTCTTAGTATTTACGGCTCCTACTCCTACAATGTGGCTGAGTTTAAGGATAACTGCACCACCCTGTCTACAGGCACACCAACCTGCGGCATAAAAAACAACCAAGTTCCAGATACGCCCAAAAACATGTTAAAGGCTGGAATGCATATAAGGCTTTATGGTTTCAACATAAGACCCAGTTTCCAATACATAGGTTCAAGGTATGGGACCGTGGATAATAAACAAAAAGTTCCTTCCTATACCCTCGTGAATTTATCTATAGACAGGAAGATAATCAAGGATATAAGAATGTATGTTGACATTATCAATCTTACCGATAAAAAATACATCGGAAGAATAAGCCCAGGAGAAACAAATGCATCCTACTATGTGGGTGCTCCCTTTACATTAGCCGTTGGTATAAGCGGGAGGTTCTAACATGTTGGAGCTTATCCACAAGGCAGTCTTTGGGCTTATGCTCCTAATGTTTACCTACGGCAACTACATTGTGGTGCTCAAGCTTCTTCAGCTCAGAAGGAAGGTAAACAGTCCGGTGGTAGAGCTTTTGGGCTATGCGGAGAGCCTTAGGAAAGGCCTTTGGTATCTGGACTTTGCTGCAACTGTCTCACCCATTGTGGGTCTCCTTGGCACGGTGCTTGCCCTTATTATAGCCTTCAAAAGCCTGGCCACATCTGGTGTAAGCGGTGCTGGGGAGATAAGCGCTGCTATAGGCACAGCCCTGTGGGCAACAGCGGCGGGTATTGCCATGTCCTTGTGGTTTTACTTCTTCTACAAGCTCTTTCAGTCAAGGGTTAGCTCTGTAAAGGAAGAGGCAAAGCTTAAGCTACTGCAGGAGATGGGGGCAGAACATGAGGGATAAAAGGTTCTTGCTCTTTATGGAAGAGGAACATAGCAAGGAAGAAATACAAATAGTGCCTATGATTGATGTAATGCTCTTTCTGCTGGTATTTTTCATGGTCTACACCCTCAACGTGGTGCCCCTTTTGGTGCAAGACCTCAAGGTGCCTACTTCTACTACTGTGGAGAGGAAGGACACACAAGAGCCAATAAAAGTATACATCAAGAGCGATGGCACCGTGCTCTTGGAAAACCGCCAGGAGGGGCTTGAAGCCCTACGAAGCTACTTAAAAGGGCTAAAGGATAAACAACAAGCCTCCCTGCTTATAGTGGCAGATAGAGATGCAAAGGTGCAGAGGATAGTGGACATTATAGATATAGCTAAGGAGGAGGGTATAAGCAAAATAGGGCTTTCAGGGGAGAAGAAATGAGCCAAAGGGATGAACTGACTGCTTGGTTTAGTTCCCTATCTTTGTCCTTTTTTACTCTTTTGTTTTCCCTGTGGATTGCAAAAGTTTCTCATTTAGAGCTTGGTGCAAAAACTAAAATAGGAGAGGGTAAGGTTATTGAGATAGTGCTTCCACAAGCAGCACCTCAAGAAGCGCCCAAGCCGGCACCAAGATTAGAAAAACCACAAGCACCCAAGGTTGAACGCAGGTTGGAAAAGCCAAGGGTGGTGGAAACCCATCAGAAACCAAGTAAGCTATCGCCCCCTGTGCCAGAGGAAAGGGCTATAGTGGAAAAGGTGCCCCCGAGTGCTCTTCAGGAAAGACCTCAGACAGAGCCCATGGTGCAGAGGCAAGAGGCGAGCGAAACAACTACCCAGAAAGAGGAGAGGGCAGAGCCCAGAACTTCTGCAGTCAGTAAAGAAAATGCAGAAAAACAGCAAAAAGAGAGCACACCTGCTCCGCCAGCAAGGATAAACCCGCCCAGCAGGCAAGAAGAAGACCCACTAGTGGGCTATTTTGCAAGGGTGAGGTCCATAGTAGAAAGAGCTAAAAGGTATCCAGAGGACTCAAAAAGGAGGGGTGAGCAGGGGGTGGTTTTGGTAAGGGTAAAGGTCTCTGAAACGGGTAAGATTACCTCTATAGAGCTTATCAAAAGTAGTGGCTACAGCCGGCTTGACAATGAGACCCTTAGAGCCATAAGGTCTATAGGATCTTTCCCACCACCACCCAACGGTAGACCGGTAGAGTTTAACCTAGAAGTAGAATACAAACTTGGAGGATAGACATGCTCACAAGGAGAGAATTTATAGAGGGCAGCCTAGCGGGGCTACTCCTTGTGCACCTAAACACCCTTAGCTTTGCCCAAGACACGGAGGAGGTTTTCCCTCAAGGCATAGCCAGCGGAGACCCCACGGGAACGGGTGCAATGCTATGGACCAGAGTAAACCCAAAGGTGCACAAAAGGTTAAACAAGGACCTACTGCTACAGGTCTCGGAAGACCCAGAGTTTAAAAGGGCTTTCACCGGCAGGATTCCCTCCAATGCCATAAACGAGAGGGACGACTTTACGGTGCGCATTGACCTTGATGGGAGGCTACAGCCTGGCAAGACCTACTATTACCGTTTTGTGTATGCGGACGTGCCTTCCATGGTGGGCAGGTTCAAGACCCTTCCAGAAAGTATAGACGAGCTTTCCTTTGCCTTTGTGACTTGTCAAAACTATGCGGATGGCTACTATACGGCATACAAATATATCTCTGAAGAAGAGGTTTATTTTGTGGTTCATCTGGGAGATTTCATATACGAACAGATATACGGAAGCCCAAGGGTCCCAGATAGAAGCCTTTCCTTGCCCTCTGGGAGCAATGTATGTATGAATCTTGAAGATTATCGCTACCTGTATAGGACTTATCTATCTGACAAGAACCTAAGACTTGCAAGAGCTATACATCCATTTATAAACACTTGGGACGACCATGAATACCTAAATGATTACTATTATGACTATGGTAGAGATGTGTGGGGGTGCTTTTGTGCCTATCCTATGAGAACAGATAGGGAGGCAATGCTAAGGCTAAGACAGGACTCTGCAAAGGCATGGTTGGAGTATATACCGGCAAGAGTAGTCTTTGATTTCAATAAGCGCAACCCTTTACAGTGGATAACCATATATAGGGATTTTAGCGTTGGGAGGCTCGTTCATATCATACTTACAGACGAACGCTCATACCGAAACCGTCAACCCTGCGAAGGCAGATATGGGGCAAAGGGATGTGCTGACCAATATAAAACTAGCATGCTTGGTGAACCTCAGCGAAGATGGTTCTTTTCAAAACTAGAAGAGGGTGGTCATATATGGAAAGTTTGGGCAAATGAGGTGCAATTTTCAAGTTCTAAAATTGATGGTAAATTTGGCTCATTGGATGCTTGGGATGGATACGCAGGGGAGAGGCAGAGAATTTTGGACTTTCTTGTCAGCAAAAACATGGACAACCTTATAGCCATAACTGGCGACAGGCACGCAAGCCTTGTGGCAGAAATCCCCAACAGCTACGACAAGCCAGAAAGGGTGCTGGGTGCAGAGTTTATGACGCCAGCCATATCCTCCATCAACGCCATGGAAGGGGGCTGGTGGAAAAGAAACTGGCCTGGCTATGCTTCGCTGGAAGATGTGCAGAAGGCGGAAATGAGCCAAAACCCGTGGATAAAGCATATAAATTCTATAGACTGCTGGGGTTATAGCGTCCTTAGGCTTAATAGAGAAAAAGCAGAGTGCACCATATACTCGGTAAATAAGTATAGGAAGGATGCTGAGAAAAGGATAGATGCTAAGTTTGTCTACACCAGGGGCCGACTTGAGAGATCTGGCTAAGTTGTTTCTCCAAATACGGATTTAATATGATGCTCAAGTAGTTTATTTTTCCTATTTAAACCCACCTCCTTTATACATTTTACAGCTTCTTCTGTAGCTATGTTAAAAAGTGCATTCACCGTAGTTATCAATTCATAAGTATCAGAGCTATTCGCTAAAATCTTACAGAGTTCTGGCACTGCCCTTTTGACTTTTCTCTTGCCTATTAGGTCTATGACGAACATTCTCGTTTGAACGATGGGATTTTTAAGCCCCAAGATTAGCTTGTCGTCAAAGTCCAAACGGTGAAAAGATTCAAGGTCCGCCCCACAGCTGGGGCAGGTCATATCTTCTTCTTTAACCTCATGCCAACAGTAGGGACAGAACCATTTCATAAACTAAGCTTTAAACTGGCATGTATCCTCGTCAATGGTGGAATAAAGGGGCTTGACCCTTCCTTCTGGAGCGGTGTCCTCAAAGTCCCTTGGAACACCAAGCTCCTCTATACAATGCACAAGGTCGTGATAGAACTCTGCCACCTTGACAAGTCCCGTTATCTTACCCACTTCGTTGAAGGCTCTTATCTTGTCGGTGGCTTTACCCTTGCCCCGCTCCACTATGGCACCCGCATGCCCAAAGGAGACACCTTCAAGTTTTTCCTGAAACCTTCCTGCCACAAAGGCTGCCACAGGCTTGTTCCATTTCCCTTCTTTCCAGAGCCTTAGAATAGTCTCCGCTGCCTGCTCCTCGTATGAACCTCCCACCTCACCCTGAATTATCACCCCCTTTACATTAGGGTCATCCGCTATGTTTTCAAGGGCGTCCGCAAAGGTGGTGCAGGAGATAACATCTCCACCTAATGCCAAAGCCATATACACGCCCCACCCTCTGCGTTTAAACATCTCTGCAGTGGTGGTGGTAAGCCCTCCAGACTTAGAAAGTATCACGAGCCCACCCTTTTCGTAGGCTATGGAGGGATTTTTACCACCTATGGCTCCAATCCTTGCGGGAATCCAAGGCATCATACAACCCAAAGAAGTGGGACCCACTATTATCACTCCTCTTTCCTTCGCATAGTGGTAAAAGTAGACTGTGTCCCTTATGGGCACATGCTCAGTGATTATGAATATGACCTTTATGCCCGCATCTACAAGCTCTATAACCGCATCTTTTACAGAGGCTGGTGGCACATAAACTATGCCTGTGTTTATCTCTGGATGTTTTTGCAGGGCTTCTTTGACCGTATTGTAGACAGGCTTCCCAGCCACCTCAGAACCACCCTTTCCCGGCGTGACGCCCGCCACCACAAACCCCGGATATAGTGCTTCGGACTCGGCAACCACCTGAGAGGCTTCCCTTCCTGTTATGCCCATGACGATTATCCTTGTCTTGTCATTTAGATAAACAGTTCCCACCTTCCAGTTTTTTTCCATTTTTTACCTCCGCAAAATTGTATGATTATTATATGCTACTTCTGGCTTTCCTGCTCTTTTTTTCTTCACAATCTTGGGCTTTCTACCACTGCTTTTTTGATGCGGGCAAGAGGTATGGAGTTGACCCTGTGCTTTTGATATCCATAGCAAAGGTGGAGAGCGGTTTTAACCCAAGGGCTGTGAATGTGAACAGAAATGGCACAAGGGACTACGGCATTATGCAGATAAACTCCCATTGGCTTGAAAGATACAAAATACCAAAGGAGTGGATCTTTGAACCCTGCTACAACATACACTTTGGAGCTATGGTGCTGAAAAAGTGCATGGAGCAATACAAAGACATAAGCCATGCGGTGGACTGCTACAACAAGGGGAGCAAGGCAAAAGGGTATGGTGTTTATGTGGAGATGGTTTTCAGAAACTACAAGAGATACTACACTATGTTAAAATAGATAAGATGAAGAGGACCTTTGTGGACCTTTGGGACATAAGCCCAGAGGAAGGGTGGAAGATACTCCAAGATACGCTAAGCATAAAGAGGGGGCTTGACAAGGAAAGGTATTTAGAAGGCAAAAACATAGCCTTATACTTTACCAAACCCTCCACCAGAACCCGTGTCTCCTTTGAGGTGGCCATATCACAACTGGGTGGCAACGCCATATTTTTGCAAGAGAACAGTCTACAGGTCTCAAGGGGCGAAGACCTAAGGGACACTGCAAGAACCCTCTCAAGGTATCTGGATGGCGTAGTAATAAGGACAGACTCCCATAAAAAGCTGGAGGAGTTTGCCAAGCACTCAAGCATACCCGTAATAAACGCATTGACAGACATGGCACACCCATGCCAGATACTGAGCGATGTGTTTACCCTTTATGAAACCTTTGGAGAGGACCTGCAGAGCATAAAGATAGCCTATGTGGGTGATGGCAACAATGTGTGCAACACATGGCTTGTGGGTGCGGGTCTTTTTGGTCTTAAGCTCTTTGTGGCAACTCCAGAGGGTTATGAACCAAGCAGTTTATACTATCAAGCCGGCGAAGACCTTTGCAAGTTCACTGGCGGCAACATATACCTGACTACAAACCCCATAGAGGTGGTAAAGGACGCCCACGTGGTCTACACAGATGTGTGGGTCAGTATGAACCAAGACAGAAAAGAAGAAAAACTTCAGGCTCTTATGCCCTATCAGGTAAACATAGAGCTACTTTCTCATGCAAGGTCTGATGTAAAGGTTATGCACTGCCTGCCGGCAAGGAAGGGAGAGGAGATAACAGAGGAAGTTTTTGAAGCCCATGCGGACTTTATATTCACGCAGGCGGAGAACAGACTACACACCCAAAAGGCATTGCTTAAGTTTTTGCTTACTTAGTCCTCACCCTTTAGGACAACTCTTTTGAGGCTCAAAAGCCTCTGGAAAAGGTCCGTAGAAAGCTCTTTAACGCTGTTTAACTTGGAAAGGTCCTCCTCAGAAGGGTTTTGGGTGTTTATCTCCGAGGCAATATTGTGAAATTCGCAGTGCAGTTTTTCAATATCAAGGATTATGCTTCGTATCTCTTCCTCATATTCCCCAAGGCTTGGATATACCTCTTGATAAAACTTCTTGCCAAAGGCACAGTCCTTGCATGTTTTGTGTTCAAAGGGCTCTTTGTTGCTTATTGCCCTTTCCAACTTTGATATGTATATGGCATGCTGGGATATGTATATATCAAGCTCTCTCAAAAGGTTTAGCAAGCCTACCATTAACTCACCTCCGGATAATCCTTACTTTACTCCACCGTGACCGTTTTTGCAAGATTTCTGGGCTGATCTACGTCAAGACCAAGATAGTCCGCTATGTAGTAGGCAAAGAGTTGTAGTGGAATAACTGTCAAGAAAGGTGTGAGGTCTTCTTCTATCTGTGGCACTTCCAGGAGGTCCTGAGAGAGTTCTTTTAGCTTTTGGTCTTTTCTAAAGCCAACGCCTATTACTTTTCCTTTCCTTGCGAGCACTTCCTCTATGTTAGACAAGATTTTCTCGTAAACCCTGTCCATTGGTGCTATAGCTACAACGGGCATACGCTCATCTATGAGGGCTATGGGCCCGTGCTTCATCTCACCGGCTGGGTAGCCCTCTGCATGTATGTAAGATATTTCTTTTAGCTTGAGGGCACCTTCAAGGGCTATGGGGTAGCTAAGATACCTGCCGAGGTATATGGCGTTTTTGAAATCCGCATACTTGAGGGCTACTTCTTTTACCCTCTCCGCCTCTGAGAGAACTTCTTCCACGAGGTGTGGCACTCTCAGGAGCTTTTCCATAAGTTTTTCCTTATCTTCCGAGTGGCTTACTGCAAGGGCATACAGAACCGCCAGCTGTGCGGTGAAGGTCTTTGTAGCAGCAACGCCGATCTCTGGTCCTGCGTGCGTGTAGAGGCTATAATCGGACTCTCGGTCTAAGGCACTGCCTATCACATTGACAATAGAAAGCAGGGTTGCACCCCTTTCTTTCATGGCAAGGGAGGAGAAGCGTGTGTCTGCAGTCTCACCAGATTGGGATATGGCTATGAGAAGGTCCCCCTCTCCCACCGGGCTGTCTGAATATCTAAGCTCTGAGGCATAAAGAATCTCCACTGGCACCTTTGCGTATTTTTCAATCCAATATTTACCCACAAGACCTGCATGATAGGAAGTTCCGCAGGCTACCATCAAAACCCGGCGAAAGTCTCTTAGGTTTATGGGCATTTCGTAGTTCCTTGATATGTATCCCCTTATGGTGTCCCCAAGGGTTCTGGGCTGTTCAAATATCTCCTTTAGCATAAAGTGTTTAAAGCCTCCCTTCTCCGCAGATAACACATCCCAAGGCACATGCATTATCTCCTTTGTCAGCAGGCTACCCTCAAAGTCGTATATGAAAAAGCCATCAGGTCTGAGGTCTACCACCTCGCCGTCGTTAAGAGGTATCACATCCCTTGTAAAGGGCAGGAGGGCGGGTATGTCCGAGGCTATAAAGTTCTCCCCCTTGCCCACACCCACCACAAGGGGGCTTCCGTATCTGACCGCCACAATCCTGTCGGGCTCCCTTGAGGTAATAACCGCAAAGGCGTAAGCCCCCTTTAGCTTCTTTATAGCCCTTAGCACCGCCTTGAGAAGGTCTCCTTCGTAGTGTAGCTTTATAAGATGCACGATGGCTTCCGTGTCCGTTTGAGATTTGTATTCCACTCCAAGCCTTTGAAGTTCCTCTCTTAGCTCTCTGTAGTTCTCTATTATTCCGTTGTGGACTACAGCAAACTCACCACCACTGTCCGTATGAGGGTGGGCGTTTAGCTCGCAGACCTCTCCATGGGTTGCCCATCGGGTGTGGCCTATGCCCGCCCTTGCCCTTAGCTCCTTACCCCAAAGGCTACGCACCAGCTCCCTTATCTTACCCACCTTCTTCTCCACATATATCTTTCCGTTTTCTATGAGAGCCACACCTGCAGAGTCGTAGCCTCTGTATTCAAGCCTTTCAAGCCCTTGCAGAAGTATAATGAGAGCTGGGTTTGAACCCGTATAGCCAACTATTCCACACATGTCTAAAATTATAAGGCTATGGAAGAAGTCCTTGTAATAGGAGGTGGTCTGGCAGGCTCAGAAGCCGGCTATAGGCTGGCAAACATGGGCATTAAGGTATTACTCTATGAAATGAGGCCCAATCAACGCACGCCAGCCCACAGGACAGAGCGGTTGGCGGAGCTGGTCTGTAGCAATACCCTCGGTAGCGTGGAGCTTACCTCTGGTGCCGGCCTTTTAAAGGCTGAGATGGAATTGCTCCATTCTCTGGTGGTAGAAGCAGGCAAGCACGCCTATGTGCCTGCAGGCACAGCCCTTGCGGTAGACAGAGAGCTCTTTTCAGAATACATCACCAGAAAAATCTCAGAACACCCCAACATAAGGCTTATAAGAGAAGAAGTAAAGAGTGTTCCCAGAGACCGCATTGTGATAGTGGCCACAGGACCCCTTACATCGCCCGCTCTTGCAGAAGACATAAGGGATCTTGTGGGCTTTGACTACCTTTACTTTTATGATGCCATATCCCCCATAGTGGAGGCGGACAGTGTAGACTTTTCAAAGGGCTTTTGGGCGTCGCGCTACGGAAAGGGAGGAGATGATTACTTTAACTGCACTCTTACAGAGGAGGAATACAGGCTTTTTTACGAGGAGCTTTTGAAGGCGGAGAAGATTCAGCCAAAGGATTTTGAAAACCTTGTATACTTTGAGGGTTGTATGCCCGTGGAGGAGATGGCTGAGCGAGGCTATAAAACTCTTCTCTTTGGACCTATGAAGCCTGTGGGACTGGTAGACCCCAGAACGGGCAAAGAGCCCTTCGCAGTGGTCCAGCTCAGGAAGGAAAACAGAGAAGGAACCCTTTTGTCCCTTGTGGGCTTTCAGACACGCATGACTTACTCAGAGCAAAAGAGGGTTCTCCGCCTCATACCGTGCTTGAGGAATGCGGTTTTTGTAAAACTTGGATCCATGCATAGAAACACCTTTATACAGTCCAACAGGGTGCTGACGCCCTTTTTGAATATGAGGAAGTATGAGAATATCTTTTTTGCTGGACAGATAACGGGCGTAGAAGGATACTCCGCATCCGCAGGCACTGGTCTGTTAGCCGGTATAAACGCAGGAAGGCTTATGAAGGGTAAACCCTTGGTTGTCCCACCAGAGGAGACCATGCTGGGTTCTCTTGTGAGGTATATAACCAGTAAGGAAGGGACGCTTCAGCCCATGTCCCCTGTGCTTGGACTTTTGCCACCTCTGGAGAAAAAAATAAAGGATAAGCAGGAAAGAAAAAGGCTTTTGGCTGAGAGAGCTATAAGGGTTATGCAAAGTTGGATACTTGGGTTGACATAAAGTGTGAGGTTGATATAATTGAATATTAAGCTATGGGAGAGAGAATAATTATACATGATATAGTACGGAATAATTTTGCAGGGTCAAGGCACTATGCGGAGATAATAAGAGAGACAGTTTACCAGCATATTCAGAAGGGTAGAAGGGTTGTTTTAGATTTTGAGAATATTGATTTAATAACTCAAAGTTTTGCAGATGAATTGATAGGTATATTCGTAAGGGCTTTTGGAGTAGACTTCGTTAAGACAAATATTTCTGTTATAAACGCTAATAAAAATATAAGAAATATTTTGAACGCAGTAGTATCTTATAGCAGACAATTTCAAATTGCCTAAAAAATATCCTCATATTCTTCTGTTGATAGCTTTATGTTTATGTAAAGTCCTATGCCATAGTCCGAAACTTTCCTTTTAAAGTTGTCCCTACTTAATCTTATGTAAACTATACTACCATCCCAATTAAAACCACATTCTAATGTTTTATCTAATACTACGTCATACAAGGCATTTCCTGAGATTATATACATTAAGCCCTTACAGTCCTTTAATATTTCTGAGATTATATATAAACCCATACCTGCGTGTTTGACAGCAGACGAGTATATCATTTTAGTATATCCAGAAACACCTTTCTTTATCGCTTCTTTTAAAGCATCTTTGTAGGTTTCCACCTTTCTTACCCTTGAAATCGTATTCAAAAAACCTAAGCCTCTATCAACAACACCTATTTCTATTTCATCAATGTTAGGATAAACTTGACAATATGCAATGGCTGGACTTTGTCCATGAGTTAAGGAGTTTATTACCAATTCACTTAGTATGTAGAAAAGTTCCTCTTCGTAGTCCTGCGAGCCTGCCAATCTTTGAATTATTTCTTTGACTATACTATCAGACTGGGCTTCTGTTTGTATTTTCTTAATGGGAACAGTAGTATAGGATATTTCATCTTCTTGAAGTATGCGATTGACGTAGCTTTCTATGTTAGGGTTGAGTTTAACATTACGCATATCCATAGCTTTAAGAATAGCCACAAAAATAGGTTCTATAAAGTCAACATTAGAGAGATCTAAGTTTAGAGTAGATGTAGCTTCCTTTAAGAACTCACAAGCAACTTCTATATTTCTGAAGGACATATTACCAACCCACATAGCTTATAATTATAAATAGCCCCGCAACGGGACAGGGTTGAACCCCGCCAGGCCCGAAAGGGAGCAACGGTAGACCTGCCGTCTCGGGTGCGGGGTTTTTAAGTATCTGGAAGCTCTCCCTTTAGATACATATGGTAAGCGTTGAGGTCAAAGTATCCGTGTCCTGAGAGGTTAAAGAGGATAACCTTTTCTTCTCCAGTCTTCTTGCACTCAAGGGCTATGTCTATTGCTTTCTTTATAGCATGCGCCGATTCTGGAGCAGGCACTATACCCTCTGTCCTTGCGAAGATAACAGCGGATTCAAAGACTTCTCTTTGTTTGTAGGCGGATGCGGAGACAAAGCCTTCATGATACAAGAGGCAGACAAGTGGTGCATCACCATGATAACGCAAGCCACCCGCATGTATGGGTGGAGGGACAAAATCATGCCCAAGGGTATACATCTTTATAAGGGGCGTAAGCCCAACCGTGTCTCCATAATCGTATCTATATTCTCCTTCTGTGAGGGTTGGGCAGGCTTTGGGCTCAACCGCTATCACTTCAAGGTTTGGTTTCTCTCCTGTTAGTTTATCCTTCAAAAAGGGGAAGGCTATGCCTGCAAAGCTACTCCCACCACCTATACAACCTATCACATAGTCTGGGTAGTATCCTGCCATTTCCATCTGTAGCTTTGCCTCAAGCCCAATAACTGTCTGGTGAAGTAAAACATGGTTTAGGACGCTTCCGAGGGAATATTTGGTGTCTGGGGTAGAGACAGCTCTCTCTATGGCTTCGCTTATGGCGATGCCAAGGCTTCCCGGGTGTTCTGGGTTTTCGTCGTAAAACTTCCTTCCTGACTGCGTAAGGGGGCTTGGGGAGGGAACCACCTTGCCACCCCAAGTTTCCATAAGTATCCTTCTAAAAGGTTTCTGGTTATAGCTCACTCTTACCATGAAAACCTCGCATTCAAGCCCAAAGAACTGGGTAGCGAAGGAAAGAGAGCTTCCCCACTGACCAGCTCCTGTCTCCGTGGTAAGCCGTTTTACACCAGATATCTTGTTATAATAGGCTTGAGCAACTGCGGTGTTGGGCTTGTGGCTTCCGGGCGGAGAGATGCTCTCATTTTTGTAGAAGATCTTTGCAGGTGTGCCTAAGTATTCTTCAAGGTTTTTTGCCCTGTGAAGGGGAGTAGGTCTCCAAAGGCTGTATATTTTTAGCACCTCTTCTGGAATATCTATCCATTCCTTGTCTGAAACCTCTTGCTCCACTATAGGCTCTGGGAATATGGCGAGGAGCTTGTCTGGGCTAACAGGTTGACCAGTTTGGGGGTCAAGGGGTGGGTCAAGGGGTTTGGGGAGGTAGGGAACTATGTTAAACCACCTTTTTGGGATCTGAGCCTCAGGGAGAAAATACTTCATGCTTTCCTCCTGTTAGAATTTTAACCTACAGCCTTCCATATTATTCCTGCTATCTCCTCTTCAAGACCCTCCTTTCTGTCTAAAAGCCCAGCCTCCACAAGCAAGAAAACCCTTTCAAGGGTTCCTACAAAGACCGCAAGGGCGTATTCTTTTTCTATCTTTACAAAACCTGACGCTATACCTTCCTCTATGAGCTCAAGGACTGCATCCTTAGGAAGGGGGCTAAAATTTTTCACATCCTGAGCTCTAAGGTAATGAAAGAGGTCAAGGTATTTAAAGGCAGAGGGCTTTTCAAAACAGAAACTTAAAAAGTTATGCACCGCAAGGTAAAACCTCTCTCTATAGCCAAGGGGAGACCTTACTGCAGAAAGCAGTCTGTTGTAGAATTCCTCTGCATAAAGCCCAAACAGACCAAGAACTATCTCATCCTTGCTTTTGAAGTGCCTGTATATGGCACCCTCAGTTATACCCACCTCCCTTGCTATGTCCTTTATGGTGGTCTCCCTTATACCCTTTTCTGAAAAGAGTTTTAGGGAGGCTTCCAAGATTTTTTCCCTTGTTCCTTTTCTGCGCATGCCTAGAGCTCATTATACACTAGGTCAGTGTAGATTTGCTCACCTTATGGTGGTTTATAATGGTAGCTACATGCATGGCTTAAACCCCTCTCAGGAAAGGGCAGTCCGGCACTTTGGAAGACCGCTCCTCATTGTGGCTGGTGCAGGCTCGGGCAAAACAAAGACCTTGGCTCACAAGGTGGAGTTTCTAATAGCAGAAAAGGGCATAAGCCCAGAGAGGATACTTGCCATTACCTTTACCAACAAGGCAGGCAAAGAGATTAAGGAAAGGGTCAAGAAGGTTGTGGGCGTTGATCTCCCTTGGGCTGGCACTTTTCACTCTGTGGCTCTTAGGCTCTTAAGGTCAAAGGGTAAGGAGGTGGGCGTAAGCCCCAGCTTTAGCCTACTCTCAGAAGGGGACAGAAACCAGCTTGTGAAAAAACTCTCACAACAAGCAGGCATAAAGCCAGAAAGCTTTAAAGCTTACATGGCAGACCGTTTGGAAGACCTCAAAGAAGCCTATGACCAAAGGCTTGAAGGTCTCCTGCAGGAATATCTGTCTCTTCTGAGGGAGATGAACCTCATGGACTTTAGCGGTCTCATGTGGTATACCAAGGAACTACTCAAGAGGCGACCAAGCGTGGCAGAAGCCTTTGACTTTATTCTGGTGGATGAGTTTCAAGATACCAATACAGTTCAATATGAGATAATAAGGCTTTTGGCAAGGGAGAATGTGTGTGCGGTGGGCGACCCAAACCAGTGCATATACCAATGGCGTTATGCCCGCCCAGACAACATACTCCGCTTTAAAGAGGACTTCAAGCCCGATGTGATAAAACTTGAATACAACTACCGCTCCGCATCCTACATAATCCACATAGCAAACGCAGTGCTTTTAGCCTCCTCCGCCCCTTGGAAAGACCTCATACCCACCCTCCGACCCACAAAGGAGGGCGGTCAAAAGCCTCTTGTAAGAAGGTTTGAAAAGGAAGAGGAAGAAGCCATTTGGATAGCCACAAAGATAAAGGAACTTCTCCAGAGCTACAAGCCCTCACAGATAGCCATATTGGTAAGGGTAGGATACATTACAGAAAGCCTTGAGAGGGCGTTAGCCAACATGAGAATACCCTACAAGGTAGTGGGTGCGGTGAGGTTCTTTGAGAGGGCGGAGATAAAGGATGCCTTGAGCTTTTTCAGAGTCCTCTTGAACCCAAGGGACAGCCTTAGCTTCTCAAGGGCTTTGCAGGTGGCTACCAGAGGCATAGGAGAGAAAACTGTGGAGCTTATAGTTCAGGCAGGAAAGGGCAACTGCCTTGTGGGTTCTCAGGTAATCCTAAAGAGCCTACCACAGGCAAAGGCTATAGAGCTTTATGGCTTTCTCCAGAAGCTTTCAAAATTGCAGAAAAACCTCCAAGACTACCCACAGGCACTGGAGGAATTCCTTAGGGAAGTGGACTTTTGGCAATATCTGAGCGAGAGCTACAAAGATGCACAGGAGCGGGAGGAAAACGTAAAGGAGCTTATAAGATACCTAAGACAGAAACATGTAGAGGGATACAGCTTGAAAGATGTGCTTGAGGAGGTGGACTTTCTCATGGAAAGGGAAGAGGGGGAGGGATCTGTAAGGATAATGACCATACACGCCAGCAAAGGGCTTGAGTTTGAGGTGGTATTTTTACCAAGGCTGGAGGAGGGCATACTGCCACATGAGAAGTCAAAGGAAAGCACAGAGGAGTTGGAAGAGGAGCTAAGGCTCTTCTATGTTGCCATAACAAGGGCAAAGGATATACTCTTTATGAGCTACACAAAAACCTCAAAGCCCAGCAGGTTTCTCTCTTACATTCCAAAGGAACTTTTGGACCTGTCCGCCTTTGTAAAGAAAAAGACCAGCTATATGCCAGAACTCAAAAGCGTGAAAGCCTTCAAAGTGGGCGAAAGGGTGTTGCACGAGCTTTTTGGAGAGGGTGTTGTGGTTGCTCTTGAGGACTCAAAGGCGGTGGTGGAATTCAAAGGAGGAAGAAAAAGCATACACACTGCCTTTTTAAAGCCTATAGTATAAGACATGGACTGGTTTCAGACAGTAAGTTCTGGCGGGGAACGCGGTCATACTGAGCATAGTAGTGAGCCTTATAAACAAACGCATTGATGACCTAAGAGACAGTGTAAAAAGGCTGGAGGGCGACCTCAAAAAGGTGGAGGCAGTCCTCAAAGAAGACATCAGGGACATAAAGCAGGATATCAGAGAGCTAAGGCTCATAGTCTATAAGATTTTTGAAGTTGGCACAAGGGAAGAGCGGTAGCCTGTGGTATAATTAAGCCATGCAAACGAGAGTTGCCTGGAGCATTACGCATCAAGAGTTTACCATAACAGACTACTACTACTTTTCCATACTGCAAAGGGAAGCAGAAAAAAGAGGTTTGATAGTCCATGAGGTGGACAGCTGGGAGAAGCTCTCAGAGTATCACACCATAGTCTTTAACTACCCGGAGATACCTTTTACCGAGAAGGAGGCTCAGGATGTGGAAAGGTGGGTGTGGGAAGAGGGCAAAAAGGTTATCCTTCTTGGCTACTATAAAAACGAAGACCACATTGCGGACACTTGCAACACCCTTGCCAGAAGGTTTGGCATGGAGCTAAACCCAGATGAGGTCATAGACGAGGTAAACAACCATGGAGGGGACAAATACTTTGTGGTTAGCTCAAAGATAAGAAGGTATAACAAGAACGAAAGGAACGAGGTGGTGGTAAACAAAATCATGCTTGCCTGCAGTGCCTCTGTGAAGCCTCTAATGCCGGATATAAAGGTGGTGGTGCGTGCAGAGGACACCGCCCAGTCTAACATGGGACACTATACCCTTCTAATCGCAGAGCAGATAGCACCCACGAGCGGTGGATACTTCTGCCTTGCTGGGACATGTGTATTTTGGGACAACTACTCCATAACCCTCTATGACAACCTTGAGTTTTCCATAAACCTATTGAGGCACACACCCCAAATAAAGGTAGAGGGTGGGAAACGGGTAATACTGGACCTTTGATTTAAAATTTTTAAAAGAGGAGGGAAGCCATGGATGCTGTAAGGATGTTAGAGGAATTTCCCCAACAGTTCAAAAGTGCAGAGTGCGAAAGCCTAAAGCCTGAGAACTACAGGGGCGTGGTCTTTAGTGGGATGGGTGGCTCGGGTATAGTGGGGGACTTTATGTCCCTTTTTGTAAAAACCCAGAGCCCTGTGCTTTCTCTGAAGGGCTACGAACTGCCACCCTTTGTGCAAGAGGGTTGGCTTTTGGTATGCACCAGCTACAGCGGAAACACAGAAGAGACCATAAGCGTCCTGCAGTCCGCTCTCAAAAGGGGTCTTAAACCCGTATGCGTCAGCTCTGGGGGAAGGATCAAGGAAATAGCAAAGGAAGAGGGTCTTGTGTATCTTCCTCTTCCAGAGGGCTATCCACCACGCTATGCCTTGGGCTTTATGCTCTCAGCCCTCATGAGCCTCTTTGGTATGGGAGAGCTTGTAGAGAGATTGAGAAAACACCTTATGACCCATAGGGAAGAGATAAAGAAGGAAGCTCAGTCCCTTGCACAATCCTTGTTTACCTATCTTCCAGTAGTCTACGGCACACCCCTCACCCAGGTGGTAGCCTTCCGGTGGAAGACACAGATTAACGAAAACGCCAAGACCCTATGCTACAACGCCTTCCTCCCGGAGATGCACCACAACGAGGTGGTAGGGCTTGACAACCCTCAGATAAGAAACCTCTGTGCCTTCACCCTCCTCTACGACCCCGAAGACCACGAGAGAAACCTAAAGAGGGTAGAAATAACCCGTCAGATATTTGAGGAGCTGGGCGTTGTGCTAAAGCTTCTCTCTGGCAAGGGTGAGAACATGGCGGAGAGGCTCTTATATCTTACATACCTTGGGGATTGGGTAAGTCTCTATTTGGCAGAAGCCTATAAACAGGACCCCCTTCCGGTGAAGGTAATAGATTTCATAAAAAAGAGCTTAGCACACTGATATAATAAGAGCCTATGAATACTGACTGGTTTATCTTTGCTGGGGTCGTGCTTATAGCCCTTTTTCTTGATCTCTTTGTCTTTCATAGGCATCCTCACAAGATATCTCTCAAAGAGGCTCTTATGCTCTCCGCCTTTTGGATAGTCTTGGGTCTTGGTTTTGGGGTCTTTGTTTACTACGACAGGGGCTACGACAGGGCGGTGGAATACCTTACGGGCTACCTTCTTGAGAAGTCCCTGAGCCTTGACAACATCTTTGTGTTTATACTCATATTCTCTTACTTTAAGATACCAGAGGAGTTCAGGCACAAGGTGCTCTTCTGGGGCGTACTGGGTGCCATAGTCTTTAGAGCCATATTTATCTTTGCCGGGCTTGAGCTCATAAAACAATTCCATTGGATGGTGTATGTGTTCGGCATAATTCTTATTGTGTCCGCCATAAAGCTCCTCACCACAGAAGAAAAGGAATTCCATCCAGAACAAACCATCGTATACAAAATTGCCAGCCGTATAATCCCCCTTAGACCCCACAACGGCAACGGCAGGTTTTTTATAAGAGAGGGCGGAAAGCTGTATGCAACGCCCCTTTTCCTTACCTTGGTGTTCGTGGAGAGCTCCGACATCATGTTTGCCATAGACTCTGTTCCTGCCATCCTTGCGGTCTCAAAAGACCCCTTCGTGGTTTACACCTCCAACATCTTTGCCATATTGGGTCTTAGGTCCCTATACTTCGCAGCGGCGGGCGTTTTGCCGCTCTTTCACTACCTTCACTATGGGCTTTCCTTTATATTGGGCTTTATAGGGGTGAAGATGCTCCTTTCGGAGTTTTACAAGATACCGGTGGAAGTATCATTGCTCCTTATTGGCAGTGCCATCTTTGTGTCGGTGATGGCTTCTCTAATAGTTAAAAAACGTCAGAATGCTTAAACTCCTTCAGGTGGTGGACGGCGTTGGCTGGGGAGGAACAAAGGAGCAAACCTATCTGATAACAAGAGAGCTATCCCTTAGAGGTTTTGAGGTGCATATGGCACTGTCCTTCCAGTATGACCTTATGGTGGAAAAACTAAAAGATTACCCAGTCAAACTCCACTTTTTTGAAAACCACAACAAACTCTCAAGAATGAACCCCGCCAACTACTACCGGCTTTGGAAGCTTATGAAAGAGGAAAACTTTCACATAGTCATTGCCAACTCCCCTCATGCCCTTGACTTTGTAAGGGTTTCTCTGACCTTCTTAAGACCAAAGCCAAGGGTTATAGCCTACAAGAGGACGGGCAGGGGCTCAAACCTTTTCTCAAGGCTTTTTAAGTATTCGGTGGCGGACCGAATAGTGGTGGTGGACAAAGATACCCTTGAAAGGCTAAAGAAGGAGGGGTTTTATCCAGAAAGGCTAGTCTATATACCCAGTGGTCTTGACCTTGAACGTTTCAAACCCATGGAGAAGGAGAGGGTAGTTCAAAAGAGGAGAGAACTTGGCATACCCCTTGAAAGGAAGGTCTTTATAAATGTGGCTAACTGGAACCCACAGCATAAGGGTCAGCCCCTTTTGATAGAAGCCTTCTCAAGGCTTGACTGTGCGGACTGTCTTCTTGTCCTTGTGGGGCTTGAAACAGACAAACATGCACCAGATTATGCCAAAAGGTATGGTCTTGAGGGCAGGCTCATTGGGTTTGGTTTCAGAGAGGATGTGCCAGAGCTTTTAAACATGGCGGACTTTTTTGTCTTTTCCTCTTACTTTGAAGGCATAGCGGGGGCGGTGCTTCAGGCTATGGCGTGTGGAAAAGTAGTCATATCCACGTTGGCTGGTGGGATAAAAGACTACCTTGTGGATGGTGAAAATGGCTTTGGAGTGGAGGTGGGAGACCTGCAGGGTCTTGTGCAGAAGATGAGGCAGGTTTTGAGCATGTCCCAAGAGAGCCTCAAGTCCATATCAGAAAAGGCTATGCAAACCGCCCAAGCCTACTCTATACAGAAGACGGTAGACCTTTATATGAAGCTCTTTAGGGAGCTTTTGGGTTTATCCTAAGAGCCTCAAAGTATTCCATAAAGGCTTTGTTTATGTATAGGCTACCGTCCTTGAAAAGCAGTAGAACGCCAATGTGTGGATTCTCCTCTAAAAATTTTTCTCTGCTTTGGTCATCCATGGCAAGCAGGGCGGTCTCCAATGCGTCTGTGATGGTGCAGTCGTGGTATACTACCGTAGCCTGCAGGAGGCTGTTTCCCCTTCCAAGGATATGCCTTCTTAGGTAATTGCCACCAGTGGAAAGGCATAGGTCCCTTGAGTTGTAGCCTTGTGCCAGTATTTGGTTGTTGATGGGATTAAAGACCGCAAGAAGTCTTCTATGACCCCAGACCTTGAGGTCGCCGGCTATGGAGATAAAGCCCCACTCTGTCCTTAAAGCCTCATAGGTCCTTTGCACCGCATAGCCCTTGCCTATACCCCCAAGGTCTATAGCCATACCCTCCTCCAGAAGACAGACCTTGCCACCCTCAACCCTAACCTTCCTGTAGTCTATTAGCTCCCTAGCTCTCTCTTCTGTCAGAAGCCCCCTTCTTTTGTAGTTTATAGTATAGCTACCCACCGTTATATCAAAGGCACCATTGGTTTGCTTTGAAACCTCAAGGGCTCTCTCGATGACCTCCACAGTTTCCTTTGAGACCTCCACACATCCTTTCCCAGCCCTCTGGTTTATCCTTGAGACCTCAGAGGTATCTATGTAGTCAGAGAGCTTCTCCTCAAGGCTTTTCATGTATCTGTAAGCCTCATATTCCTTGCCCTCTGGAAGCTCAACAAGGGCGTAAGTGCCCATAAGATGAAAAAGCTTCTCTTGGGAAAAGGCAATAGAGAGCAGTAGCAAGAAGGCTAGAAGTTTCACCTTTTCTTCTGCCTTGTGGGTTTTTGTGGTTGTGGTTGTGGTGGTTTTGGCTCTTCCACCGAGACCTTTACTTCAAAGTCCTTTATCACCACTTTTGCCGGCTTTGCCCTTCCAGCCTCAAAGACAAAGCTAAGCATGGGAAGGTCTTCAAGAGATGTAGCAAGCATTTCGTCTGCCAGCACGCCACTTACAAAACCCAAAGCCAAAAGGGAAGGCTGAAGCACAAGGCTTGGCCTTTTTTGGTATTGAAGAACTCTCTTTAGGTCTTGATTAAACTGGCTTTGCACCTCTTCATGAGGTCTTTCACCGAAGTAAGCCATGTATATGTGAGAAGGTTGAAGGTTTCTAAGCCTTTCCTCCAGGCCCTCCCCACCCTTTACATAGTAAGCGTCTACTTCCAAGGTTTTCAAAGAGGCCACTAAGGAAGCGGCGAAAAGGGCGCACAGGTCAGAGGTTTCCATATAGACTACCGCTATGCGGTTGTATCCCATGTTTTTGAGCTGTCTTGCTATCTCCACGCTGGCGTTTATGCGAGAGTTTGCCCTCTCAGGCACAAGGAAAGGGTTTACCTGCTGAGCAAGGGAAAAAGCAATAGAGGACAAAACTAAACTCAGTCCCAATGCAATTTTCTTCATGCCATGTATTATAATACAAGGGAGTGAAGGACTTTAAGGAAAAGCTCAAAAGGCTTGAAAGGCTCTCCCTTGACCCCTTCAACCCAGAACCCCTGAGGGAGGAACTGGAGGAGCTTTTAAAGGAACTACCTAACATGAGCGGAGAGGATAGAAGAGAACTTGCGAGCTTCCTCCAAAGACTGAAAAATCAGCTTGAGGAGAACTACCAGATCTGTTTTGGCTGGATGGAGGAGGTCTTTAAGAGGGGCTATAAGAGGGAGGCATGAGCCTTCTTTTGCTTCTTATCTTTCTTAGCCTCTCCTATGCTCTGCAAGTCTCCCAAATAAACGAGCAATCCTACAGGCTCATAGACTACATGAAAAGGGTGGAGGACTTCCCGCAAAAAGTCGCAGGCTCTCAGGTGAGGGAGTGGATAACCCAAGATAGCCTGCCGGAGGGAAGGCTTTTTATAGAGGATAGGCTCTTCACAGAGAAAGACCTTGAGAAACTTTTGCAAAACACCAACCTTGAGGCCTTGCCGGAGGAGGTGCGGGTGCTTTTTGGCTGGACACTCCGCAGGACCAACATGCGCATGTATCCAAGCCCTGCCGCCATTCACAAGGGCAACCCAAAGATAGACTACAACCAGTATACCCTCCTCGAACCTTTTACACCCTTGGCTATCCTTCATACCTCAAGGGATGGTAAGTGGCTTTATGTGCATGCACCCTATATGAGAGGCTGGGTAAGGAGAGAGGATGTGGTTTTTGTGGAAAGAAATGAGTTTCTCAAAGTTATGAGCTTACCCTTTTTAGTGGTAACCAAGGGAAGTGTAAAGGTAGATAACACTGTCTTTGGACTTGGTTCAAAGGTCTACTACGAAGAGAAGAAGGGAGACCTCTACAAGGTAGTCCTTCCAGACAGGAGGAGGGTATGGATAAAAAGGACAGAAGGTCTTGAGGAAGGCTATATAGCCTTTAACGAAAGAAGGACTAAGTCCATCTTAGACAGTCTTCTTGGCACGCCTTACGATTGGGGTGGAAAGGAGGGAAGGTGGGATTGCTCTTCCTTGGTGCAAAGCCTTTATGCCATATATGGACTTGAGCTTCCAAGAAACTCCTCCCAGCAGGCACAGATAGGCAGGCTCGTAGCGGAAAGTTTTGGTAGCTACGAAGAGTTTAAGGAAACTCTCAAAGCCCTGCCACCCTTTAGGACGCTTCTTTTTATGAGAGGTCATGTGATGATATACGGAGGTTTTGAGGAAGGTCAGCCAGTTATCTACCATGCGGTTCATAGACTAAGAAGAGAGGATGGGTCTCAATGGCATGTAAACAGCATCTATAAAAACCTTCTTGAAAGAGACAGGTTGAGAAACTTATATAAATCTATAATAGCGGTTAGGGTGCTTGACTAAAGCTCAAGGTTTTCTCCAAAATCTGGTATGTGAGCTTCAAAACCTAACCTTTCCTTTATTTCCTTGCTAAAGACCTTCATTTTCTCCTCTTCCCCATGCACTAAAAACACTCTCTTGGGCTTTGAGGTGTAAGAGAGCCACTCAATGAGACCCTGCTGGTCCGCATGGGAAGAAAAGCCGTTTATGGTAAAAACCTTTGCTCTAACCGCTATCTCCTCTCCAAATATCCTTACACTTTCCGCACCCTCTATTATCTTTCTTCCTAAGGTTCCACGAGGCTGATAGCCTACAAAAACGATGGCACATTCTTCACGCCAAAGGTTGTATTTAAGATGATGAAGCACTCTTCCGCCGTTAAGCATACCAGAGCCTGCGATTATTATTGCACCAGAGCTTATGGAGTTTATGGCTTTTGATTCTTCCACTTCCTTTGTGTAATGGAGGTTGGGAAGTTCAAAGGGATTTCTCTCCAAAAAGACCCTGTAGGTTTCTCTGTCGTAAAACTCTGGATGGGATGTAAAGAGCTTTGTTATGCTTATGGCTAATGGACTGTCAAGGAAGATTTCACACCTTGGAAGCCTGCCTTGTTCGTAAAACTCCCTTAGCACATAGAGTATTTCTTGGGCTCTCTCAAGGGCGTAAGAGGGAATTATTACGTTTCCACCTTTTCCTATAGCGTACCTTATGGCATCAAGTAGCTCTTCCTTTGATTCTTCAAAGCCTTTATGATTTCTGTCTCCATAGGTGCTTTCTATAAAGACGTAGTCCGCAGGAGAAGGTGTATCTGGGTCGTGGACTATGGGTTTATTTTTGTTTCCAAGGTCTCCAGAAAAGATTATTCTCTTGTGCCTTTTGTCCTCGTATACTTCAAGCTCCACAAAGGCAGAACCAAGAATATGTCCAGAATCTCTGAGTTTTAGGCTTATACCCTTAGATAGCCTATACTCTTGCCCGTAGGCAAGCCTTATTTTGAAAAGCTCCATAGCCTCCAACACATCGTATTCTTCATAGAGTGGTGGTTCTGGCACTTTCCCAGTCCTTTGGAGCTTTTTTAGGGCGGTTTTGTAGTTTTCATACATAACCTTGCTGGCATCAAGGAGCATAAGTCTGGCTAACTTGGCGGTAGGCTCTGTGGAGATTATCTTACCTTTAAAGCCTTCTCTCACAAGGAGCGGTATCCTTCCACAATGGTCTATATGAGCATGTGTAAGCACAAGATAGTCTATTTCCTTTGGGTCAAAGGGAAAGGGTTCGCGGTTTTTCCTTTCCTCAAGACCTTGAAACATTCCACAGTCTATAAGAAGTTTTAGACCCCTTGCCTCCACATAGAAACAGCTACCAGTTACCGTCTTTGCACCGCCGTAAGGAATAACTTTCATGTCATGGTTTCAAGGTATAGCTTTGCCACCCTTTGGGCTAAGGCGTTCATCCTTCTTATATATCTTGCCCTTTCTTGAACAGAGATAACACCCCTTGCGTCAAGAAGGTTAAAGGTATGAGAACATTTGAGAAGATGGTCGTAGGCAGGAAGCACAAGCCCTTCCTCAAGAAGTCTTTTGGTCTCCTTTTCGTATATTTCATAAAGTTCAAAAAGCACCTTTGGGTCTGATTTTTCAAAGTTGTATACGCTCCACTGGTATTCCGCAGGCTTAAAGACTTCTCCGTAGGTGAGCCACTCGTTCCACTTTATATCAAACACACTGTCCACATCCTGAAGATACATGGCAATCCTCTCAAGCCCGTAGGTTATCTCCACCGATATCTCCTCAAGGTCAAGCCCACCCGCCTGCTGGAAGTAGGTAAACTGAGTTATTTCCATACCGTCCAACCACACCTCCCACCCAAGACCCCAAGCACCCAAAGTAGGAGACTCCCAGTCATCCTCCACAAAGCGAATATCATGCTCCTCTGGGTTTATGCCAAGTGCCTTTAGGCTATCCAAGTATATCTCCTGAGGGTTGTCTGGTGCAGGCTTTAGGATAACTTGAAACTGAAAGTAGTGTTGAAGTCTGTTAGGGTTTTCGCCATAGCGTCCATCCTTTGGTCTCCTTGAGGGCTCCACATACGCCACGTTCCACGGCTTTCTGCCAAGCACCTTGAGAAAAGTGGCAGGGTTCATAGTCCCCGCACCCGTTTCTATATCATAGGGTTGCCAAATCGCACAGCCCCTCTCCGCCCAAAAGCGATGGAGGGTCATGATAATATCTTGAAAGTGCATGGGATTATTTTACATCACAGCACCCACTGGTCGCTACGGTCAAAGTGCCTGCCTATCTTTATGGGCTGTGCGTTTCTCCTTAGTCTAAAAACCACAAGGCGGAAGTTAGGGCTGTCCTCTGTTTTTATCTTTGACCTTATGTCTTGCAGGCTCTCCTGCGTTTCAAAAACGCTCAGCTGGGCATGAAGTCCCTCCCTCTTGAGGTTTTTCCTTACCTTACCCCTAATCCTCTCCTCCGTATAGTCATAAACCACAAGCCTCATGGCACTCCTCTTCAGTGAATATTTTATAAAGGCTCTCTTGCAGTTTATCCACGCACATATCCAACAGTTCTGTATAAGCCTCTAACACTATACTTAGTCCCTCTGGTTTAAGCTTTTTGTCCTCAAAGTGTCTTTTGTTTAGTTTCTCTGAAAGGAAAAGCTCCATCACCAGTTTGGTAAGCATAGGTCTTGCTCCTTCCATGAGGTCAGAGGCAAAGCTGGCATGCTTGCCTCTTCTTGTGTGCAGAAAAGAGAGGTATGGCTCAAAACCCAAAGAGAGGATAAGGGCATAGGAGGTCTGATAGCAAAGCGTGTATACGAAACTTAGCACTGCGTTCACAGGGTCTGTGGGCGGTCTGTAGGCTCTTTCTTTAAAGATGGGCAGTTGCCTTGAGAGGCTCTCAAACATAAACCTTGAAACCAAGCCCTCGTATCCCATAAGCTCCTGCAAGTCCCTTGCCCGCTCTATGAGCCCCATGGGTCCACTCAAATCCAGTTGAAACTCCTCCGCTATAGCTTGTGCCTTTAGCCTTACTATCCTCTTTGCCACCTCAAGCCTTGAGCCCTTCCACAGTTCATACTGTAAAAGTCTACGCTCCACCACAGAGCTTATGTTCTCCTCTGGCACAAAGAGCCCCTTGAGCCTAAAGTTCTTTGAAAGAAGACACAGGTTAACACCAGCCTTGGAGAGCATGCCTATTGCCTCTGTGGTAATGCTCCCTGAGCCCACAAGCATTATGGCAGATAGATGCGAAAGAGGATAGCCATTCTCCCCCCTTTCTGTCTTTATTTTTAGCCTGCCACCCTTTCTGTACACAGAGTAGCCATCAGAGACCAAAAGCAATATTCTCATAGTATAAAAACTTCCCAAGGCTTTATGATATAGCCCTCTGCCAGCTCCAGCTCCTCCACCGGATAGACAAAGAGCCTATCCGTTTTTGGGTTCAGATGGGCTTTTAGCCTTTCTGTGAGCGACTCTATCTCCTCCTTGCTCATGTCAGTTATGTAAAAGGTGCTCCTTTGGATGTGAAAGCCTACGCTCCTTAGAATACGTGCCACCTTTTGCCTGTTTCTGTTGTCGCTTATGTCATACACGATAGCCCAATCCTTCATACCCACGCTCCAGTAGCCTTTTCTTTATAAAATCAATGAAGAACTCCACGTATGACACATAAAGCTCTGTTTCTTCCCAGCATAAAAAAGACAGAAAACTCCTAACTATCTCCTTTTGGGACCTGAGTTGGTAGTTCGTATTCCTATCAAGCCAATATTCGCTCGCAGTAAAAAAGTAAGCAATAGGTGAAAGAATCCATTTATACAAGCTGAGAGGATAATTGTTTTCAAATTTATCAAAACCCAGCAGGATTGTTGGTTTACAATGAGGAACACCCTCCTTGAGAAAGAAGAGAGGAATTGAAAGAGCAATCGCAGTATTATAGTAGCTTTTCCTTCTTCTAATCAGGCTGAATATGTCAACCTCGGCATTCAGATACCCAAACCTTTTAGCTATGTAGGAATATGGTTTACTATACACCTCGCTCAGCCACAAGTCGCAGATTCGTAGGTAATCCTCGCTCAACTTTTTAGGCATTTTTGGAAAGGTGTGCAACTTTATTTTGTAATCCTTGGTTACTACAATCGTTGGAATAGAAGTCGCAGGTGCATCATCTCCAAAGAAAACTAACGCATCACAGCCCTCAAACTTAGACCTTTCTAAGGTGTCAAACGCAACACTTACCTTTATATTCGTGTCATAACTCATTCTATTAATTCATAACAACCGCAAAAATCCGAAAACCTGACAACGTCTTCCGACTCCCCAAGGGTCAGATAAAGATGCAACATCCCTTAGCCAACTCCTAAGGCTTTGGTCTAGTTGCAACTCCCCAAGGGTCAGATAAAGATGCAACACTATCCTCCAAAGCCCTATATATCCCACTAAACCTGTTGCAACTCCCCAAG
>JAXSPD010000009.1:0-42638 GCA_037926845.1 Candidatus Pampinifervens yunnanense | reverse complement strand
CTACAGGACTCACATCTCCCGCAGGGTGGATAGGCCTCCTCAAGGCACAGAAGAGAGCTGGCAAACTCAAAGGCTATGTCCCTTTTGCCCACACCCTCCTTGCCATAAAAGAGGACAGATGCTGGCACCCTTCTTTGGTAGAAAAGCCGGCCTAGGAATTTTTTAAGTCCTTCCCTTGTCATATCATAAGCTCTTCTACGAACCTTATGTGATGCTTTCCCTGTTGGAATTCTCTGCTTGAGAGCACCCTCTTATGAAAGTCTATGTTTGTCTTTAGACCACTGCCAGATATTCTAAACTCCTCAAGGGACCTCAAGGTCCTGTTTATGGCTTCTTCCCTTGTCTGTCCCCAGCATACGAGCTTGGCAAGAAGGGAGTCGTAATAGGGTGGAACGGCGTATCCGCAGTAGAGGTGTGTGTCTACTCGCACACCGTAGCCCCCGGGAATGAAAAGCTCCTCCACAATGCCCGGTGAGGGCAGGAAGGTGTTGGGGTCTTCTGCGTTTATTCTGCACTCTATGGCGTAGCCCTTTTTGGGGAGTTTTTCCATGCTTAGCCTCTCTCCCATTGCTATTCTAATCTGCCACTCTACTATGTCTATCCCATAGACCATTTCTGTGACAGGGTGCTCTACCTGTATGCGTCCATTCATTTCCATAAAGTAGAAGTTCCCCTCTTGGTCCATGAGAAACTCCACTGTGCCCGCACCCTCGTAGCCTATCTCCCTGCAGAACTCCGCCACAAGGCTTTCCATCTCCCTTCTTTTTTCTTCCGTAAGAGAAGAGCTTGGTGCCTCCTCTATGAGCTTTTGATGCCTTCTTTGGATGGAGCATTCCCTTTCTCCCAGAGTTAGCACATTCCCATATTTGTCCACCAGCACCTGTATTTCTATGTGCTTGGGGTTTATGAGATACTTCTCAATATATACCCTTCCGTCGCCAAAGGCTACCTCTGCCTCCTGCATGGCAAGAGGCAGTTTTTCCCTCATCTCTTTATCGTTGTTGACCACCCTTATGCCTCTGCCTCCTCCACCTGCAGCAGCCTTTATGACCACTGGGTAGCCCACCCTACTGGCGGTCTCAAGGGCTCTTTGGAAGTCCACAGGACCGTCGCTTCCAGGCACAAGGGGTAGCCCAACCCTTTTAGCCACCTCCTTGGCTCTAACCTTGTCGCCAATGAGCTCAAGGGTTTCTGCAGAGGGTCCTACAAAAACCTTCCCGCTGGCTCTTACTATCTCTGCAAACTTAGGGTTTTCAGAGAGAAAACCATAACCAGGATGAACTGCCTCCGCATCTGATACCTCAAGGGCAGACATTATCCTGGGTATATCAAGGTAGCTTTTGGAAGGCTCTGGCGGTCCTATGCATATGCTTTTGTCTGCCAGCTTCACATGTATGCTGTTTGAATCCGCCTCAGAGTATACCGCCACGGTCTTTATGCCCATCTCCCTACAAGTCCTTATTACTCGGACTGCTATCTCACCCCTGTTGGCTATAAGAAGGCTCTGCATCTGGATTATTTTACACGCAAAGGCTATAGAATTTTCCCATGGGGAATAAGCTCGTCCTTTGTATAACAGGCGCCAGTGGTGCCATATACGGCTATAGGCTTTTGCAGGTGCTAAGCTCCATGGACTTTGAGATAGACCTTATAGTGTCCTCCTCGGGATGGGTGGTCCTAAAGCAGGAGCTGGATATAACCAAGGGAAGAATACTTGAGGAGTTTTCACAGGTAAGGCTCATACCCGAGAGGGATGTTGCAAGCCCGGTTGCCAGCGGTTCAAGACTGGTCCACTACAGGGGTGTTGTGGTGGCACCCTGTTCCATGAGCACCCTTGCCCATGTGGCCTCCGGCACCAACCAAAACCTTATACACAGGGTGTGCGAGGTTGCCCTAAAGGAGAGGGTCCCCCTGGTCCTGTTGGTGCGAGAAGCTCCCTACTCTATGGTGCATCTCAAAAACATGCTACAGGCGCTTCAGGCAGGTGCAGTGGTCTTGCCCGCAAGCCCAGGCTTTTATCACAAACCCCAGAGCCTCCAAGATCTTGTGGACTTTGTAGTGGGGAAGGTTTTGGACAGCCTTAGGATTGAACATAGCCTGTATAGAAGGTGGAGGGAACAAAAGACTTGACATTTTATAAAACTGGACTAAAATAATTTTACAGAAAAACCCTAAAGGAGGTGGTTGCCATGAGAAGAGGCCTTATGGTATGGAACCCCTTTGCAGAGATTGAGCGCATAAGAAGGGAATTTGACAGGCTCCTTGAGGAGCTTGTGCCAAGGGAAGAAGCCGAGAGGGTTTTTGCGCCCGTAGTGGATGTGTATGAAACAGACAAAGAGCTGGTGGTAAAGGCAGAACTCCCCGGTGTGAAGAAGGAACATGTGGAGGTGTCCATAAGGGACAACGCCCTGCACATAAGAGGCGAGAAGAAGGAGGAAAAGGAAGAGAAAACGGAAGCCTACCACAGGGTTGAAAGGGTCTACGGAAGGTTTGAAAGGGTTTTGCCCCTGCCTGCGGATGTAAAGGTAGAAGAGGCAAAGGCTGAATTCAAGGATGGTGTCCTTGAGATAAGGATACCCAAGGCTGAGGGTGCAAAGGAGAAGAAGATTGAAATAGCTTAATACTCTCTTGGGGGCTGTCTTTCTATGACTGCCCCCAATGCCTTTAACTTCTTCTCAATTCCTTCGTAGCCTCTGTCAAGGTGGTATATGTCCCTTACCACTGTTGTCCCCTCTGCCACAAGCCCTGCAAGCACAAGGCTGGCAGAAGCCCTCAGGTCTGTGGAATAGACCTCTGCTCCGTAGAGTTTCTCAATGCCTCTGATAATAGCGGTTCTGCCTCTTACATGTATGTCCGCACCCATCCTTTGAAGCTCTCCCACATGTTGAAAGCGGTTTTCAAAAATATTCTCCCTTATCTCTGAAACTCCATCCGCAAGAGAGCATAGCACCATAAACTGAGCCTGCATATCTGTGGGAAAGCCCGGATACTCTGCGGTGGATATGCTAAGGGGATTTATGCCATTGCCTCCCCTGACCCTAAGGCTGTTTAGGCCTAGGATTTCAATACTGGCACCTGCCTCTTTGAGCTTTTCAATGACGCTACCCAAATGCTCTACCCTTATATCCTCAAGCACCAAATCTCCCTTCGTTAAAAAACCCGCCACCATAAAAGTTCCCGCCTCTATTCTGTCTGGGATTACCCTATGGCGGAAGCCTCTTAGATAGGGACTGCCCCTTACTATGGCTGTTCTATCCTCTATGTGTATCTCCGCACCCATCTTTGTAAGGACATCCACAAGGTCCATAACCTCTGGCTCAAGAGCTATATTCCTTAGAATGCTCCTCCTTTCACAACCACTCAGAAACATGAGGGCGTTCTCTGTGCCAGTTACGGTTATGACTTCAAATGTGTATTCTACGGGCTTTATCTTCTGTATTTTCATGTCTATGTAGCCATGTTTTACCTCTATGTGTGCACCTGCCCTTTCAAAAACCTTTAGGTGCTGGTCTATGGACCTCACTCCTATGGAACAGCCCCCGGGCATGGACACCAGGGCCCTTCCAAACCTTGCAAGCAGAGGACCCATCACAAGCACAGAAGCCCTCATTCGTCTTACCACTTGGTCGGGGGCTTCAAAGCTACTTATGGGTTTTGGGTCAATAACTACCCTTGAAGCTTGAAACTCCACATGGGCTCCAAGATGGTTGAGGAGCTCAAGGCTTGTTCTCGTATCCAGTAGGTCTGGAACATTCTCCACGGTGCATGGCTCTTCTGTGAGGATGCTCGCCATAAGTATGGGCAGGGAGGCGTTTTTTGCGCCAGATATGCGCACCTTGCCCCTCAGGGGCCTTCCTCCCTCTACTACAAAGTAGTCAGAAGTATATGATATGGTGTTTCTCATCCTTGTTTATTATTATCTTTACTACATCCCCCTTTTTTGAGTAGAAAATTTCCACACCATCGTCTTCTTCCTTATAGGAAACAGGTTCTTGAGAATATATAACCACTATCCTCTCCGCTTCCTCCAACACTACTGGGAATTGGTTCATATCCTCACCACAACGCAAGTAAGTGCTTCCTTTACACCCTCCAAGGAGTGTATTTTGCTTATGACCAACCTGCCCAGCTCGTCCTGGTTTTTCACCTCCGCAAAGACTATGATGTCGTAGGGACCTGTCACAACGTCGGCGGTTTTTACTCCTTCAAAGGTTGACAGGGCCAGCATTATGGAGGGTATCTCCCTTGGGTCTGCCTTTATGAGCACATAGGCTTTTATGGAGTATTCGCTCTCAAGCTCCATCAGCTCTGTTATGGACATGGGATAGCCTTCGCTCTGTGTTTGCATCTTCCACCTCCTGCAAGAATATTTTAACCAACTTCTCTGCAAGTGTTGGGTCTCTTCTTATGTTCTCTACTGCAAGGTGAATAAGCCTTCTGACCTTTGGCTCCCTTTCCTCCACATCTTTCCATGCCCTTTTTATGCTTACTATATCCTTCTCAACTTTGAGAAACTCTAGCCACTTTATGAATTTGCTCACTTCGTCCCAGACTATTATCTCTCCCTTTTCCTTCTCCTTTAGCCTTTCCTGAAGGTTTTTCTCTGCCACTTCCTGCAGGTCGTCTATATCGTATAGAAATACCTCATCTATACGATTTACCTCAGGGTCCACGTTTCTTGGGACGGATATGTCAATGAAAAATATGGGTTTATAGTTCCTTCTCTTTACTGCCCTTTTTACCATAGGAGCGTCTATGACAAACTTCTTGCTACTGGTGGAGACTATTACAATGTCGAAGTCATGAAGGTGTTCAGAGAGTTCTTCAAACCTTAGCACATGCCCTTCAAGCTCCCTTGCCAGCTCCACTGCCTTTTCGTAGGTTCTGTTGGTTATAAAGAGGTGTGCTTGTAGTTTTTTTAAATACTTAGCAGAGAGCTCTGCCATCTCCCCAGCACCCACAAGGAGAACCTTGGTGCGGGCAAGGCTTCCAAATATCCGCTTGGCAAGCTCTACCGCCACATAGCTCACCGACACCGCATTCCTGCTTATGCCCGTCTCGGTGCGCACCCTCTTGGCGGTTCTCAAAGCCTTTTCGTATAGTCGGTTTAGCACCTTACCAGTGCATTCTAGATCCTTGGCTATCCTGTAGGCTTCCTTAAACTGGCTCACTATCTGTGTCTCTCCAACCACCATGGACTCAAGGCCGCTGGCAACCTTGAATACATGAGCAACCGCAAGACCATCCTCCAAAAAGAAAGAGTTCCTCCTAAGCCTTAGGTCCACACCCTTTAGTTGAAGAAGTTCAAGAACGAGCCTGTTCATAGGTTCGTAGTCCTCTGCAACCGCATACACCTCCACCCGGTTGCAAGTGGAAAGAAGCATAAGCTCCTTTATTCCTTCTATTGTCTTTAGTGGCGGGAGAAGATAGTAGGCATCATCCCTGCTACAGGCTAGAAGCTCCCTCTGCTCTACAGGGGCGGTTTTGAAGTTTACACCCCATACAAATATGCGATACATCAGGTATAAATATATCACACCACAAGAACTAAAACTATCATGTCTTCTATCGCTTGAAAGCCGTGGGGTTCATTGGGTTCATAGAGGATAGCTTCGCCTCTCTTCAACCTTTCCCTGCGCTCTTCCGAGCCTACATAGAAATCTCCTTCACCTTCAAGAAGCAAGGTTATAACCCTGTGTGGAGAGGTATGAAGGTTTATCTTTTGACCAGCCCTCAGATAAAAGGCTATGCACCTGAGACCCTCTTCCACATGAAGGGCTTTTTTTACTGGCATAAAGTCTGAAAAATTGGCTTCGGATCTTATTAGCTTTGCCATCTCTAGCCTCCAAATCTTAGTTTTGCCGCAAGATAGACTATAAACAGACTTAAAAGTAGGTTTAAAAATCCTAAAAGCCTTGCCATACTTCTGTGGAAAGCGGAGTTTAGGGACCTTGGACCAAAGTAGAGGTCGTGGGCAAGGGAAACAACCACTACTAAAAGAAAGGCCAACAGCTTTTGTATTAGCGCCCTCGTGTAAGGCTTTGAGGGGTCAAAAAGGATTGAAAAACCAGTTATGTAGTGTATGTTCAAAAGCCCTGTTATAAAAAGCAAGGAAAGTGCACCAAGGGTTCCATACAGGCTGAAACGTTTTCCCACTTCCTGAAAGGCTTGGTCCCTTATAGGAAGTTTTCTCACAAAGGGTGCAAGCACAAAGACTAGAAAAAGCATCCCGCCCACCCAAAGGGAGGCAAAGACTATGTGGAAGAAAAGCATCAGTTCTTTCATAGTAAATACTTACTTAATCATTCTAGGCTGTTTTACTGAAGTGTCAAGCCCACAGGACTATAATTATTCTTTATGCCTGAGTTTCAGAATGTAAGAGGCTTTCATGACCTCTATGGAGAGGAGCTCAAAAAGTTCAGATATGTTTCTGACTTCATAAGGCGTAAGCTAAGGCTGTATAACTTTGAAGAGATTGTGCTTCCTGTGGTGGAGTATGCGGAGGTTTTTCAAAGAAGCATAGGAGAGGCGACGGACATAGTGCAAAAGGAGATGTTTGTCTTTCAGGACAGAAAAGGAAGGTGGCTGGCTCTCAGGCCTGAGGGCACTGCGGGTGCAGTTCGTGCCTTTGTCCAGAACAGGCTATACGTCACAAAGCCCTATGTAAAGCTCTTTTATGAGGGTCCCATGTTCCGCTACGAGCGTCCGCAGGCGGGCAGATACAGACAATTCCACCAGCTTGGTGCAGAGGTCTTTGGAAGCCTTGACCCCTTGGTGGATGCGGAGCTTATAGGGCTTGTGTATGAAATACTCTCTGAGCTGGGTGTTAAGGTGGTCATAGAGATAAACTCCATAGGTTGCAGAGTTTGTAGACCTGCCTATAGAGATGCCCTTAGAGGGTATCTCAACGGTGTGCAGGGTCATCTATGTGAGGTCTGTTTGGACAGAAAGGACAGAAATCCTCTGCGTGTCCTTGACTGCAAGGTGCCCACCTGCAAAGAGGCGGTCAAAGAGGCTCCCAAGATGGTGGACTTTTTGTGCGAGGAGTGCCAAGAGCACTATTCAAAGCTCAAGGAATACCTAAGGGCACTATCCATACCTTACAGGGAGAACCCCAACTTGGTGAGAGGTCTTGACTACTACACCAAGACGGTCTTTGAGGCGGTCTCTGAGGAGCTTGATATTACCGTTCTGGCTGGTGGCAGATACGACTACCTTGTGGAGGAGTTTGGTGGTCCGCCCACGCCCGCCATAGGCTTTGCGGTAGGTTTGGAACGGCTTTCCATGCTCATAGGACAGGTTCCTGTGGAGGACCCCCTCTATCTAGTCATACCCTTTGGTAATGTCCTTGAGTATGCCCTGCAGGTGGCAAAGGCACTCAGGGCTGAGGGCAAAAGGGTTGAACTTTCCTACAAAAAGGGTGGGCTTAAAAAACAGCTTGAGTTGGCTAACAAGTTGGGAGCAAGCTATGCGGTGATAATCGGCGAGGAGGAAAGTGCTGGTGGCTTTTATACCCTAAAGGATATGACATCTGGTGAGCAAAGGAGGGTGGAATTCAGCCCAGCCTTTTGAATTGCACAAAGGCGGTGTAATTTTTTTTGAGGCTAATCTTAAGTCCAAAGCGGTATCTTTCAAGCACCTTGCGTGTCAGCTCAACGCCCATTCCCATGCCGTGCCTTCCACTGTATGTCCTGTCGTTTCTTATCACAAGCAAGGCTCGCTTGCTACATATTTTTATATGCACAAGCCTACTTGAATGCCTAATGGCATTGCCTACAAGGTTATAAAGCACATCTTGAAGGTCTTCCTTGTTCATATAAGCGTAAAGGCTACTGAGTCTTAGTATAAGCCTTTTGCCCTTCAGGTCCTCTTCAAAGTAGGTAAGTATCTCTTTTACCTGCTCTTGTAGGTCCAAATACTCCCCTTTGCGTGCCTTGTCCTCCCTTACAGGGTTTATAAAAAGGCTTAGCTCTCTTTCAAGTTTATGTAGGCTCTTTTCTAGCTTTTTTATATTTTGGTCTTCTGGATAGGACTTTTTTAGCATTGCCAAAAGAACCCGTTGTGTTGCCATGAAGTTGCCAAGCCTGTGTGCAAGGGATAGCATCAGAGTCCTTGTCCAATCTTCCTTTTCCTTAACCTTTGTGAAGTATCTTTCTATAAGGCTTTGGTATAGAAATACCAAAGCAAGCACCAAGAAAAACTCGGCTATTAGAAGCCTTTTTATAAGGCTGTCGCTCTTTGCTTTGAGAAGCTCTTCCCTTACTCCTACCCTTATGGTCCTTAGGGGATTGCCCTGGTCTTCAAACACATAAACTTTATATCCACCCTCCGCTGGTGGATTTATGAGAAAATCTTCGTCGCCTCTGTGTTGAGGGTTCTGAAGATAGTTAAGGAAATGTTGGTATGCGAGGCGATATAGGCTTTCCTCTTCCAGTCTTCTGAACTCAGCAAAAACCACCAAGTTTATAAGGCTCAAGCCCGCAACAAGTAGCATGGATAAAAAGAGGTATAGCCAGAACTTCTCAAGCCTCAACCCTGTAGCCCCTTCCTTTCTGGGAGACTATAAAGCCTTCTGGCAAAAGCCTTCTAAGGTTTTTTATATGAGCCCTTACCACTTCATCGCCCACAGGCTCATCGCCCCACACATAGTTAAGAAGCTCTTCTGTGGAGACAAACCTTCCCCTGTTCTCCACAAGGTATTTAAAAAGTAGCCATTCTTTTCTGCCAAGCCTTAGCTCCTTTCCTTCAATCCATACCCTACCTGCCTGAAGGTCCACCTCCACACTGCCCAGTTTAAGTTTTTCATCTCTGATTATCCTGCGATGCAGGGCTTTGAGCCTTAAAATTAGCTCCTTAGGTTCAAAGGGCTTTGTAAGGTAGTCGTCCGCACCAAGAGAGAAACACCTTTCCTTGTCCTCAAGCCTTCCCTTTGCGGTAAGGACAAGCACGGGCGTTTTGTCGCCCCTCTCTCTTAGCCTTCTTAGGAGCTCCTCACCGCTTACATGGGGCATCATAAGGTCAAGCACTATCACATCGTATATACAAACCTGCAGAAGGTCAAAAAACTCCCTGCTGTCGTAGAGCCAGTCCACCACAAAGCCCTCTGACTCCAAATACTCCTTTAGAGACTCCCCCAAAAGCCTGTCATCCTCCACAAGGAGAACCTTCACACTCTAAATTATATACTCCACCGCCTCTTTCACATGCCTTATGGGCACAAGCTCCATGCCCTCCAGCTCCAGATATGAACCCTTTGGCACAAGGGCTTTTCTAAAGCCAAGCCTAAGACCCTCTATTAGCCTCTCCCGTGCAAAATGCACCGCCCTTACCTCGCCGGAAAGTCCCAGCTCTCCAAAGACAAGCACATCACCCACTGGCTTTTCCCTTGTGGAGCTGACCACCGCAAGGGCTACCGCCAAATCCACCGCAGGCTCTTCCACCCTCACACCTCCCACGATGTTCACAAACACATCCCTGTCCCTTGTAAAGACCTTTGCCTCTTTTTCAAGCACTGCCAGTATAAGAGAGAGCCTGTTAGGGTCAAAGCCCTGTGTCCTCCTCTGAGGGGTGGTGTAGAGGGCTTGTATGGTAAGAGCCTGAACCTCCAAAAGCACAGGTTTGCTCCCTTCTGTGTGGGGGAATATGACGCTTCCAGAGGATCCCACCCTCTCCTGAAGGAAAAAGGCAGAGGGTTCTGGCACCTCCTCAAGACCAGAGCCAGACATCTTAAAGACCGCCACATTTCCCGACGCACCAAAGCGGTTTTTGACCACCTTGACCACCCTATAGAAGTTGAACCTTTCCCCTTCAAAGTAGAGAACTGTGTCCACGATATGCTCCAGCACCTTTGGACCCGCCAGCACACCTTCCTTGTTGACCTGACCGATGAGAACCATGGGTATGTTTAGGGTCTTGCAGGCTTCAGAAAGCCTAAAGGCACACTCTCTTACCTGCGCCACAGACCCCGGCGAGGACTCAAGGCTTGAGCTGTGAAGGGTCTGCACCGAGTCCACCACAAGAAGGGAAGGCTCTTCTTCCTCAAGGGCTTGGAGGATATGCTCAAGGTTCGTCTCAGGAAACACCAGCAAGGTCTCTGAGTTGACGCCCAGCCTCCTTGCCCTTACTGCGATTTGTGAGGGAGATTCCTCACCAGAGATGTAGAGAACGGGTCCGTATAGTTCAGAAAAACGCTGTCCTACCTGCAAAAGCAAGGTGGACTTGCCTATACCAGGCTCTCCTGCAAGGAGCAGAACCTGTCCCTTTACCAGCCCACCGCCCAGAGCTTGGTCAAGAGTAGGAAAGCCCGTGCTATGCCTGGCAACCTCATCCTCTTCACAAAGTCTGATAGGCTTGGGCCGATGACTTTTCCCTATACCCTTTGGAAGCTCCCTTGTTGGCTTTTCTTCCACCATGGAATTCCATGCACCACAGCCAGGGCACCTCCCAAGCCACTTTACGCTTGAGTATCCACACTCCTGACATACAAAAACACTTTTCTCCCTTTTCATCCGAGAAAATATAGTTCTTACTTCTTCTTTGGAAGCAGGGAAAATATCAAAAAGTTCCCCTCCTTCTTTATGGGCGACTCCAGCTGTCCCACATCGGATAGGTCCTCTAATATCCTATTTGCCAGCTTTTCACCCAACTCTGGATGGAGATGTTCCCTCCCTCTAAAGCGTATCCTTACCCTCACCTTGTCTCCATCCATGAGGAACTCCCTCATATGCTTAAGTTTTACCCTGAGGTCATGTTCATCAATCCTTACCGAGAGCATCATGTCCTTTATCTCTATTGCGTGTTCCCTTTGCTTTTTCTTTGCCTCCTTTTCCTTCTTTTTGAGCTCGTATAGAAACTTACCATAGTCCAGTATTTTGCACACGGGAGGGTTTGCCTGAGGTGCCACCTCCACAAGGTCAAGACCCTTCTCGCTGGCTATCCTAAGGGCATCCTGTAGTGGAACAACGCCTACTTGCTTTCCATTTTCGTCTATAAGCCTTACCTCCTTTGCCCTTATTTGTCTGTTTACCCTATATTCCTGCAAGCGAACCTCCTTTAAGGTGTTTTATAAGCACATACAGAGAAAGCAAGAAGTTCATCAAAAGTATGAAGGTGGACAGGATAGACATCCTTCTAAAAAGAACCCTCCTTGGGTCCTTGTAGTCCACAAGGTCTATATTGCCCAGCCTCCTTTTGTAGTTTTTAAGCCAGTAGGATATGCCCACGTTCAACCCAAGACCCAACATAAGAAGTATAGCGTAGAACTTTGCATCACCTAAGATAAAATATAACAAAAGCATAAAAAGAGCAACCCTATAGAACCTCCAGAGCACCCTTCCATACAGGCTTCCAGCTATGTCCTTGTTCTTGTCTACTCTGAGAAGCGTGGGTGCCACGAGAAAGGTTATGGCAAAGAGGGATCCAGCGTATAGTGCAATTAATACTTCAGAAAACATTCTTGCCTGTCTGTAAGGTGTGAGCTTTAATAGTATTCTTTACCATGACCGTTTAAATTATACTATTAATCTGTGAAAGCTTGGATAGAAAAAATAACCTTAGAGGGGTTCAAGTCTTACGGAAAGGAGAGGGTGGAAATACCTCTCGGGCAGGGCTTTATAGGTGTGGTGGGACCCAACGGTGCAGGAAAGTCCAACATAGGGGACGCCATATCCTTCGCCCTTGGCATAGCCACCGCAAAAACCCTAAGGGCAAAAAACCTCTCCTATCTTATATACTCAAAGAACTCCGACAGGGCGGACTACGCCTATGTGGAGGTTCACTTTAAAAACCATGGGCTCTTCCCCTTGCAGGAGGAAGACATAGTCATATCCAGAAAGGTCTATCAGGACGGTAGGACCGTCTTTCGCATAAACGGTGCGGTGGTAAGGGAGAGGGACCTTATGGACTTTCTCTCCAAGGCGGGTATATACGAAAACGCCTACAATGTGGTGCTCCAAGGGGACATAGTGAGGTTTCTAAAGATGACGCCGGTGGAAAGGAGAAAGATCCTTGAGGAGATAGCGGGTATTGAAGAGTATGAGGAGAAAAAGCAAAAGGCTCTTGCAGACCTTGGAGAGGTGGAGCTAAAGATTAGAGAGCTAAGGCTTCTCATGGACGAGATGGAAGTGCAGATGGAAAGGCTAAGGGAGGAGCTAAGGAGGCTAAACCTATACAAGGAACTGCAAGACAAAAGGCGAGACCTAGAGATAAGGCTGAACCTCAAGACCGCCTATGAGCTTTTAAGGTCCATACGGCAAACATCCGAGGCCTTGGCTACAAAACAAGAGGAGCTTCAAAGGCTCAGAGAGAACATAAGGCAATACCAAGAAAAGCTCTCTCTTGTGGAGGAGGATCTAAAGGGGCTAAACGAGAGCCTTCTTCCTTTTAGAGAGAGGGTTGGCAGGCTATCCCAATCCATAGAGACACTCAGCCAAGAGATAGAAAGGCACAAAAGGATCCTTCAGAGGCTAGAAGAGGACATCCTTTCCGCCCAAGAACACATAGGCTCCCTTGAGGCTCAGAAGGAGTCCTTGCAAAAGGAAGAGGAGGAGCTCCTCAAAGGGCTTGAGAAGGAAGATATGGAGCTCTTGGGAATAGAAGAATCCGCAAGCCTTCTGTGGAAGAGCATAAAGGAAAGGGAAGAGAGCCTAAGGGTCTCCCTTGAGGAGATGGAAAAGACAGAGCAGAGGCTAAAAGAGCTAAGTGCCTCTCTGGAAGGGGCAAGGAGGGAGCTGGCGTCTTTGGAGATAAAGATCAGGGAATTGGAGCTAAAGAAAGAAAGAGTAAAGGAGGATATGCAAAGGCTAAGGGAAGAGGAGGAGAAGATAAAGACAAGCATGGGCGAGGTACTTTTGAAGAGGGAGAACTACGAGAAGATGCTAAAAGAGGAGGAAAAATCCATAAGGGCTAAGAAGGAACAATACCAAAGGCAGGAGGAACGGCTCAGAAAGATAAGACAAGAAAGGGAGGATCTTCTTAAAGAGATTGCCATGCTGAGGGGCAGGCTGGCAAGCATGCCACCAGAAGACCTACCCTTTGAGGGCATAGAAGGAGTTTACGGCAGGGCTTCAAGCCTTATAAGGATAAGAGACCTTGAATACCTCAGGGCGGTTGAGACCGCAGGGGGTGGAAGGCTATCTTATGTGGTGGTTCAAGACGAGGAGGTGGCAAAAAGGTGCATACAAAGGCTCAAGGATTTAAAATGGGGGAGGCTAAACTTCATACCTCTAAACCGCATAAGGGAGCAAAGCCTTCCACCCTACCCGCCAAGGCACAGGGGCGTCATAGACTTTGTGGTGAACCTCCTTGAATACGACAGACGCTTTGAAAGGGCAATAAGGTTCATCTTTGGAGACACCCTCCTTGTGGACACCTTTGAGACTGCCAAAAGCCTTGGAAATTCTTACAGGATGGTGACCCTTGACGGAGAGCTTTTTGAAAAGAGCGGTGTCATAAGCGGAGGGCACAGCGAAGAGAGGGGCGAGCTGGGAAGAGGTTTTTATATGGAGGAGTTAAACAGGCTCTTGGAGCTTGAAAAAAGCCTAAAGGAGGAAGAGGAAAGGGAGGAAAAGCTCTTGAGAGCCCTCAGGGATGAGCTTCTTGAGAAGGAAAGCGTCATTGCCATTCTCCGCAGGAGGATTGAAGAAGCCGAGGAGTCCGACAAGCAGGGCTACCAAAGGCTAAAGGACATTCAAGAAAAGCTACGCAAGGCGGAGGAATACCTACAGATACTTGAGGGTGAAAGGGAAGAGGCAAAGAAAAGGGCACAAGAGCTAAAGGAGGAGATATCCTACCTTGAGGAAAAGTTAGAAAACCTCAGCCTAAAAAGGCAATCGGTTTTGGTTCACTACAGGGAGTCTGGCGTGGAGGACCTAAGGCAGGAGTATGAAAAACAAAAGCAGAGGGCGGAAAGGCTAAGAGAGTCCATACACCTGCACCAGCTTAAACTAAAGGAGCTGCAGATGGAGAGGGAGAGCCTGCAGAAGGAAATACACAGAAGGTTGGCATTTATTGAAGAGGCTCAAGGAGAGATAAGAAGGCTAAGTTTTGAGATTGAGGAGATCCAAAGGAAAAGGCAGCAAATGGAGGAAGAGTTAAAACAGGTAAACATGCAAGCTTACGAGCTATACAAGAAAAAGGACCAGCTGGAGGAGGAGCAAAGAAACCTTCAGTCTGAGCTGGGAAGGCTCAAGTTTCATGAGGAGAGCCTAAGGGAGGAAATACACAGGCTTGGGCTTGAGAAGGCAAAGCTGGAAGAGAGATACCAAGAGAGCCTTGACAGGCTACGGGAGCTGGGCTATGAGGGAAAGGTGTGTGAGGTAAAGGAGAGCACTGGCAGGCTGAAAGAGGAGCTTTCAAAGGTGTTAAAGAGCCTATCAGAGCTTGGTAGTGTAAACTTCAAGGCAGAGGAGGAATACAAGGAATACGAAGAGAGATACACAGACTATCAGGAAAGATACAAAAAGCTAAAGGAAGAAAAGGAGTCCATAAAGGAGCTCATACAGGAAATAGAGACGAAAAAGCTAAAGACCTTTATGGAGACCTTTCAGACAGTGGACAGAAACCTCAGACGTATCTTCTCTGAGCTTTCTCCCGGGGGAAAGGCATACATGGTGCTGGAAAGGGAAGAGGAGCCGCTCTCTGGGGGCGTGAGCCTGGTAGTAAAGCCAAGGGGCAAGGAGGTGCAATACTTGGAAGCCATATCCGGCGGCGAGAAGACCCTTGCAGCGCTTTCGCTCATCTTCGCCATACAGGATTACAGACCCTCGCCCTTTTACTACTTTGATGAGGTGGACGCACACCTTGATGAAGCCAACGCCAGAAGGGTGGGAGAGCTTATAAAGGAGAGGTCAAAGAACGCCCAGTTTATCGTGGTGACTCTAAGGGAGGTGCTTGCCAGCTTTGCAGACAAGGTAATAGGTGTAAGCGGAAGGGGCGGGGTCTCCAAGGTCTTTGCCTTGGAAAACCCAGCTCAGCTTCTCACTGGTTGAAGATGGCTTCCAGCTTTTCCTTTTTCTTCATAGGCTTTATGTAAGGCTTATCATCCTTGACCTTTATCTCTACCACTTCCACATCCGCAAGGCTTCCCTTGAGAAGCTCTTCTGCCAGCAAGTCCTCCACATGATGCTGAAGGGCTCTCTTTAGGCTTCTTGCACCATACTCGGGTTTGTATTCCCTTTCTATTATCCAGTCTATGAAGCTCTTGTGAAGCCTGACCTTCACATTCCAGTCCTGAAGGCTCTTGTTGACCTGCTCAAGCTGTAGCTCCAGTATCTTTACCACATCCTCCTTCTCAAGGGGTCTGTATACTATTACCTCGTCAAGCCTGTTGAGAAACTCTGGGCTAAAGGTCTTTTTGACTTGGTCAAGCACGTTCTTTTTCATCTGATCGTAGTCTATCATGCCAAACTTCTTTTCAAAGCCCATCTGAGAGCCATGGGCTATAAGCCTTGCACCCAGGTTGGAGGTCATTATGATGATGGTGTTGGAAAAGTCCACCGTTCTTCCCATGGCATCGGTGAGCCTTCCGTCATCAAATATCTGGAGGAAGATATTAAACACATCTGGGTGAGCCTTTTCTATCTCGTCAAAGAGTAGCACCGAATAGGGTCTCCTTCTGACCTTTTCTGTGAGCTGTCCACCTTCCTCGTAGCCTACATATCCCGGAGGTGCACCCACGAGCCTTGATACCGTGTGCTTTTCCATGTATTCGGACATGTCAAACCTTATGAGGGCTTCCTCTGAGCCAAAGAGGTATTCGGCAAGAGCCTTTGCGGTTTCTGTTTTTCCAACGCCGGTGGGTCCAAGGAAAAGAAAAACGCCTATGGGTCTGTGTCTACCCTTTAGTCCCACCCTTGACCTTCTTATGGCTTTGGCTATTGCCTTTATGGCATCATCTTGCCCTATAACCCTTTTGTGGAGCTCTTCCTCAATGTGTAGGAGTTTTTCCATGTCGTTCTCATGTATCCTTTTGACCGGTATGCCTGTCCACCTCGCCACCACTTCTGCCACATCCTCCTCTGTCACCTTTGGTCTGTTGGCGGACATCTCTTGTCTCCATTTGGCTTTGAGGCTTTCCAGCTTAGCCCTTAGCCTTAGCTCCTCGTCCCTGAGCCTTGCTGCCTTTTCGTAGTCCTGCTGGTTTGCGGCTTCCTCTTTCTTTTCTTCTATTTCCTTTATCTTCTCCTCTATCTCCTTTAGCTCAGGTGGTAGCTGGTATGCCCTTAGCTTTACCAGAGAACCAGCTTCGTCTATTACATCTATGGCTTTGTCTGGCAGGTTTCTTTCTGTTATGTATCTTTCAGATAGCACAACCGCCTTCTCTATGGCTTCTGGCTTGTATTCCACATTGTGGAATTCCTCAAACTTGGTTTTGAGACCATAGAGTATCCTTATGGTGTCTTCCTGCGATGGCTGGTCTACAATGATGGGCTGGAACCTTCTTTCTAGGGCACCGTCCTTCTCTATGTATTTGCGGTATTCGTCAAGGGTTGTGGCACCTATAACCTGTATCTCACCCCTTGCCAAGGCAGGCTTTAGCATGTTGCTGGCATCTATGGAACCCTCCGCAGAACCGGCTCCCACAAGTGTGTGTATCTCGTCTATGAAGAGTATCACATTGGGTGCCTTTTCCAACTCCTTTAGGATGTTCTTTAGCCTCTCCTCAAACTGACCTCTGTATTTTGTGCCCGCCACAAGGGCAGCAAGGTCAAGGGCTACCACCCTCTTGTTAAGAAGGGGGTCTGGAACCTGTTTGTAGGCTATCCTTTGGGCAAGCCCTTCCACTATGGCGGTCTTACCAACGCCGGGGTCGCCAAGGAGCACGGGGTTGTTCTTTCTCCTTCTGACCAGTATCTGTATAACCCTTTCTATCTCCTTCTCCCTTCCTATGACGGGGTCCAGCTTGCCTTCCCTTGCCATCTGGGTAAGGTCTCTGGAAAAGCGGTCAAGGTTTGGCGTGGGTGCATACTTGGTGGTCTCTTGAGGAGGAAGCTCTCCAAGAATCTGCAGGACTTCCCTTCTTACGGAATACTCATCAAGACCAAAGCCTCTGAGTATCCTTCCGCCCAAGCCCGTCTTTTCTCTGACGATGCCTATGAGCAGGTGCTCGGGTCCCACAAACTGGTGGTGCAGGATGCGTGCTTCTTCCACCGCAAACTCAAGGACCCTTTTGGCGTCGGGTGCAAAGAGTATCTCACCCGAGTGGCTACCGCGTGTTATCTGACCCATTATGGCTTTGCGCACCTTTTCCTGGGTCAGACCAAAGCGGGCAAGCACCAGGGAGGGAAGGTCTTCCTCCCTTATAAGGGAAAGCAGTATATGTTCACTGCCAAGGTATGTGTGTCCCAGCTCTATGGCTTCCTCCCTTGCTTGGAGGATTACTTGCCTTGCCTTTTCGGTAAACTTCTCAAACATCGCTCACACCTCTCTTATAGGATAAAGATAACAAGAAGCAAAAGTTTTGCAATAAGGATTATACTATTTAACAGCATGTATGTGCCCTTTGCAAGGAAATACAGACCCAAAAGGTTCTCCGAGGTGGTAGGTCAAGAGGTGGCAGTGCGTGTGCTGAGAAATGCGGTAAAGCTCAACAAGCTCTCCCATGCCTACCTCTTTGCGGGTCCACGTGGGACAGGCAAGACCACCCTGGCCAGGGTCCTAACCAAAGCGGTAAACTGTCTACAACCAGAGGAGGGTGAACCCTGTGGGAGGTGTGAAAACTGCCTTTCCATAGATAGGGGCAGCTTTCCAGACCTCATAGAGATAGATGCTGCGTCCAACCGAGGCATAGACGATGTAAGGTCCATAAGGGATGCGGTCTCTTATGCACCCATAAAGGGCAAATATAAGGTTTACATCCTTGACGAAGCCCATATGCTCACAAGAGAAGCCTTCAACGCCCTTTTGAAAACCCTTGAAGAGCCACCACCAAGAACCATCTTTGTGCTATGCACCACCGAATACGAGAAGATAATGCCCACCATCCTCTCAAGGTGTCAAAGGCTCATCTTCTCAAAGCTACGGGAGGAGGAGATAGTAGAATACCTCAAAGGTATCTGCGAGAAAGAGGGTCTTCAGTGCGAAGAGCGGGCTCTTCTAACCATAGCAAAGCTGAGCGACGGAGGTATGAGGGATGCGGTTTCCATGCTTGACCAAGCCAGCACCTACGGGGAAGGCAGGGTTAGCTCAGAGCTTCTTGAGGAGTTTCTGGGTGTAGTCTCTCAAGAGAGGGTAAGGGACTTTTTGAAAATGCTCCTTAGCTCAGAAACAGACAACGCCCTTGCCTTTCTAAGAGACCTCAGCCACAAGGGTTTTAACCTGCCGAGGCTCTGGGACTTTCTTGAGGAGGAGATAAGGGGGCTAATACTCTACAAGAGCCTAAAAGACCCCGAGAGGATAATGAAGGTAGAAGACTTTCACAGGAGCTTCAAAGACACACCTCTAAACGCCCTCCTGTATTTGGAAAAGGTGGTCAACATGGCGCGTCTGGATGCAAGAAGCAGAGACTTCCTAAGGGCTTGCGAGCTTGCGGTGATAAAGACGCAGATAGTTAAGGACATACTTCCCATCGGAGAACTTATAAGGTATCTGTCCTCTCCAAAGCCTTCGGAAAGCACAGAAAGGCAAGAAGCCAGCAAAGAGACAAAACAGGAAGACCCCTTTGAGCCCTTGGAGGGCAAGTTGGATACGCTCTTGATGGAGTTTCTAAGGAGGTCAAGGTATGAGCAAAAGGACGACAGGTTTGTTTTTTTCATAAAAAAGGGCGACCTCACCGAACAGGACATTCAAAGGGTGAAAGCTCTCAACCCCCGCATAGACTTTGTCCTTGAGGCGGACCAACCGGAAGAGGGTGGTCTCCCACCCTTTGTGGAGAAGGTAAAGGACATGTTTGGTGCAAAGATAATCAGCCATGAACAGAGACGTAAAGGCAAGGGTTCTACTGGTAAGGGTTCCTAAGGAGAAGATAGGTTTGTTTACCTCCCTCATGGACGGTGCTGGCAGGTATGCAATAGTGAGGACAAAGGAAAGGTCCTCAGAGGAGGTTTATCTTATCTCCACGCCAGATACCTTCCCTGGACTCTCTAAGGTCTTGGAAAACATAAGAGCCTTTCTTCCAGAGGTTAGCCCCGTTGGGGAGGTGGATGCCATAGATGTGGGATAGGAATAGCGCTTATAGGTTTATAGTGCTTATGGGGGTGGTGAGCCTCCTTGCAGACTTTACCTACGAGAGTGCAAGGGGTATAACCGGTCCTTACCTTGCATTTCTTGGTGCCTCCGCCCTGTGGGTGAGCCTTGTGTCTGGAGTAGCGGAGCTTTTGGGATACTGGGTCAGACTCCTCTCTGGCTTTTTTTCTGATAGGCTCAGAAGCTACTGGGCTTTTACCCTTATTGGCTATGCCTTGAACCTCTTTGCGGTGCCTTTTTTGGGTTTTGCCAACAGCTGGCAGGTGGCAAGCCTTCTCCTTTTCCTTGAGAGGACAGGCAAAGGCTTAAGGACACCCTCAAGGGATGCACTGCTTTCAAGGGCTACGCAGGTGGTGGGGCACGGCAAGGGCTTCGGTCTTCATGAATTTCTTGACCAAGTGGGTGCGGTTCTTGGTCCGCTTTTTGTAGGCCTTGTCCTCTTTCTGGGGCTTGGCTACAGGTTTGCCTTTATTCTCCTTTTCTTGCCGGCCTCTCTTGCTATTATCTTGCTCCTCCTCGCAAGAAAGAGGGAAGCCAGAGACATACCGTCAGAAAAAACCAGGGAAAACACTGGACCTATAGATAGGAAGTTTTACCTGTATCTTTTTGCCTCCTGTCTTGTATCTTTGGGCTTTTTACATTTTTCGTTGGTAGGTTTTCACCTATCTCAAAAGCTTGGTTTTAGCGGTTGGGAGGTATCCCTTTCCTTTGCCCTTGCCATGGGCGTGGATGCTCTGTCCGCCTTGATCTTTGGTTTCCTCTTTGACAGGATAGGTTTTAGATCCTTGCTTATTGGTCTGTCTGTGGGTGTGCTTTCTCCTGTGTTCCTTTTCCTTACAAAAGAGCCACTTATGGGGGTGGTGCTTTGGGGTATAAGTCTTGGCGTTCAGGAATCCATTATGAGGTCTGCGGTGGCAAGACTTTCATCAGATAATGCAAGGGGTAAGGCTTATGGGCTTTTTCACTTTTTTGTAGGGCTTTCTGCCTTTCTCGGTGGTGCTATGATGGGTTTTATCTACGAGCTTTCTCCAAAGATGCTGGCAGTATACTCTATTTCCCTACAAATCTTGGCTCTGGTCCTTCTGTTTAAGCTCAGGGCAAGGTCATGAAAAAGCAAGACCTTCCTGCGGTGCTTGAGATAATGAAAAGGGAATACCCCAAATGGCATGCACCCATCGTTAAGCTCATAGCCCAGAAGAGAAAAGACCCCCTGAGCGCACTCTTGTGTGCCCTACTTTCCACAAGAACACGGGACGAGACCACCGCAGAGGTGTGCAAAAGGTTCTTAGAAAGGATAAAAAGCCCTCAAGACCTTCTGGAGATAAGCCTTGAGGATCTTGAAAAACTCATATACCCGGTGGGCTTTTACAGAAACAAGGCAAGGCATCTGAAGGGTCTTGCAAAACAGCTTATAGAAGACTTTGAGGGCAAGGTGCCAGACAATCTGGAAGACCTTTTAAGGCTCAGGGGCGTGGGCAGGAAAGTGGCAAACATTGTGCTTTCTGAGGGCTTTGGAAAGCCTGCCATAGCAGTAGATGTGCATGTGCATCGTATAAGCAACCGCTGGGGGCTTGTAAAGACCAAAAGCCCAGAGGAAACGGAGAGGGTTCTCATGGAGGTGGTGCCCCAAGAATACTGGAGGGATTACAACAGGCTCTTGGTAGCCTTCGGACAGACCATATGCAAGCCCGTAAAACCAAAATGTGCAGAGTGCCCAGTGAAGGAGTGGTGTGATTACTACAAGCTTAACATATAATATTTCCATGATAGTCTCACGCTTTGCACCAAGCCCTACGGGATACCTGCATCTTGGAAACGCAAGAACCGCCATATTTAGCTACCTTTTTGCCAGACATCACGGCGGGAAGTTTATCCTCAGGGTAGAGGACACGGACAGAGAGAGGTCTACCAAGGAGTTTGAGCAGATGATCCTTGAGGACCTTGAATGGCTTGGCATTGATTGGGATGAGTTTTATAGGCAGTCGGAAAGGTTTCATATATACGAAGAATACGCCCAAAGGCTCGTAGAAAGCGGACATGCCTATCCGTGCTTTTGCACCGTGGAAGAGCTTGAAGAGGAACGCAAGAGGGCAGAGGAGAAGGGCATACCTTACCGCTACTCGGGTAAGTGCAGGGCTCTGAGCCCTCAGGAGGCAGAAAGCCTCAAAAGAGAAGGAAAGCCCTACACCATACGCTTTAGGGTGCCCGATGGCAGGGTGGTGGTCTTTGAAGACCTTATAAAGGGGCATATAGCCATAGGTGTGGAGGACTTTGGCGATTTTGTGATAGTGAGGAGCGATGGCACGCCCACCTACAACTTTGTGGTGGTGGTGGATGATGCCCTCATGGGGGTCACTCATGTGATAAGGGGAGAAGACCACATTCCCAACACGCCCAAGCAGATACTCATATACGAAGCCCTTGGCTTTGAAATTCCAAAGTTTGCCCACCTGCCGGTTATACTGGGCGAAGACCGGAGCAAGCTCTCCAAAAGGCATGGAGCGGTCTCTGTGAGAAACTACAGGGAGGAAGGATATCTGCCGGAGGCACTTTTTAACTTCCTCTGTCTTCTTGGCTGGTCTCCGGCGCAGGAAGGAAAGGAGATATTCTCAAAGGAAGAGCTTATAGAGCTCTTTAGGCTGGAGGATGTGAACTCCTCGCCGGCGGTCTTTAGCAAGGAAAAACTCCGATGGATGAACGGCGTATACATAAGGGAGGTGGTCTCCCTTGACAGGCTCGTGGAGGAGTTTATGCCCTTTTTGGAAAGGGCGGGCTACAGGGCGGACAAGGAGTATGTGAGAAGGGTTCTTGAAAAGACCAGAGACTCCTTTGAGACCCTGCTGGAGGGTGTAGAAAGGCTAAGACCCTTCTTTGCAGAGAGCCTGAGCTACTCAGAGGAGGCGATGGCGGTTCTTGAAAACCAGCACTCAAGGGATGTGTTGGAGCTCTTCCTCCAGAAGTTGCAAGACGGACAGCTAAACGCCCAGAGGGTCAAAGAAATTGCCAAGGAGATACAAAAGGAGCTAAACCTAAAGGCTAAGGATGTGTGGCGTGTTCTGAGGGCTTCCCTTACTGGCGAGCTGGAGGGCGTGGGTGTGGACATACTGTGCGATGTGATGCCAAGGGAGAAGGTGCTGGAAAGGGTCATGAAGGCTCTAACTATCTTAGGTTAAGTTTTAACAAATTCCCATGGACCGGGCAGCCTTTTACGAAACCGCAAAGGCTCTTGCGGTCGTTGATGTGCCAGTGGCTCATGCGGAGGACAGTGTAAGGGAAACCATTGAGAAAATGTTGTAGACCACTATGGATACTTTCTTGGGCTTATCCCACCCTATACTCTGCTTGAGGTCCTTCTCCAAGAACACGAAGAGGACCTATCAAAGATGGCGGGTATACTTGGACCAGATAATATGACGGTCTCCTACTTGGGTGCAGGCTTGGTTAGAAGGGTAGCCTACAGACTGCCCTGGCTTCTTGTAGGTCTTGTGGGCGGTTTCTTTGCTGCGGGTGTTGTGGGTATGTTTGAAAAGGCTTTAGAGAAACATGGTTCATCTACTTTTTGGTAGCCTCACTCCTTTTGTGAAATTCAGTCAAAAACCTCAAGGAATATCTCCCTTAGTCTCCTCATGCTCTGCCCAACCCTTTCCTGAAGGTCTTCTGCCTGCATACCCAAAGAGCTTGCCACCCGCTTGATCTCCTGAGGTCCCAGCAAGGACCCTGCCCTTTCCTTTGAGAGCCTAAGCCTTGTCTCCGCAAGCCTCAGAAAGGTATAGTGTTCATGGGTTTCTCTCAGAAGGGGAAACTTTTCCATAAGCCTTTGGCAAGCTCTAATCATTGAGGGCTCTCTGAGCCTTTCCATAAGACTATAATACTGGATGAGAAACTCCGCATCTATCAAGCCACCGGGAGAGAACTTAAGGTCCACAAGTCCCTTTCCCTTCTTAGCCTTGCCCTCAAGGGCAAACCTCATGTCCCTTATTTCCCTCCTTTCCTTCTCACCCATGGGTCTTTCAAAGAGAAAGTCTCTAAGAAGGCTCTCAAACTCTTCTACAAGCCCATGGGGTCCCGCCACATACCGGCACCTTGTCCAAGCAAGCCTTTCCCAAGTCCTTGCCTGATGCAGGAAGTATTCCTTGTAGAAGCTAATGGCTGGAGCTATCTCTCCCGCACTGCCCATGGGTCTTAGTCTAAAGTCCACATCGTATAGGTAGCCCTCCGAGGTGTGCTTTGTGAGGAAGGCTATAAACTCCTGAGCTTTTTTTGTTTTCTCCTCTCCTGCACTTTTGCACACAAAGACAAGGTCAAGGTCAGAGCCTATGGTGAGCTCCCGGCTTCCATACTTGCCCAGTGCCACGATAAGGGTATCTTCAAACTTGAACTCTTTCCAAAGGTTTCTCAGCATAAAGTCCGCAAGGTCTGTGAGCTTTTCAAAGAAGCTAAAGAGCTTTCTGTATCTGTCCTCCTTTTTCACAAGATAAACAAGGGCTATCCTTATCTCCCATACCCTTTTGAACCTTCTGTAGAGGTTCTCAGGGGAGAGCTTTAGGGTCTCCTTGTATTTTTCAAACTCCTCCGCAAGCCTCTCCTCCTCCGGAAAATCTTGGTAAAGGGTCAGCACATCCTCCACCAGGTCTGGATACCGGCTTATTAGAGTAGAAAGATACGAGGACAGGGAAAAGACCCTGCAGAGAGTTTTGCTTATGTCTTCCTTTGCAGGGCTCAGGACCACCTTTCTGCCAGTGGGGTTGGAGAAGAACTTGTCAAAGTTGGAGAGGGTCTCGTCTGGGTCTGGCGTTTGGGACATGCTTTCAAGAAGCTGTGGCAGGACTTTTATAAAAGCCTGCTTTTCTTGAGTGGAGAGCTTTATACCCTCCCTTCCGCTTATGTAACTCTGGAGTATGTTGAAAGCCCTCACGGGGTCTCTAAAGCGGTAGATACTGAGGACTTCTTTTGCCTCCTCAAGGTCTTCGTTGAGCAATGCTCTTTGTATGGGGTGTAGATCCTCTTCCTCTTTAGAGGGCATTATCCGAGAGAAGATAAGGCTTACACCCCTTGTGAACTCTTGATACTTTTCCCTTAGCTCCTGCTCCCGCATGCCCATAGCCCTCGCAAGCCTTGGAAGGTCCGCCTCTGAGAAGCTCTGGGTCTGTGTGCAACTGAATATCTGCACCTTGTGCTCAAGCCTTCTAAGAAACTCGTAGGCTCTTTCCAAAAATACCGCCTCTTGGTCCGAAAAGACGCCCTTCTGGCTGAGTTTCCATATTGCCCTAAAGGTGTTGCTTTCCCTTACAAAGGGAAACTTGCCACCCAGCAGTAGCACAAGGGACTGAACAGCAAACTCCACCTCACGGATGCCTCCCTCTCCTGTTTTTATGTTGTTTTTGCCCAAAAGGCGCTTTTTTGCCTCGCTGGCTATCTGAGCCTTTATGAGCCTTATCTCCTCAAGTATCCTGTAGTCCACAGACCTTCTGAAGACAAAGGGATCTTTAACCTCCCTTTCAAAGGCTTTGTATAGCTCCTCGTCGCCTGCAGAGTATCTTGCCCTAAGCAGGGCAAAGCGTTCCCAAGTTCTACCGTAAGATTCGTAGTAGAGCTCCGCACTCCTTAGGGACATGCTTATGGGTCCAGACTTTCCAAAGGGTCTGAGGTCCAGGTCTATCTCGTAGGGCTTGCCCTCCGGCGTTATCTGGGTCATGAGCTTGTAAACCTTCTGAAAGACCCTTGAGAAAAACTCGTTAAGGCTTAGCCTTCCCGCCTGACCCTTGTCTGTGGAGTGGATAAACATTATGTCTATGTCCGAGTAGTAATTGAGCTCATAGCTTCCCAGCTTGCCAAGGGCTATAATGCAGGCGGTGGCTGGTTTTCCACCCTCCTCAAGGGGCTCTCCGTATTTTTCCACCGCTTCCTTATAGGCTCTTCTGTAGGCAAGCTCCAGCATGGCATCTGGCAACTGTGAATACTCTTGAAGTAGTTCCTCATACCGGGCGGTGCCCAGTATCTCCTTTGCCACTACCCTCATAAGCTCTCTATGCCGGTAATAAGCCAGACCCTTTGAAAAGTCCTCATCAGACAGGCTGTCAGAAAGGATCTCCTCAATCTCCCGCATATATGCCCTTTTGTTTTTGAAGGCATACCAAAGACCCGGTATGGTTTTCTGGAACTCCTCCGGGTGGTTTACAAGGAATTTTCTAAGGCACTCCGACTGGTCAAGAAGCTCAAGGAGTAGCAAAAAGCGTCTCTCGTTGAGGTAGTCCAAAAGGCTCTGGGGCTCGGGATGTCTTTTAAGAAGCTCCTCAAGGCTTTCTTTTGCCCTCTGGGGGTTGTAGAGCCTTTCTTCTGCCCTTTTCCACCAATCTGTGGGGAACATCCTCACTATTCTAATGCATAGAAGCCTTTGCGTCTCTTCCTTCTAAAACTTGACAAAAATATACTAAAGCATATTATAAAAACTACTATCAATTAGGAGGTGCCCATGTTTAGCGAGAACATGCTCTCCGCTAGGTCCCTTGAATACATAAACAGGGCAAAGGAGCTGGCAAGAAAAGCCGGAGACAGCAAGGTAGACACAGACCATTTACTTCTTGCACTACTTGTGGATGAAAAATCCGCACTGGCAAGGTATCTTGAAAAAAGGGGTGTGGACGCAAAGAGCCTCTACAAGAAGGTCTCCGAATATCTTGAAAAGCTCTCCTCCCAAATAGGCAAGGCGGTCCAGCAGGAAGCCCAGCATCTCATTGACCTAAGAAGCAAGATAATGCAGGTAAAGTCCGACATAGGGCAGGTGCAGGTGGAACTGGACAAGGTCAGAAGGGCAAAGGAGAGGATAAGGGCAGAACTGGAGAGGGCAAGGAGGTATGGCGACTACTGGAGCCTTCAGGAGCTACAAGTGGAGCTTGCCCGGCTTGAAAGGCTTGAAAGCCAATACAGAAGTCAGCTTGAGGGCGTAGAAAGAAGCCTTTCTGCGGTTTTCAAAGTAGAGGATGTGAGGGCTTTTCTGGAAAACAGGCTCAGCATTGACGGGCTTATAAGGAAAGCCCTTGAGAGCTCAAGCCTTGTGGAGCAGGTCAAAGAGCTCGGCATATCTCCCGATAGGGTCATAGACGCGGTGGGTAAAATAGTCTTTGGCAAAGAGCCTGCTTTTGACTACTCTCAAAACCTTGTCAAGGTTCTTGAGAAGGCTCAGGACAAGGCGGTTTCGGAGGGGCTCTCTCAGGTAGAGCCTTATCACATAGCCTCTAGTCTTTTGGAGGCAAAGGACACTATAGCTGGTAAGATTTTAGAAGATATAACAGGAGGTGAAAGGATGAAGGATACAACCCAAGAGCTAAGAGAAGAGGAAAAGTCCGCCCTTGAGAGGTTTGGTGTGGACCTCACCCAGCTGGCAAGGGAGGGCAAGCTGGACCCAGTTATAGGAAGAGAGCGGGAGATAAACCAGCTTATAGAGGTGCTACTCAGAAGAACCAAAAACAACCCAGTGCTTGTGGGAGACCCTGGCGTTGGAAAGACCGCCATAGTGGAGGGGCTGGCTCAGAGGATAGTCCACAAGGAGGTGCCCACAGAGCTCCAGGACAAGGTTATCATCTCCGTGGATATGGGTTCCTTGCTGGCAGGTTCTAAATACAGGGGTGAGTTTGAAGAGAGGCTCAAAAGCCTTTTGGAGGAGGTCAAGCAGAAGGGGAATGTGATACTCTTTATAGACGAGATACACACGGTGGTGGGTGCAGGCAAGGCAGAGGGTGCGGTAGATGCTGGCAACATGCTAAAGCCCTCGCTGGCAAGGGGTGAGATAAGGGTTATAGGTGCCACCACAGTGGATGAGTATCGCAAATACATAGAAAAGGACCCAGCCCTAGAAAGACGTTTCCAGCCCATCTATGTGGATGAGCCCACAGAAGAGGAAGCCCTTGAAATACTCAGAGGTCTAAAGCCCAAGCTGGAAAAGCACCACAAGGTAAAGATATCCGACGAAGCCCTAGAGGCGGCTGTCAAGCTCACAAGGCGTTATGTGACCTTTAGAAAACTGCCTGACAAGGCAATAGACGCCCTTGACCAAGCCTCCGCCCGCAAAAAGCTCATGGCGGTCTCCCTACCGCCAGAGGTGCAGGAGATAGAGAGAAAACTGAAGAGCCTCGAGGAGGAAATACAAAAGGCATACTTAGAGGGCAATTACGAGAAGGAAGCCCAGCTAAAGATAAGGAAGGTTCAGCTGGAGAAGGAAAGGCAAGACCTCCTTTCCAAGTCTGGCGGTGTGGAGGCAAGGATATCGGAGATAAAAAGGCGCATGGAAGAGCTTGACCAAGAGATACTAAAAGCCTCCGAGCGGGGCGACTACGAAAGGGAAGCAAATCTCAAGATTGAAAAGGTCAAGCTGGAAAAGGAACTGAAAGAGCTTGAGAGCAAAAAGGCGGAGGAGCTTCTTGTAGGCTGGGAGGATGTGGCTCAGGTAGTCTCCGAATGGACGGGTATACCGGTCACAAAGCTAAAGGAAGAGGAGATGGAAAGGCTCCTCAAATTGGAAGAGGAGCTCCACAAGAGGGTCATAGACCAAGAGCATGCGGTGACTGCGGTTTCAGAAGCCATAAGGAGGGCAAGGGCAGGGCTAAAAGACCCCAAAAGACCCATAGCCAGCTTCCTATTTTTGGGACCCACGGGCGTAGGTAAGACAGAGCTTTCAAAGGCGTTGGCGGAGCTCCTCTTTGGCGATGAGGATGCCCTGATAAGGCTTGATATGTCTGAGTTCAAGGAAGAGCACAGCGTGGCAAAGCTCATCGGCGCACCTCCGGGCTATGTGGGCTACGAAGAGGGAGGAAAGCTCACAGAAGCGGTGCGCAGAAAACCCTACTCGGTCATACTCCTTGACGAGGTGGAAAAGGCGCACCCAAGGGTTTTTGACCTCTTCCTGCAGGTGTTGGACGACGGAAGGCTTACAGACTCTCACGGGAGGACCGTGGACTTTAGGAACACGGTGATAATCATGACCTCTAATATAGGCTCTCAGTATCTTTTGAGCATACCTGTGGACGGAGACGAAGAAAGAGTTCAAAGGGAGTTTGAAAAGGCAAGGGAAAGGGTGCTTGAAGAACTGCGTTATCACTTTAGACCAGAGTTTCTAAACAGGATAGACGAGATAATTGTCTTTAAACCCTTGACCATGAAGGAGCTCTTCCAGATAATAGACCTGCTTGTGGCAAGCATAAACAAAAGACTGGCTGAGAGGAACATTTCCATAGAGCTCACAGAAAAGGCAAAGGAGCATCTTGTAAAGCTCGGCTATGACCCAGCCTATGGTGCAAGACCTCTCAAAAGGACTCTGCAAAAGCACTTAGAAACTCCTTTGGCAAACCTCATAATAAAGGGTGAAATAAAAGAGGGGCAAAGGGTAATGGTGGATTTGAAGGATGGGAAGTTGGAGTTTCAGCCTATAGCAACGTAGCAGTAGTTGAATTTTCTGATAGCCCGTATTAAATTCACTACTGTGAAGCAATTTCTCATAACAGGCATGGAGAAACTTGAGGACCTTGTGTGGGGTTTTCTTATACCTGGTTTACTCTTTGAGATGCTAAAATGGGTCACAATCAGAGTATTTATAAATGCAGGAAACGAAGAATCAGATATTTATCAAAAGGCAGAAACCACCGTTGATTATGTAATGGAAGGAATATATAGGCGATTGCCCAGATGTTTTGTGGAGGAAACCTTTTTACTCTTTGGTGTAGGTAGATGGAACATACATATGACAGCGGTAGCATTTAGATACCTAGAAATAGCAAGAAAAGACCCTACATACGTAGAACCAGAGCCTGCAGGAAACTGGGATGCGGACGGCGTGCTTATAGCCAGAAGCATTTATGAGCAACTGCCTTATCTGAGGAAAAAGTTAATAGAAGAACTTAAACCTCGGGAAAACTTCAGATTGTATTGAGCTTTGAGCTTTCTATCTTCTCACCCCATCAACCTCTGCACACTTTCCACACCTTCCAAACCACTTAGTGCTTCCTTGACCTTTAGAAAGCTCTGGTAGTTTTCCACCTGCAGGGTAAAGTCCATTAGTGCTTGACCAGAGGGCAGGCTTTTTGTCCTTGCCTCTGTGATGTTGGCACCTAGCCTTCCTATGGCGGTGGTCACCTCTCCCAGAATACCCAGCCTATCCTTTACAATTAGCCTTATCCTCACCGGGTGAAGCCCCTGAGACCTGTCCCACAGAACCTTTACCACCTTCTCTGGAGATATCTTAAGAAGATAGTTCAGGTTTGGGCAGTCCTTTGAGTGTATCACAAGTCCCTTACCCTTTGATATAACGCCGTAGACCTCCTCGCCCGGCAGGGGATTACAGCACTCCGCAAGAGAGTGGAGCACCTTCCCAAGCCCGTCTATATGCAGGACATCCTCCACCTTCTCCTGAGGCTTTTCCTTCTGAGTTTTTCTAAAGAGGGAATAGACCCTTTCCTTTGAGAGCTTACCGCTTCCCAAAAGCAGGCATACTTCCTCCTCGCTCTTGGCTCCTGTCTCCTCCATAAGCCTCTTTAGGAGCATCTCCCTGCCTAGCCCCAGTTTTTGGGAATACAGCTCAAGCCTTTCTCTCCCAAGTTGCACATACCTTTCCCTTTCAAGATCCTTTAGCACGGACTTTATCTTGCTTTTTGCCTTTGAGGTCACCACAAAGCTCAGCCACTCTTGGTTGGGCCTTTTGTTGGGGTTTGTGATAATCTCCACCATGTCCCCGTTTTGAAGTTTATAATTGAGAGGAACAATCCTGCCGTTTACCTTTGCGCCTGCACAGTGGTTGCCCACCTCTGTATGTATGTAGTAGGCAAAGTCTACTGGCGTTGCCCCCTTTGGAAGAACCAGCAGGTCTCCCTTTGGAGTGAAAACGAAAACCTCCTCAGAGAAAAGCTCCAGCTTGAGGTTTTCCAAAAGCTCCTGAGGGTTCTTGCTACCTTGCACGCTCTCCACAAGGCTCTTCAGCCATGAATACACTCCACCGTCCTTTACGCTTTTTCCTTCTTTATAAGCCCAGTGCGCTGCGATACCCTTCTCCGCCCTCTCATGCATCTCCCATGTGCGTATCTGCACCTCCACCATCCTACCCTTTGGACCTATAACCGCAGTATGCAAGGACTGGTAGAGGTTTGGCTTAGGCAGAGATATATAGTCATCAAACTTTCCTGGGACTGGTTTGAATACGCTATGGACTATGCCCAGCACAAGGTAGCACTCTTGAACCGTGTTGACTATAACCCTAACACCCAGTATGTCATGCACATCCTCAAGTTTTATGCCCTTTCTTAGGGTCTTTTGCCATATACCATATAAATGCTTTGGTCTATAGGACACATGGGCTTGAATGCCTGCCTTCTTTAACTCTTCCTTTAGCCTTGGTATGAATACTCTTTTCAGATAATCTTCAAGCTCTCTTCTGCTCCTGCCTACAAAGTTTTTGACCTCTTCGTATTCCTTTGGATAAAGATACATAAAGCATAGGTCTTCAAGCTCTGTTTTTATCCTCCAAAGACCGAGCCGGTTTGCTATGGGCACATATACCTCAAGGGTCTCTTTGGCAATCCTTACCTGCTTCTCTCTGGAGAAAAACTGCAGGGTTTTCATGTTATGGAGCCGGTCTGCAAGCTTTACAAAGATGACCCTTAGGTCCTTTGAAAAGGCAAGGATGAGCTTTCGGTAGTTCTCCGCCTTTTGGGTTTCCACATCCTTGAAGTGTATCTTTCCCAGCTTTGTTACGCCCTCCACTATATCCGCCACATCCTTGCCAAAGTTTTCCTTTAGCTCTTGGTAGGTGGTTTCTGTATCCTCAAGCACATCGTGTAAAAGCCCAGCCACCACCGTATCCCTGTCCATGCCCAGCTCTGCGAGTATTATGGCAACCTCTATAGGATGCACCACATAAGGGTCTCCAGATTTTCTAAACTGTCCTGCGTGCTTTTCTTCTATGAACTCAAGAGCTTTCTTTACCTTCTCATCTTCGTATCCCAAAGCTTTGAAGAGCCTTTCCTCATGCTTTCTATGTAAGGCAGTCTCCATAGTTTATAATATTATGGATGTTAAGCAAATTAGCAAATCTTCTTGGCTTTATTGCCGGAAACATAGGCATAGACCTGGGCACTGCCAACACGGTGGTTTACGCTCAGGGGAAAGGCATAGTGCTCTATGAACCCTCCATCGTTGCAGTTGATGTGCGCTCTGGCAGGGTTTTGGCGGTAGGTAAAGAAGCAAAGGAAATGCTTGGCAAAACTCCTGAGAACATACAAACCGTTAGACCCCTCAGAGACGGTGTGATAACGGACTTTGAAGCCACCAAGGTTATGCTTTCTTATTTCATAAACAAAGCAATAGGTGGAAGCATCTTTAGAGCCAAGCCCAGGGTAGTTATAGGTGTCCCCTCCGGGGTCACGCAAGTGGAAAAGAGGGCGGTAATAGACGCTGCAAAGAGTGCAGGAGCAAGAGAGGTCTATCTCATAGCCGAACCCATGGCTGCTGCTATAGGTGCTGGTCTTCCAATAGAAGACCCTATAGGTAATATGGTAGTAGACGTAGGTGGTGGCACTACAGAGATAGCAGTCATATCCCTTGCGGGCATAGTGGTTTCCAATTCCATAAGGGTAGCAGGCGATGAGATGACCGAGTCCATAATACAGCATGTTAAGAAAAAACATCACCTCCTTATAGGTGAGCAGACCGCAGAAAAGGCAAAGATAGAGCTTGGCAGTGCCATATACGAAGAAGAGGAAAGGTTTATGGAAGTAAAAGGGAGGGACATAACAGGACTTCCAAAGGTGGTAAAGATAAGCAATAGGGATGTAACCGAGGCCCTTGAAGATGTGCTTTCTTCTATCGTAAACGCAGTAAAGTCCACATTGGAAAGGACACCCCCTGAGCTTGCCTCTGATATAGCAGAAAGGGGTATTACCTTGGCTGGAGGTGGATCTCTTCTTAGAAATCTCAATTTAAGGATAGAGCGTGAAACGGGCATAAGGACCCATTACTGCGAGGACCCAATAACTGCAGTTGCCAGAGGTGTAGGAAGGGTTTTAGACAACATAGACCTTATCAGGAAAGTCTCCATGGCATGAAGGGCTACATTACACCCCTCTTAGCCTTGATCCTAAGTCTTATGCTATACTTTATCAACCTGTCTACACTACCCTACCTAAATAGTGCCTACACCCTTTTAAGGTCTTTGGTCTACCCTCTCTTTGAAATAAAAGCCAATGTGGAAGAAGCCACAAGACATGCCATAGGCACCTATGTATTTCTAAAGAATGTCAACGAGGAAAACAAGAGGCTAAGGGAGGACCTGGAAAAATACAAACTATACAAGTCTCAACTTCTCGCCTGCGAGAGTGCCCTAAAGGACATGAGTAAGGCTCTGGGCTCTCCCCTTCAGATAAGCAACTACCCCATAATCTATGCAAGCATAATAGCCTATGACCCATCCAGTAGGGACACCTTCGTAATTGTAAACAGGGGTCAGGACAAGGGAGTATCCGAGGGTATGTTGGTTTTTTCCGGGGAGGACCTAGTGGGTATGGTGGACAGCGTGTATGGAAGCTCCTCCAGGATTAGGACTGTCTTTTCTGAGGAGTTTACCTTTAGTGCCAGCGTGGGAGATAAGGCATACATATACAGAGGCGGGTTCCCCACAGGGTCCTTACTTCATGTGAAGGTTGATGATGAAATAAGGGTGGGCGATGCGGTGTATGTAAGAGTGCCAGGAAGGGTTTTCCCCCAACTTAAGATTGGTATCGTTCAGGGGGTTTCCCAGGATGGGAAGAGCTTTTTTAAGAAGGTGGATGTAAAGCCATCTGTAGACATAAGAAGGATATCCCTTCTTACCATTATAAGCGAGAGGTTATGAGGTTTTATTTCCTTTCCTTCTTGCTTGCCTATTTTCAAAGCTCTGTTTTAGTTGCTCTCTTTCACAGTATGCTCGTGGCTCCCAACTTGCTCCTTGTTTACCTTTTCCTTACCATGCTCAAAGAGAACAAGGCATGGCTCAGAAGAGCTCTTATTGCGGGTTTTTTCTTGGATGTTTTTCAGGATTCCTTGGGCTTAAACCTTTCTGGTTTTGTTTTCTTTGGTGTGATCTTTAGCCTTATAAGGCAGAGGGTTGACATCCCCAGCAAACTTTCCCTTATCCTCACCTATGCCTTGCTATCCTGGCTAGAAAGAGCTTGGGTAATAGTGCTCTTTAGGATAAGATACTATGCAGAGCTTGACCTGTGGCTTTTGCCCATAAGCTTTGCCCTTGAACTCCTTTTCCTTTATTTTATTTCAGGAAGATACCTTCGCCATGAATAGGAGGCGCTTTTTGTTCCTTGTGTTCTTGGGCATGTTTACCTATCTTATAGTTCTTCTAAGGTTGGTCTACCTACAAGTCTTCAAGGGTGCATACTACAAGGACCTAGCTCAGAGGAATTATGTGAGAAAAAGGGTCATATATCCACAAAGGGGAGAAATCCTAGATAGAAGGGGCGAGCGATTAGCCTATGACATACCAAGGTATATGCTCCTGCTGGACCACCAAAAACTCCAAGAGGAGGGAAATCTAAAGGAAGTAATAGATACCATAGAGGAACTTTTTGGCATTAAGCTAGACTATGAGAATATAAGGAAAAGAAGAGCAATAGAGCCAGTGGTATTAATGGAGCTCAAAACACAGGAAGAGATAGACAAGTTTTACAACAACAGCTACAGGCTCCCCGGCGTTTTCATAAACACGGTGCCCACACGAGAATACCCCTTTGGAGAGATATGCGCCCATGTTGTAGGCTATGTTTCCTACCCCACAGAGAAGGACTATCAAAAATATGGAGACCGGATTGGGAGTCAAAGCTTGGTGGGTGTGTATGGACTTGAGGGTGCCATGGATGGGGACCTTCTGGGCAAGGTGGGAGCTGAGGAGGTTATGGTAAACGCAGCGGGAAAGATTATAGGTAGCCTTGGCTATAGAGAACCAGAAAAGGGATTGAGTTTGATAACTACCATAGACTCAAGGATACAGAAGATAGTCTACGAGGTATTTAGGGACTCTGGCAACAAGGCTGGTGCGGTTATCCTTCTTGACACAAGAACTGGAGAAGTGCTGGCGCTCCTTAGCTATCCTTCCTTTGACCCCAACAAAATTTCTGAGCTTTGGGTTCAGTATAACAACGACAAGTTCAAACCCCTCTTTAATAGAGCCACTCGGGCAAAGTATCCTCCAGCATCTGTTATAAAGCCCGCTCTTGGGGTTGTCCTTCTTGAGAAGGGTGTATCACCAGGCGAAGGTGTTGTATGCAGGGGTAGTTTTGAACTGGGCAATAGAAAGTTTTTCTGTTGGAATAGGGCTGGGCATGGTTGGGTAAACCTGCATAAAGCTATAAAAGATTCTTGTGATGTATATTTTTATCATTACGGCTATTACAAGCTAGGTCCCAGGGAAATGGAAAGGGCTCTGCGGAGCTTTTCTTACGGAGAAGAAATACCCTTTGAGCTTGCCCTCACTAGGGGACTTATCCCCACCCCAGAGTGGAAAAGAAGCAAGCTAAGGGAGCCCTGGTATGGTGGGGACACGGTCAATATGTCCATAGGACAAGGATACATGAAGTCCACGATTTTTGAGCAAACTCTTATGATGATGGCAATAGCCAATAATGGGGTTATATACAAGCCTCTACTTGTGAAGGAAAAACGGGACGCAGAAGGAAGAGTAGTTTGGAGGGCGAGCAGGAGCGTCTATAAGGTGGTTAGAGCCAAGGCAGAACACTTTGCCCTTGTGAGGGAATCCCTCAGGGATGTGGTGAGGTCTGGCACCGCCACCTCTGCCTATTCCACCATAGTTGATATAGCAGGCAAGACGGGAACCGCCCAGGTCTCTGCACACAGCGCCAGAAGAAAAAACCTTCCTTACCATCTTCGGGACCATGCGTGGTTTGTAGGCTTTGCACCCTATAGGGACCCAGTCTTTGTAATAGGTGTGCTTGTGGAGCATGGAGGTTCTGGAGGTGCGGTGGCTGCACCCATAGCCAAAAGAATTCTTGAAAGAATTTATATGGAAGGCATACACAAGGAGCTTTGAGATGAAAAAGGTGTTGGTGTGGGGCCTTGGAATAAGCGGTAGCTCTGCGGTGGAGCTTTTGAAAGCCAAAGGTTATGAAGTTTACGCTGGCGATGACTCAAGGGGGGATGACTACAGGGAATACCTTGATCTTGTGGATACGGTGGTGCTCTCTCCAGGTATTCCGCCATCCCATCCTCTATGGATAGAAGCTGAAAAGAGGGGTATAGAGGTCATAGGAGAGCTGGAGCTTGCTTGGAGGTTTTTTAGCGGCAAAGCCCTAGCCATTACTGGCACAGACGGCAAGTCCACAACCACAAGGCTTGTATACCTTATGCTAAAAGAGGTCTACGCCAATGTGGAAGAAGGTGCCAACGCCGGCAAGCCTCTCTCTCAGATAGTCCTTGAAAATCCCTCCTGTCTTGCAGTGCTTGAGGTGTCTTCCTTCCAGGGGAAAACTCTAAAAACCTTTGGACCTGTGGGCGGTGCCTTTCTGAACTTCTCCGAGGACCATCTGGATTGGCATCCAAGCCTTGAGGACTACTTAGAGAGCAAAAGAAGAATATTTTCAAACCAACAAGAGGGGGACTTCCTGCTCCTTAATGCCCTTGACAAAAGGGTAAAAGAGACAGCCACAAGGGCAAGGAGATTTTTCCTGCTGGATGAGGGCCTGCATGGCTACATAAGGGAAGGCAGAGCCTACTTCCTTGGGGAGTATCTTTTTGAAGTGGAAAAACTAAAGATAAAAGGAAAACACAACTGGCACAACGCCCTCTTTGCCAGCGCCATGGCAAGGCTCATGGGTGTGGAGCCAGAGACTATACGAGAGGTGCTCTACCGCTTTCCTGGACTTCCCTACAGGATGGAATACCTTGGGAAATTTGGAGAGGTGGAGGTTTATAACGATTCCAAGTCAACCACAGTAAATGCCTTGAAGTCTGCCCTAGAAAGCTTCCAAGACGGACAAGTTGTTCTAATAGCCGGAGGTAAGGACAAGGGGGGAGACTTTGAAGGCATAAGGGAGCTGGTAAGGAGAAAGACAAAAGCCTGTGTGCTTATTGGCGAGGCAAAGGAGAAGATAGCGGGCTCTTGGAAGGCTTGCGAAATCTATTTGGCAAAATCCCTGGAGGATGCGGTGCAGAAGGCCCTTGAATTGGCAAAGCCGGGAGATGTGGTTCTTTTCTCGCCGGCCTGTGCCTCCTTTGATATGTTTAGAGATTACAAGGATAGAGGAGAAAGCTTCAAGAGGCTACTTTTAAGCATCTTTTCAGCTTCGTAGCCTCCTAGCCTATTCTCTCCGCTATGGCAGATGCAAAATCCATAGTAGAGAGCTCTTTGGCGGGCAGTCCCATCCTTCTAAAGCCGTTTGCTATGTCGGGCGTGCCCAGTTTGTCCCCTATGGTCCTGCGCACAGCTTGATATATAAGCTCCGCAGGCTCTCTCCAGCCAAGGTATTCCAGCATCATGGCGCCCGAAAGGGTTATAGACAGAGGGTTTGCTACACCCTTGCCAGCGATATCGTAAGCGGTTCCGTGGGTGCTTTCAAAGAGCGCATAGCCATCGCCTATGTTTCCGCTTGGCACAAAGCCCGGACCACCCACCAGTGCGGAGGCAAGGTCAGAAATGTAGTCTCCGTTGAGGTTCTGGGTGATTATCACATGGTAAGCCTCGGGCTTTAGGACCAACTGCATGAGCATCTGGTCGGTGATGACCTTTACCATCAAAACCTGTCCTTCCTTTGGCTCTCCTTCGGTGATAACCCTGCCCTCAAACTCGGGTTCCTTGGCTACCTCAAAAGCCCAGTTCATAAAGGCACCCTCGGTGGCTTTCATTATGTTGCCCTTCCCTACCACCGCCACCACCTTCTTGTTGTTTTCCAGAGCCCAACGCAGAGCCTTACGCACATGCCTTTTTGTCTTGTATTCGCTCATGGGCTTGACGGTAATGCCACAGTCCTCCGGCAGGGCATACTCAGAGACGCCCATTTCTTTTACAAAAAACTCCCTCACCTTTTGCGTGTTCTCCGCCTTGGGCATGTATTCTATGCTCATGTATACATCGTCAGAGTTCTCTCTGAAAACCGCCACATTGACCCGCTCGGGGTTTGGAATGGGGGTGGGTTGTCCCAGCCAATAGACGGGCCTTATAGCAGAGTAGAAGTCCATAGATTGACGCAGGAGGGCGTTGAGGGACTTGCCTCCCTTACCCACGGGCGTGCCAAGGGGTCCCTTTATGGAGACTATGGCTTCCTTTAGCACCTCCAAGGTCTCCTCGGGCATGCGCTTGCCCGTTTTCTCCTCCGCCTTGTCCCCTGCTAAAAGTTCCACCCAGTGTATCCTACGGCCTCCGCCGTAGGACTTCTCCACTGCAGTGTTTACCACATGTATCATAGCGGGGGCTATCTCTGGACCAATGCCGTCGCCTTCTATGTAGGGTATTATGGGGTTGTCTGGCACCTGCAGACCCTTGTCCTCTCTAAACCTTATGAACTGCCCCTCTTGTGGGATTTTGGCACTACCTTCCCATCTGTGCACATTGTCCCATTTCATGCCTGCACCTCATGGCTTTTTTAATATTCTACCACAAAAAATTTATGACCAATATCATGTTGAAATCCTGTGAAACTTTTGTTATATTATCATACGGTGGTGCGCCGAAGTTTCCTCGTGCGTCCTTGATGGCATACCTCTTGGGGCTTCGCCCCGCCTTTTTAAATTTCCTCATAAATTACCAGAAAGGCTAAATTAAAATTAACACCATGGAGTGGCTCAGGCTTGCAGTGGACTATGGTGTTATAGGCTTTCTCTTGTTTCTTAGTTTTATCTGTGTGGGCATAGCCCTTGAGAGGTTAGCCTTTTATCGCCGGCTGAGGCTTGAGGACTTCAAAAGCAGGCAGGAGCTGGAAATAGAGCTTACAAGGGGCCTTTTTATTATCGCTTCTACCGCCTCCAACGCCCCCTACGTAGGACTTTTGGGCACGGTGCTGGGCATTATGCTTACCTTCTACAGCATAGGGCAAGAGGGCTTTGTGGATACGCAAAAGGTCATGGTGGGGCTTGCCTTGGCTTTGAAGGCTACCGCTGTGGGTCTTCTAGTGGCTATTCCATCCTCAGTGCTATACAACTACCTTCTCAGACGGGTGCGTGAGAAGATAGCCCTTTGGGAGGTGCAAAATGGAAGAGAAAGAGTTTAGCTCCATAAATGTGGTTCCCTTTGTGGACATAATGCTGGTGCTCTTGACCATTGTGCTTATCACCGCCACCTTTGTGGTGCAGGGCTCAATCCCAGTAAACCTTCCACAGGCAAGCCAAAAGCATGAAGAGAACCTCAAGAGCCTTCAGATAGTCCTTACAAAGGAGGGCAGGCTTTTCCTTGAAGGGAGGGAAGTAAGCCTTCGGGAGCTAGAAAGCATACTCCAGAGCCTTGAGCCCTCCACACGCATAAGCATAGCGGGAGACCGTCAGGCAAGCCTTCAAAGCCTTGTGAGCCTTTTGGACCTTCTAAAGAAACACCGCTTTGAGAGGGTCTCCATAAGGACGGAGGTGGTCCCATGAGCCTAAAGCTCAGAGCCTATGGAACATCCCTTCTCCTTCACTTGCTTTTGCTAATAGCACTCTTGCTCTTTTCAAAGCTTAGCCTTCAACGAACTACGAAACCCCTTGAGATAGACCTAAGCCTTGTGGAGTTTGAAAAGGAGGTCTCAACGCCCACCATCGCAAGGCAGGTAGAAAGCCCAAGGATAACGCCAAGGGAGAGCAAGGCTTTGAAAGAAGACAAGCCTTCAACAGAGAGCAGACCACAGGCCTTGCCAAGCACCCTCCAAAGGGAGGAAGAGCCACCCACGGAAAAGCCCCAAACACCCACAGCCCAGCCTTCAGAGGTGAAAACTACCCCACCAGCTCCCTCCCAGACCTCTGCAAATCAAGCCACAGAACCCAGCCCTCCCCCTCAACCTGCCTCTGCAAGAGCAAACACTGGCACACCAAGAGCCCAAGAGGAGATACAGAGAGTAGATGCCCAACCATCTCCCCAAGCACAGAGAGAACAATATCTCAAAGAAAAGCTTGCGGTAATCTCTCAGATTATACAGAGAAATATAAGCTATCCACCCATGGCTCGCCGGATGGGATGGGAGGGCAAAGTGGTGCTTGCTATAAGGATATGTGAAGATGGCTCTCTCAAGGAAGTTAAAGTGCTTGAGAGCTCGGGCTATGAGGTGCTTGATAGGAATGCAGTTGAAACAGTCAGAAGGGTTGCCCCCCTATTCCCAAAGCCTCCGGTGGAGGTGGTGGTAAAATTGCCAGTGAGCTACAAACTTGAGTAAAATTGAAACATGGACATAAAGACCCTTGAAAACTGGCTATGGGAGTCCGCCTGCGTCATAAGGGGAGAGATAGAAGCGTCCAGATACAAGGATTACATCCTGCCCCTTATTTTCATAAAAAGGCTCTCGGATGTTTTTGAAGATGAACTGAAGGAACTGGCGCAGACCTTTGGAAGTGAGGCATTTGCAGAGGAGGAGATAAGAAAAAACCCAAGTTTAGTATGGTTTTATATACCACCAGAAGCCCGTTGGGAAAGCATAAGAAAACAGACCACAAACCTTGGCGAATACCTTACCAGTGCCACAAGAGCTATAGCTAACCACAACCCAAGCCTCAAAGGTGTGGTAGACCTTGTGGACTTTAATGCTACCGCCGCAGGCCAGAGGATTATAAGCGACGAAAGTTTGCGTATGCTCATAGAGGTCCTCTCAAGGCACAGGCTAGGTTTAGGGGATGTAGAACCAGACATCCTAGGAAGAGCCTATGAGTATCTCCTGCGTAAGTTTGCAGAAGGTTCTGGTCAGGCCGCAGGTGAGTTTTACACGCCCAGAGAGGTAGCCCTTATGATGGCTTACCTTGTGGAACCAAAGCCCGGCGAAGACATATACGACCCCTGCTGTGGCTCTGGTGGCTTGCTTATAAAGTGCCATCTTGTTTTTAAGGAAAAGCATGGTAAAGACCCCCAAATTGCACCCCTGCGTTTTTATGGACAAGAGATAAACCACACCACCTATGCTATGGCAAAGATGAATGTCTTTATCCATCAAATGGAGGCGGATATAGCCCTCGGAGATACCATGAGAGACCCAGCCTTTGTAAAAGACGGCACACTCTTTGATGTGGTGGTCGCCAACCCCATGTGGAATCAAAAGTTCCCCGAGAGCTTGTATGAGGAAGACAGATACAGAAGGTTTTCCTTTGGCTATCCACCAGAGAGCTCTGCCGATTGGGGTTGGGTTCAGCACATGTATACAAGCCTAAAGGATAAGGGAAGGATGGCAATAGTTCTTGACACGGGCGCAGTCTCCAGGGGTAGCGGTTCAGAAAGTAGAAACAGAGAAAAGGAAATAAGAAAGCAATTCGTGGAAAAGGACCTGGTGGAGGCGGTCATACTATTGCCGGAGAACCTCTTTTATAACACCACCGCCCCAGGCATAATAATGCTCATAAACAAAAACAAGCCAGAGGAAAGAAGGTCAAAAATCCTCCTTGTGGACATATCCCAGTTCTATGAGAAGGGAAGACCCAAAAACTACCTACCAGAAAGCACTATACAAAAGGTCTACGAGCTTTACAAAGACTGGAAGGAAGAGGAGGGTATAAGCAAGATAATAAGCATAGAAGACGCAAGGCTAAACGACTATAACCTAAGCCCCTCAAGGTATGTATCCAAAAACCACACAGAGGAAGTCCTGCCCTTAGAGGATGCACTTACGGAACTTATGGAAGCGGAGGAGGAACGCATAAAAGCAGACAAGATGCTGGACGAGGTTATAAAAGCCCTGGGTTTTATAAACAATAAAGGTTTATAGTTTTCAACCAAAAAGGTTTATATTTAAACCCTTAGGGTTTATAATAGTATCCCAATGTGGTTTATAAACCGGCAGGAGGAACTAAATAGGCTTAAGAGAGGCATCTCGCAGGGCGAGAGCTTTGTTCTAGTTGCACCCAGAAGGTATGGCAAAACGACCCTGATAAAGAGGGTTATGAGGGAACTTAAGGGAACCATAAACTTCTACATAGACCTAATGCCCTATGCGGACTCACCCCAAAGCCTTGCCAACTATTTACTTGAACGCTTTTTGAGGGAGCTGGGTATAACCGAAGGGATAAAAAGGCTTGCCAAGAGCCTGTCCCTAAAGGCTAAGCTCCTCTTTGAAGAGCTGGGTGTTGAGTTAGAGCTAAGTGGGAGGGAAAAGGACCCGCTTCTTGAGCTAAGCAGGGTAATAGACATACCCCAAAGGATTGCCGAGAGGAAGGGCAAAAGGGTTGTGGTTGCCTACGATGAGTTTGGAGAACTACATACGGGGAAGGATGCAACCATTAAGGTTTTTAGGAGCGTAATCCAACACCATACAGAGGTATCTTATATCTTTGCTGGCTCTCAAGAGAGCCTAATGGAAAGCATATTCACAGACAAAAAGGGAGCATTCTTTCGCTTTGGGACTATTATGGAGCTGGGGGCTTTGAGGCTTGAAGAGGTTTTGCTTTTTGCGCAGGAGCAGGTTTTACTCCAACCCATGGCTGTTAGCCTTATAGAGACCCTCAAGGGACATCCCTATTACACCTCAAGGCTTCTGCAAAAAATTCAGATGGGGCTTAAGCCCATGGATGCCTTTGAGGAGCTTATTATGGAAGAGAGGGGATATGTGGAGCTTCTTGTTGAGAGGGTAAAAACCGTCAAGAATGCCCTTGAGGTTATGCGGGCTATAGCTACAGGTAAAAATCCCTATGAAGGTGTAAGGCTGAGCCCTCAGATGGTCAATAAGGTTCTGCAGAAGTTGAGGCTTATGGGATTGGTTAGAAGGTTGGAGAGGGGTTTATATGAGATAACAGACCCACTGTTAGAGGGTTATCTTTCTGGAGAAATGGAGTTTTAGGCTTTGTTTTTTATAATTTTCTGCCATGGGCTTTGAGTTTTTTGAGGAAAGAGAGTTTAAGGAGACAGAGCTTGGTCCTTTGCCGGTGGACTGGCAGGTGGTAAGATTGGGGGAGGTGGGACAAATTATAACTGGGAATACGCCATCAAAGAAAGTAGCTGAGTATTGGGAAAATGGGACAATTGACTTCATAAAGCCACCAGACTTGAAAAATGGACTTGTAAATACGGCTACCGAAAGAATATCAGAGAGAGCCTTAGTAGTCGCCCGTATATTGGAAGGAGAGTCTATTTTAGTATCTTGTATAGGTATAATAGGCAAAGTAGGATATGCCACAAAGTTACTCGCTTTTAACCAACAAATTAATGCAGTAGTTCCTAATGATAGGATTTATGGCATGTATTTGTTTTACGCTCTACAGAATGAAAACATACAAGAGGTTTTAAGTTCTATGAAATCTGTCACTACTGTGCCTATAGT
>JAXSPD010000008.1:0-42681 GCA_037926845.1 Candidatus Pampinifervens yunnanense | reverse complement strand
TGTCTTTCAAGGTTTCCATCCTTGTCCTGTTTCTGGGAGCTAACTCTTGCATAGATAACCGCTCTCCTGTCATTCGTCATCTGTCTTAGAATTCTCCTTACTTCTGACACAGGTATCCTTCTTCGCCCTTTTGGAGTTCTAACTGTCTTGATAAGTCCCTGCTTGTCCCACCTTTGTATTGTTCTTGTTGAAACTCCTAAGAGCTTCCCCGCTTCTTTTGGACTTAGTAGTTCCTCGTTCATCGGATATTATTATTATCTTTTAACACTTTATTGTCAAGTGTCTATGTATGACTATGGAATTTTAAGCTCGGGCGATGGGAAGAGCTCTACGATATCCCCCTCTTCGGGGTGAGCCAGTTTCTCATACTCAGGGGGTTGCTTTTGAGGGATTGAAAATTGAAGGGTTTCCTCCGTTTCTTTTATGTCAGAGTCAGGAATATCTTTCGGTCTTTCTAAAGAAAGCCTGTACAGCTCAAGCAGTAATCTAAGTGGGCTCATGCTTCCACCTCCTTACAGTATTTATGACGAAGGTCTTCGCATATTTCTAACAACTTTTTTAGCAAAAACCACTTGACAAAATTCTATATAGGTACTATTATCAAAGACATGCTGGCAGTAGAAGAAGTGAAGAAGATAGCGACGCTTGTCGCTATGAGGTTCCCTGAGGAGATTAGGGAAGATGTGTATTCTGCGGCGGTGGAAGGAGCGCTTACCGCTGTCAGAAGGTATAACCCTCAGAAGGGTGATATTGAGGCATACGCCTTCAGTTATGCGAAGGGGTATGCTTTCAAAGAGTGGCACAGGCTCAAAAGTGGGCACCTCTCCTTGAACTACACTTATGAAGACAAGGATGGAGATGAGGTCAGGCTTGAAGAGTTTGTAGGGGACGAAGATAACGGATATGGAGAGGTGGAAGTGAGGCTGTTTGTGTCGGAGCTTGCGCAGGATGAGGAGGACAGGAAAATCCTTAGCTTGCTACTTGACGGAGCAAGTCAGTCAGAGTGCGCAAGGGCGCTTGGCAAACCCAGAGCATGGGTAAACTACAGGCTCAGAAGGCTCAAAGAGAAGGCGGAAAGGTTGTTAACGGGAGAGGTGGAAAGGTTCTGAAGGTGGTTAGGTAAGAAGGAAGGGTGGATGAGGGGGTGGGGTGGGGTGAATAGTGGTTAACCCCTCTACCTTTTCCTTAGCTTCTCCTTGAGCTTCTCCTGTTTTTTCCTTCGGACCATCTCCCTCAGCAGGTTTTCTACCCTCTCCCTTGCCTTCTGTCCAAACTCATAGGCTGTTCTTTCATCAGCAAGCTCCAGAAAATCAGAGTAAATTCTCCTGTCTACGCTTAGTGTAAAGGTGTAATCTCCCTTAAAGCTCTCAGAGAAAATATAACTGAGCGCCAGCTCAAGAGGCTCAAAATCTGTTTTAAGACAGCTCAGAAGCCCCTCTCCAAAGCCCTCCAGAGCCTTCTCAAGCTCCTCCTGCGTTTTGTAAAACCTCCCAAAGCCTTTGAGCGCCTTCTCGCTAAGAAGTATTCCCTGCCTTTTCATAAGCGTCCCAAGAAGAGAAGAGACAAACTCCTTCAGGTTAAGGTCTTTTCTTAGTTTCTCTCTCAGCTCAAGCAGTAGCAAAAGCCCCTCCAGGTCTTCTTCTCTCAGCCCCGTCTCTTTCAGAAAAACACGAAGAGCCTTTATGATTATGTCCGCATAGTTTTCGCTATAGCCCTTCCGCATCCAGTAGTCTTTTTTAAGCATCTTCAGCCTCCCTGAGCGTTGGAAAAACACCGCCTTCCATAGAGAGCGTGTAAACTTTCCCTTCCACCGCATGCCCCATAAGACACACCTTTTTCTGCTCTCCGCTCTCAAAAAGCAAAACCGCAAAAGTTTTTAAGCCTTGCTTTTCAAGTTTGAGAACTTTGACCCTCATGCAACTCCTCCTTTTCAAAAAAGTATCCCTGAAAGAGGTCCACCCCTGCGGACCTGCTTACCATGTAGTCTTGGTAAGTTTCTACCTTCTCCGCTATCACTTTTACATTCCCCAGAGCTTTTTTAAGACCGCTCACTACATGCTCAAAAGCGTGTCTCTTCACCACTTGCATGTCCACTTTCACAAAATCGGGCAGGAGCAGGTTAAGCCTGTCGTAGTTGCTCGCCCCACTTCCAAAGTCATCAAGACAAATTAGACATGGCAGGGTTTTTCTTGCTTCCAAGAGCAGTCTTTCCTGCTCCTTGCTCAGAGGCTCTTCTGTCAGTTCTATTACCACCCTGAGATTTTCCTTCAGCAGGCTCTCCAGCTCCTTCAAATGCGCTATCAGAGTGGAAGGCTTGAGGTTCAGAAAAAAGAAAACCTCTCCATTCCCCATAACTTTCAAAACTTCCAAATGCCTGCGAAAAAGCGAAAAATCATGTGAGGGAGAAAGTTTCCTGAAAAACTCCTCCCTGTTTTTGTAAACATATGTGCTGAGCACCTCCACTCCGTAAAGCTCCATATTCTTGCTTAGTATTCTTTCTAACTTCACTGCTTCCGTCTCCAGTAAACGCTATCTATTCCTTTTCCTCTGTGGTCTTTGATGCGGTAAACTTCTTCAAAGCCCAGTTTTTGCAAAAGCAGAAGGTGTTCTCTGTTGGTGCTCCATGTTCTAACATAGACATCTCTTTCGGTCTTCAGCAGCTCCTCATACAGAGCCTCTGCCACTCCTGTCCTTCTGTATGGCTTGTCCACAATAAGGGTGGTAATGTAGCAAACAGGATAGCGGGTAAAATGGAGCATTTGCTTGCGGTAAGCTATAAAACCTATCACCTCTCCTCCCTTCTTTGCGACAAGAACCTGTCCTTCTTTCAGGCTTTTGATGTACTCTTCAAGAGAGCTTTGCTCGCTAAAGTCTTCTCCTGCGGAAGTTCTCTGTGAAAGAGGCGGGACAAATTCATGCTCATGCGTTCTCAGAAGCCCTACCACCTCATCTACGCTTGCCCTCTTTATGTAAGGTTTAATCCTCTTTCTGCAAACCGCATAAAGCCTCCTTCCAAAAACAGGCAGGTCTTCCTCCTCCGCTCTTTTAATCAAAAGAGCTTGAAACTCTTCCTTCTTCTCCTCAGAAAGCCTGTCGGTAAAAACCCTCGCTCCTGCGGGAATAAAGCTTTTCACAAGCTCTTCAAGGGAGTAATCCTCAGAGAGTTCAATTTTAGAAAAAGCATCTAAAACTACAAAATGCTGGGAAAGCTTTTCCTTGAACTCTCTCAGGGTTGGATAATAAAGGTGGTCTGTGTGTCTGATTGTTTGTCCTGTGATCTCCTTAATACATTCTTCCGCAAGTGTGTAAAGAAAGTGGTAAGTCCACCTGCCACCCTGATGCAAGAAAAACCACCCCCCTTCCTCAAGCAGGTCATAAACTTTCCTCACGCCCTCCTCCCACCTTTTTCCAAACCAGTGAAAAGTGTTGGAAGAAACCACCACATCAAAAACAGAAGGCATGTTAAGCTCAAAAAAGTCCGCACAGAGATGCTCTATGTTATCAAAGCGCTCAAGCCCCTCCTTTATCAGCTCATCATCTTTGTCCACATTTAAAACATAGAGCCATGGATAGGCATTTTTGAGAGCAGCGCCTAAAAGTCCGTCCGCACCGCCTATGTCTATGGCTCTTGTGGGACGATATTGGTAAAACTCAAAATACTCTTTTACCAGCTTTAAAAGTTTCTGGAGCTGTTTTTTCTGAACTATCGCCCTTTTTGTGTACATTTCAGAAACTCCCTGAGCAGTTTATTCACCTCCTCTCTCAGTTTTGCGTACTCTCTCTCTTCCTGCCTCATCTCACCAAACTGTAGTAAACCCTCCACACATACCGAGAGTTTTCTCTTGCTTTGCTTCCCTTGTTGTAGCAATCCACCGCCTTCCAGCTATATCCGTATCTTTCCATGCACTGCCTTAAAACCCAAGCCCCCACCATAGTGTTATAGCACGGCTCCCATATATATCGTCCATCGTACAGCCCGTATCTCTTCAACACAGGTATCCACCTTGAGTTTATTTGCATCAAGCCTATGTCGTAAGTTCCGTTGCTGTTTCTGTTTAAGGCATAAGGGTTTAGCCCGCTTTCCACCTTCGCTATGGCATAAAGAAGGGAGGGAGAAACTCTGTAGTATACTCCCGCCTGCTCAAAGCAGTAAGAGAAGGCAAGGGAAAAGCTAAGTAGGAGAGCAAAAAGCACCATGCTTTTATTATACAAAAACGCTCAAATGAATTAACATCTATTAACACTAAAACCAAAAAATCCGGCTATCTTAACAACAAAATCCTTTACTATGTCCACCGCATCGTCCTTTAAAAAACCGAGCTTTACCAAAATACCTGTCCCTCCCTTACTTATGGTTTCTCTTAAAGCCTTAAGATATTTCGGGTTGCCGTTATACCTGCACACAGCGCATGCTATCCTACTTATGCCTTCTCCTCCGCAAGACTTATACTTGTCCCTGAGAATGAGTAGCCCCACTTGTATATTGCTACAGACATTGTAAGGAGACTGTGGAGGCTCATCTCTTATAGCGGAAGGGTTGCTCCTGAAATAAAAAATCCTTGAATTTAGCAAGGCGTAAGGAGTAAGGTTGATTTTTTCCGCACGCCTGTACTCTTCCAGAGTGTGTGAGGTTATTTGCATAAGCCCGTAGCCTATGGAGCAAACACCTCCTCCTTTACACAAGCCTATGTTCTGGCTTATTTGTATCCACTGCCGGCTCAGAGCCAGCCTTGCGCCTCCCGAACCACCGCACGGGTCGCATCCTGTGGCGTAAGGATTACCTGAGCTTTCTCTTGGAATTATTGCGATGACTTGAGGTGGCAGGTTATAATCCTGTGCTAACCTGTAAAAGTACGCCGCAAGAGGCAAGCCGTTGCAGGAAACTCTGGCTACTTCAGAAAGCTTGTTCAGGTCCACATACTTTTGGTTGGCCACAAGCTCCTGCCCCTTTTCGTAAGCGTTTTCCGTCTCTTCTTCCACTTTCTTGAAAAGCCCGAAACCTGCCAGAGCCACTGCCAGACCCAGAGCTGGTAAAAACTTATTGCCCCACATTTAGAAATCTTTTCAAAGCGGACACACTAAGTTTTTTGGCCATCTCCACATCTTGCTTGCTTAACCTGCCATGTTTTAAAAGCAGACGCGCTCTGGTAAGCCCCAAAGTGTTCAGCTCCTTCCCAAAGTGAGCATAAAGCTTTATGTAAGTGTAAACCGTGCTGGGTGCGTAATCCGTATGACGCCTGATGAAAACTCTGAAACTTTTGATTTCTTCAGACTTATAACTCTTCTCCTGTTTGATTTTCATTATGTTTTCTATCTCTTCAACACTCAAGCCCCTGCGCTTTTTGAACAACATAAAATTAATTATAGAAAAGCTGCGGGTCATTTTATAAAAAACCTCAGAAGAAAGAAAAACAGAATTCCCAAAAGAACCGCAACCGCATAGTAGGCATAGGAGAGGTTTTTTCTTACTCTTTCCAGCTCCCTTTCCACCTGTGCCAGCTCCCTTTCCGCCCGTGCCTTTTCCTCAAGCAGAGCCCGCTGATTTTCCTTAAACTGCTCAAGAAACCTCACTTCATTGCCAAGAACTCTAAGCTCCTCTCTCATCTCCAAAAACTCTCCCCATCTTCTTACCGCCTTGCCTAAGCTCACACCAGCCAGCGAAGGTGTGTCAAAAGTCTGGTCTGCTATGAACTCCAGAAAGCTCACATTCCTGTCAAAGCTGTGCCCTATGGCTAAATAAAAGGGTTTGCCCATCTGAAGAATGGCCTTAGCACTTATAGTCCCGCCTACCCTTGAAAGCTCCTCCTGCGCTCCACCTCCACGCACAAGAAACACAGCATCAAAATCCTCATAATTTTTCAGCTCACTAAAAACCTCAGCCAGCTCCTCATCGGACAAGCCCGTCTCCAAAAAATCAAAGGAAACCGCAGACCTGTATTTGCCCACTGAAAGACTAAAGCCTTGAATAAAATCCGCATGGGTCTGAGCACCCCTGCCATGAATAACCAGCACCCTCAAGGGAAAGCCCTTCGCCTGAACAAGCTCATCAACAAAAACTCTTTCCCTCTTCTGAGTTCTAACAAATTCTCTTAGCTCCTCTAAAAGGCTTTTTTGAGCGCTTTGCTCAAGAACCTTTATCTCTTTTACCCTAACTCTGGGGTAAACTCCTCCGCCCTGATGGACATAGTAGGTTAGATAGCCCGTTATCTCCACAAGGGAAGAGATGTAATTGGCTCCTTCATACTGCCCAAAATCCAAATCCACCGCATACTCTCCATCCGCAAGCTTGTAGTAGTTGTTTATCTGTTTCACCGCTCCTCTTACTACCACATTTCCCCTATCCAGCCTTGCCTGAACCGCATCAAGAATGTCCCGGGGAGTTATATAACTCATTTTTCACCTCCTTCTCAGTACATCTGGATGCTCATTATAACTTTACCTACTACGGAAATCTCTCCTCTTTCAAAATCTTTTCTTGTGAAGACAAACTCTCCGTATATTTCGTTGTCCGACTCAAGATATTCTTTATTGGATAATAGCTTTAGATAATTTTCTGGCACATCATCTTTATAACCTAAGCCTCTTCTACCTATAACATATGCCCCTGCTATGTCTTTATCTATTAAGTATTGAGGATAATATTTATTTGTCAACTGTTTTTCACCTCCTTGAAATAAACTTCTTTTCAAATTCAATGGCTTCTTTCCTGTCTTTAAAAACTCCCAGCTTTTCCCCACCCACCAGCAAAACCCACCTGCAGCTCCACCTTCTTGTCCAGTCTGCTACTTTCCCCTCATCTCCAAAAACCCGTCTCAGAAGAAGGAAGAAAATCCTCAGAAAGATGTTTTCTGGCACAATCCTGCTCACTCTTGTCTCCTTCTTCTCTTTGAGAAGAAGCTCAAAGTCTCCCTTAAAGGTCTTGACTTTCCCTTCCTTGCTCAGCTCTAAGTAGCGCATGCTTTTTTCTCCTCAGCTTTTTTATGTCCATGCCCAGCTCTGAAAGAAGTGGGTCAGGCTGGACCTCCATGTCTTTAAAAAGAATGACACCCTGATCGCTCAAGAAGATGGCATTGAGAAGGTTTTTAGCTCTCGCAAGGTCTTCTCCCCGAAGGACTATCTGGTGTTTTTCCATAATCTCCAGCACCTCTTTTGCACTCTCGGGGTTTAGCTCCGAAAGGCTCAGCACCACTTCCTCCAGAGAGCTGCCTAAAGGCTTTATGAGCCTGCAGAAGGGATACTCATAACCGCTTTTGGACTCACGAAACTCCATAAAACGCACCACATACCACCCCGAAGGCAGAGGGTGCATCTTACTGCTTTCCGATATTAGGGCAAAGCGAAAGAAGTCCTTCTCAAGGTAAAGGCTCGCCGCTGTATCCTTCATGCGTGCAATCCCAATCATAATCCCACCTCCAAAACAAGCGGGTCCAGCTCTTTTATCCTCTCCTCTATGTCCCTAAGGTCTGGACACACAAGGAGAACTCCCTTAAACCTCTTCCTGTTTAGCCTCCTGCCTATTCTTCTTAAAAGCAAGAGGTCGTTTACATTGTCCTTATCCGCTCCAAGAGAGGTCAGGAATATCTGCTTGAAGCGCACCGTCTTTCCCTCCTCATCCTCTGTCTCCTGCAGTCTTGCGTTTATCACCAGCTTAGCCAGATAAAGGTTCTCCTTTAGGCTAAGCTCAGGCTGGTAAAAATCTGTCAGAAACTCCAGCTCCAGCTGGCTCGCTCCGCTAAGGGTCTCCTTTATTCTCCTTGCCATCTCCTCCACCTCCTTCCTGTCCCTTTTAGGCTCTGAAAACTCTACCACATACTCCACCTCCTCCTCCAGCGTCCTCTCTCCCTTTATGACACTCCATATGTCTATCTCCAGCTTTATGACAGGTTCCTCAAGAGGCTTTTTTAAGAGTTCCCCGTAAATTTGCCTGTTTTTGTCTACTCCCTCGTAGGTAAAATCCTGAAGGAGAAATCCCACGAAGCCTTCATCAAAATACCCCTTTCTTCCTGCTCTCCCAGCCAGCTGAACAAAGTCTATCTTGGTTATGGGTTTTACTTGCTCTCCTCCGTTAGGCACAAAGAGGTTGCCAAAAAGCACCCACTCAAAGGGAAGGTTTACTCCTACACCAAGAGCGTTGGTGGCAAGAACATATTGGATGTAGCCTTCCCTTACAAGCCTCTCTATGAAACGCTTTTCCGTGTAAGTGAGCTTAGAGTGATATCTGGCAACTCCGTGATATATCTCGGGAAACTTGTCCAGATTTATCCTGTATTCCACCGCCAGAAGCTTTATCTTCCTCCTCTTTATGAGAGGAAGGGGTGGAAGGCTTGCGCTCAGTCTTCTTGCAAGTCTGTCAATGCTGCGTGTGTTGAAGATGTATATGAGAGTATAAGGAGGTATGTCGTGAAGGCTGAAGGACTTGTCCGTGTAGGTAAGCCTTGTAGGTCTAAAATCTGTGTGATAGAGGACAAAGTCTTTGCCTGTTGTTCTGACCAGGTAGTCTCTTATCTTCTCTGGGTCGGAGAGAGTGGCGCTCATGATGAGGAGTTTGTGGGTGGGTCTTGCTCTCTTGATGCCCTCTATGTAAGCTCTTGTCCTCTGGTGGTCGGAGAAGATGTAATGAAACTCATCTATTATCACCCTACACTCCTGCTTTAGCTGAGAGTACCTTAGAGTGTATATCTCCTGAGTGCATACCAGTATGGGTGCGTTGCTCCTCCTTTTTACATCCCCCGTCTCTATCCCCACCATATCCTTCCCATAAAGGCTTATAAGCTCATCGCACTTCTCGTTGGCAAGAGCTTTAAGGGGGGAGGTGTAGATGATCCTGTGCCTGCCTTCTCTTGCAAGTGCTGGCTCCATCCACATGTAGGCTACTCTTGTTTTTCCTGCGTTGGTAGGAGCTGAAATGACTGCATTTCTGTCTTTTACAAGCTCAAGACACTCTTTTTGCCATTCATATAAGCTCATGCGCTTCCTCCTCATAAACGGGGACTGCGTACTTCTTTACAAGCTCCAGGCTCTCCTCAAAATGCTCCGCCAAGTCTTTTGTTAGCTTTACATACCTCTTTGCCTTTTCCAGACCTATGACAGACCCCAGCCTGTATATGGCGGATATGTCAGCTGGGGTGAGGTTTTTTATCTCCGCAAGCTTCTGGTCAAAGGGCAGAGAGTATTTTTGCGCATAGTAGTCTATCATCTGGTTGCGAATGTAAGAGGGCGGAGGCGTAAGTCCCAATATGAAGTCCCACCTTTCTGGTCTTATCACCTCAAGGGGAAGCTTTCTTATCTGGTTGGCGGTGGCGATAAAATACTGAGGAGTGTCCCTGTCCTGAAGGAAGGAAAGAAGCTCTCCCAGAACACGGGCATCCACACCGCTCCCCTGATGCTGAGCCAGAGCCTTCTCAATTTCGTCAATAAAGACAAAACATTTCCCAAACTGCTCCAGAGTTTTGAGAGCGCTTCTGAGCCTTGCCTCGCTCTCTCCCACATACTTAGAGTAAACAGCGGAAACATTCAGCCTCACCACAGGATATTTAATGGCTAAGTTCTTGGCTATTAGGGTCTTTCCTGTCCCCGGCACTCCAAGAAGAAGAGTTCCCTTCCCTATGCCCGATTGGTAAAGCTTTTCAAGAAGTTCCAGCACCTCCGCAAGCCCCACCGCTCTGTCCACATTCTTGGGTCTGAAAACCTCCAGAATGCCACCTGACTGCCTGAGTATCCTCTCCCTGTAAGCAATCAAATCCCCTTCTTCCCTCGCCTTGTGGAGTTCCAGAAGAGTGAGCCCTTCCGCATACTCAAGCCCCTCCACCTCCTCCTGTGTAGGAAAATAGTCCTCTATCTCCTCTACATGAGGACGCAGCCAGAAGGGAAACTCTATGTCTGGAGAAACGATAAATATCTTGGTAGGACACCCTTCCAGTCCATGCTTTTCCGTAATCTGGACTATGTCGTCAGGCTCAAAAGGCATGCGATTGCGGAAGATATACACAAGATGGGCTTTATTTTTTAAAGCTGTTGCCACCTCCGACTTATGCACATCTCTCTCCCCCTCTATGTTCTCAAGCCCGGGAGCAGAGATGACAGGTCTGTAGTCTGTGTTTTTCCTTATGTTCACCTCCTGAACCGCTCTGATTATCTTTCTTAGAACCCTTCTAAAGTCAAAGGTTCTGACTACAAAGAAGTTTTTTACTTGGCTCTCAATAGCTTTCTCATATAAGCTCCTCATAGCTTACCTCCTTCTTTTGCTCCTGATAGAGCTTTCTCATGCTGTCTATCTCCTCAACAGATTGCAAAAGCTTTCTGAGCTTTTCACTCCTCATGCACTCATCCCTCTCATAGCCCTCTCCTCTTAGCTCCACCTTTCCTTCCTTGTCTATTTCAAGGATGACCTTTTTCATTCTTCCACCTCCAGCACAAGCCTGTCCTTTTCCTTGTTGTAGCTCAGCCTGTAGTCCTTTATGTTATTCTTCTCTACTATCTCCAGCGCCTTCTTATACATGGGATAGAACTCCCTTATGAGGTCAAGCAGCTCCTCCTTGAACTTCTCAGTCTCCTTGTAGTGAGCATCAAGCCTCACCTTCCCCTCGCATAGCTCTATCCATGACCAATTTCTGCTCCTGTGGCTGAGCCTGAGCTTCTCCCCCTGAACCTTAATATCCCAATCTTTCAGGCTCAAAAGCCCCTGCTCCTCAAGAAAAAGAAGAAGGTCATGAATAGTCATAGTGTCTCTCAGGTCAACAAAAGGCAGGTCTATGACGCCTTCCACAACTACGCTCATGATAATACCTCCTTACTTATAACATACCATAACAAAAGTAATTTGTCAAATATTTTAACAATGGAAGATTTTTGACAAAGTTCCCCAAATACAGTATAATATTTTTATGATGGAGTGGGAAAGGAAATGGAATTTGGCAAGGCTTGTAAGGAAGGACGACAAGAGTAGAAAGGCAAAGCAACTTATTGAGACTGCGGAGTATGTGCTTGATGCGGGCAATTATTATGTGCTTTTCAGGAGCAAAGTAAAAACAAAGGGTGAAGAGTTCCAGTTTAAGATCTCGCCTGAAGTCCAAGAAAAGATAAGGCGCAGAGCGAGACAGGAGGGAACGACCATCAACCAGCTTTTGTGCCAGTGGGTAGATGAGTATGAGGGTCTCCCGGATGTGAGCTATTACAGGAGAAGAAATGCGAAAAAGGAGAAACTGACAGAGGGGGTTTTAATGTACATGTCCAAGAGAACAAAAGAGAAGGTGGCGCAGATGGCGGAAAAACTCGGGGTAAGCATGTCGGAGGTGGTAAGAAGCATCATAGAGGAAAGGCTAAAGAGTTAAAAATCCAGATCCAAATCGTCCTCATCAAAACCTTCGTATATGTTTTGCAAAAGCTGACCCTCAAGACTTTTGAAGGCGGTCGTTTCCTTTATAAAAGCAAGTCTTATCATGTCTGTAGCATCCTGTCTGTTTTTTGCCGCTATGATTTCCGCAATCCCCATCTCATCGGGAGACGGATGCTTCCGGTAGTACTCGGGTCGGTAAAGGAAGAGAATAATGTCTGCAAACTGCTCTATCTTCCCGATGTTTTTTAAGTCCTCCAGCTCTGGATATTTCTTCCTCGCTTCTGTTTGCACCAGAAGCACTACGGGTATTTCTAACCGCCTTGCCATGGTTTTTAGGTTTCTGACAATTTCTTCCAGCTCCTCCTCTCTGGTGTTTCTCCTCCTGTCAGCGCTCATGAGCTGCAGGTGGTCCACAAAGAGTATATCCAGTCCTTTCTCCTCCTTGAGCCTTCTCGTCTTGTAGTAAAGCTCGGAAAAGGTAAACCACGCAGAATGGAGGATAAATATTTTCAGCGTGCTTAACTCCACCACAGATTGTGCTATTTTTTCCATCTCTTCGTCGTTTAGAAATCTCTGCCTTATTCTTTTTAGCGGAACATAACTCATTATGGAGGAGAGCCTTTCGTAAAGAGCGTCCTTGTCCAGCTTGAAGCTCGCTATGCCCACAGACCTGCCCTGTTTTGCTATGTTAAGCGCTGCGGAGAGCATGAAACTTGTTTTGCCCATGCCCGCAGGCGCAGATAGCACAATAAGCTCTCCCTTTCCGAAACCACCTGTTAGCATGTCCAGGTCTGTAAAACCGGTGGGAATATTGCTAAGGAAATCCGATTTTCTTTCCCCGTCAAGCCTGTCTTTAAATTCAAAAATGTCCGATGCGAGAGTTTCGTAATCTACAGACTTTTTCTCTTTCAAACCGAAGTTATCCAGAAAGACGATTATATCTTTTGCTATCCGCTCCACATCTTCTTGCTCTATCCTGCTGCTTGTGTGAATTAGAAAGAAAAGCAGATTCCTCTTTTGGGATAGCTCCTTCACACGCCAGATTGCACGATCAAGGTAATCTGGATCTGACGGCGCCTGCTTGATTAAAGACGAAATAAACTCCTTCGTTATATCCCCCTTTATCTTTTTGAAGACATTTTCCTTGCTACTCTGGTTCTCAAGATAAAGCTCAAAGAGAGCATCGTATATCTTTCTGTGAGTGTCAAAGTAAAAGTCTACACTGGAAAGTTTGTATTCAAGAGCTTTTCCGAAAAGAGCAGGATTAACCAGAAGTCCGCCCAAAACTTCCCTTTCCGCCTTCTCGTCTATTAATCTGTCCACCAGCAACAAATCTAAATCTACCATTCTGTACCTCCTCTATTTCTAAAACTACCACTTTTTTGTGTTTCGTAAAGTGTGCTGAGGTTCTCATCACAAAGCCTGCTTGCAATTCTTGTAAACATACTGACCTGCCCTGTTAAATACTCCGCAGGATCATGGTTTGTGGCGATTATGGTTTTTCTCTTTTTCTCATACCGCTCATCTAAAATGTCAAAAAGCTCAAGCCAGAAAGCCTCCCGCAAGCTTAGAAAAGTAAGGTCGTCTATGAGTAAAAGCCGTGTTTTAAGGACAATTTCATGAAGTTCCTGATCCTCAAGAAGGTGTTTTGCAAGTCTGGCAAACTTTGTGTAGTAAACATAAAAAGGATTGGGAGCAGGAGCTCTGTTTTTAAGTTCATACAGTGCAAGTTTTTTAAGCGTGGTGGTTTTGTATGTTCCTGGAGGGCCATAAAGCACCAGAAAAACCTTTCCGCTACGCATAAAGTTCTTTATGGTTTCCTGCATCTCCTTTGGCACTTTTACGGGTGGAACCGTTTCCACTTCTATCCCACACTGTTTGAGGTCTTCTTCTCTCAGGTGGGTGTTCATGCTTTGCCCCCTGCTAAGTGGTCTAAGTATCTTTTCACAAGGTTTACGATCTCCTCATAGCTCTTTTTCTCCTTGTTGGTGCTTATGAAGTAGCCCCTCCTTCGCACATCACCACCAAACTCCTGACGGAAGTTAATAAAGTCTGATAGAAACCTTGTAAGGGAATACTTGGCCTTCAACCGTGCATACGCATAGGTTTCCAGAAAGGCTTTTGCTATCTCGCTATAGTTCTGTTCCAGAGTTCTGTCTATGCCTTTTTGTTTTAAAACCTCTTCGTAGCGAGAAACCGCTTTGTCCAGTAGTTTCAGGTAATTCCCCTCCTCCCCGCTAAAAACAACTGGAAGGTCAAAGTGCTTTCTGGAAAAATCGTCAATGAGCGCTAAAAGATCATAGAGCTTATTATTGTCGTGCTTTAGCTTTTTCTTCTCCTGAGTTTGCATCTTTGCCTGTAATTGTTCCTCCGCCTTTTGCAGTCTTTCTTCAAGCTCCTGAGCAATCTTTATAACCTCCTTTAAATCCCCCTTTTCCGCATGCATTTTCAATTCCTGCATTCTTTTTCGCAGTCCAGCTATGAGCCTTAAAAGACCTTTTGTTCCTATGCCTTTTGCCACCTGCTGGTTTGTCTGCTCCTCCTGCGGTTTTTCTGCCTGCGTTTTTGCCTCTCTGGCTTGTGCCTGAGCAAGCTCCGCCATCATACCAACAACAGAAGAAGGGATAAGAAGGAGCTTTTCCTCTTCCCATGCCTTTTTCCTCACTTCTTCTACGCTCAAGCCCTCTTCTAAAGCTCTTTTTGCCCACCTTCTGTGATCTTCTTTGCCCGCTTTTTCTTTGTTGTTCAGAACATTCACAAAAGCATCGTTAAACACCGTTATAATAACCCTATCTTCTCCTTTCAGGCGCCCCTCAAACTCAGAGAGGTATGTGTAGTAAGAGTTCTCAAACTCTCTGAGAAGTTCTCTTACTCTTTCCACCTTCGTGTAAAGCTCCTGCACATTGAAAGTTCTGTATCCGTTCTGAAGGAGCTTTTTTTCTAAGTCTTCTTTGCTTTCGGGGTTTAGCTTAAAAGCGGTTTTCTCAGTTGCGGTCTTTAAGGAGTTAAAGGCATCCTGCACTTCCGCAAGGTATTTTCTTAAAACTTCCCTCTCCTCCTGCGTGGTTGCTATTTCTTGCAGGTCTTTTGTCTTTGGGTCTTTCGCTCTCTCTAAAAGAAGGCTTTTTATCTTTTGCTCCCTTGCCAGCTGAAGCCTGTGTAAGACCTTCCTCAAAACACTCTCGGGTATCTTGTACTGGGGAAAGCTCGCTCTTAGCTCCTCTCTGAGCTCTTCTTCCTTTAGCTCCATTAGCTCTTCTTCCGTATAATGGCTAAAAACTTCTTCCTCAGTAAGCACGGGACGCTTTTTCAAGCACTCCTGCGCCCTTTCTTCCAGCTCTGCGTAAAGTTTTGAAAAGTGTTTTATAATAAAGCCTGCGAGCATCGCATACTCGCTCCCTTCTCCAAAGCGCCCGCTTCTCCTTTTTTCTTCTAACCTTTGCTTTACAAGCTCCTTTAGCCTTTCTTCCGAAACCGCCTCATCATGCTCGCAAAGCTCCTCCACAAGTCTCTTGAGCTCCTCTCTTGCCTTTTTTACGACCTCAAAAAGCCCCTTGCTCTCTTCGTATAGAACCTGACCAGCTTTTTCCGAAAGAGAGAGCTTTTCTCTTACAAGTTTCACAAAAGCGCTTTTTCTGAAGCTCTCAGGGCTGAGCTTTTCCGCTGAAAGAGCCATCTCTTCCAGAAGGGTGTTAAGATAGCGCTTGAACTCTTCCAGCTCTTCCCTCTCAAACCTCTCCGCCTTTTCCCTGAAAAACTCATAACTCCTTGTCCCTTCTTCAAGTGCGCTGCCCAAAAGCAGGAGAAACTCATCGCTCAAGGTTTTGCTTTGTCTATCCCTAAAAACTTGAGTATAGTGGACTAAAGTTTTGGCGATTTGTGCAGCGCTGCACTTTTCGCCAAAATGTGAGTCTCCTTCACTCAAGTTTTTGATCCAGTCGGAGAGTGTTCGCCGAGGGACACCAAGCATTTCCTCTATTTCCTGTTGGGTTTTACCTTCTTGGTAGAGCCTTAAGGCTATTTCCTGTAGCTGTTTTTTCTCTTCTTTGAGCTGTTCTTCCAAGTATGCGTAGATGGTTCTTATGGGTATTTCTGTGGCGGAGGAGAGCTTTTCCAGAAGCGCTCTTCTGTTTTCCCAGAATTTGTACCCGTGCATGTTTTTGAGTTTGATGTAAAGCCTTAAAAGGCTCTCTTTCTTTTCTCTGAGAGACACAGGCTTTTGCTCTGCTTTGTTTAGCTGAAGCTGAAGCTCATAAAGGGTCAGAAGGTCTATGGGTTTGGAGATAACAAGAGCGGGTGCGCTTGTGCGTCCGAGCTCCTTTAAAGCCTGATATGTGTGGTGGGTGTCCACAAGATAGTTTTTCCCCAGAGCTTCTACGGAGCTTGCTACAATAAGCACGGGTTCGTAAAAGCCTTGCAAGATTAGATCTTTCAGGTTCTCCACCCATTCCCTGTCAAGGGATTTTCTTACATAAAGCTCAGAAGGCAGAGGCTTGAGCTCGCGGAGAGCCACTTCTCTCTCTTCGTAAGAGAGAGACATGAAAGAAAGCAGCTTCTGGATATTTTCCCTCTTCATCCGCTTTCCACCTCCTTACTTTTATAATACCAAAATTCATTTAAATGTTCAATATAATGAACTTTACAGATAAAGGCAAGCATAAGGAGGTAGTGGATGCAGGAGAGTAAAGGTAAGCCTTCCTGCAATTTTCTTGCCTTGTTCTTTTGGAAAGAAAAGCCTATCGCCCTTTCGTGTAATGAAAAAAACACCATCACTCTCTCCTCTCTCCGGCAGGGGAACGCCCAACCATTTACACACAGGCTTGTCAAAAACGGTCAGACGGGTAAAGTTTGTTAATCTGTCTTGCTCGGGAACAAAGGAGAAAAGTTCTTCAATGTATGCCTGAGCCTTTTTCTTGCTAAAGAAAAAGGGACGAAACCCCCCGAGGTCTGTAAAGATAAATCTAAAAGTTTCTCCTCCCAACACGATCTCCTGATAGCAGAAACCCTCCTTCCATATTTCCCTCTTTATCCAAAGTCCTACCGCTCTTAGGTTAAAAAGGTAAGCATTCCAGTAAACAAGTTGGTACACATCGCCGAACCTCATGATTTTTAGTATAAACAGAATTTCATGTTTTTTTCCAATTAGTTCATCTGAATAGACATTTTTTATCAAAAAAGGTTATACTATTGCTATGCGGGTGAAGGAAGAAGTGAAAATAGTAATGGAGGAGCAAACGAGGCTCGGTCTTGAACTAATCAAGCTCAGGAAAACCGCCTTTGAGCTTATCCCCAGATGGTTCAGGAACATAAAGCTCAAGTCCATAAAGAGCAAGATACTCAGGAGAGAGGTGCGAATTAACAGCTACACCATTTTAAGCTTTAGCGAGGTTAAACAAACACATTACTCGGAAATACCCCTCAAAGGCGCGGTATGTCATGAGATAATCAGAGAGTATCTCCACAACATGCTCTTTGACAAAAAACACTCCAGAGTGTACAAGATTTACCAGCTATATTTACGAATACGGGAGGAGCTCTACAGGAGAAACATAAATCTCATATACATGGTCATGAAAAATATGAAAGTATCTGCGGAAGATTGGGAGGATGCATTTTCTTACTGTCAGATTGCTTTTTTAAAAGCCATAGACAACTGGATACCTCAGAAAGGCGCCTTCTCCACTTATGCCTATCAATGGATGGTAGCTGCGGTGCAGAGCTATTACAGAGAAAAACAGAAAAACTTTGCTTACTCCTACAACGCATACATTAGGGAAGATGAAGAAGAGACTTTTGAGGTCTTTTTAAAAACAACTGATGACGAAACGGGTTTTGATGTTATGGATGCTTTGAGAAGATTGCCAGAAGAAGAGCGCATAGTCATAAAAAGAAAGTTCCTTGAAGGCTACACAGAAAAAGAAATAGCCTTCATGCTTGGCATATCCCCTGCTAAGGTGGGCAGCATTATCAGAAAAGGCTTAAAAAGGATGCGAAACCTTCTGGAAGGAACCACGCAGTAGTGATAAAGTTTTTTAACAAAAGTCTTATGTCATAGTATATTATAAGTAAGGAGGTGAAGAAGATGGAAAAACTAAACGGAAATGCTGTTATAGCTTTAGCTCCTGTTGAGGCCATGAAAGGTCTCATAGAGAGTAGGAAGGACTTGATAGTGAAGATAGGAGACACATATGAGGTCTCCAGGCCACTGGCTTTGGAGCTCTGGAAGCTTCTGGTGCAAGAGGTGGTCCAGAGCGGAGGAAGCATAAAGGAGGAGATGAAGGTAGAGTTTGCATCTCCTGAGATGGTCATAGTTGGGGTCTCATGCACTATACGGATAGGAGAAGGGGAGCTAACCCTGTGTGAAATAGGGGAGTGTTATGCAAAAGAGAAGGGGAAGGGAGAGACTATGGCAAGAACTGCTTACACCAGGGCTATGAAGAGGCTTCTTGAAAGAATAGCAGGAGAGGACTTTATCAATCAGGTCATTCTCAAGCTGTTCCCTCATAAGAACAGAGAAACTCCAGCCACAGAAAAGCAAAAGGAGCTGATAAGAAAGCTGGCAGGAGAGGGGAAGATAACGGAAGAGACGCTGAAAACCCTTAGAGATGGGGGCACTCTTCCTCAAGACTTCCATCTCGGGCAGGCTCTGAAAGACAACACCCTTACCTACTCTCAGGCGAGGGCGATACTGGACAGAGCCTTTGGAAGGAGATAAGCCATGAAGATATTACTGGAGCTTTTCGGGGGCTTTGTCATTGGCTCCCTCTTTGCACTTGTTTTCATGGACTTTCTTCTCTCCGATGACCCTCTGCATGTATCCCAGAGCAAGCGTGCAGAGAAATCCCAGTGCGAAAGCTATCAGAAAATGCTTTCTGAGCCTCACTCTCCTGAAGAGCATGCCAGTATAAGAAAAGTATATACCCTACTCTGCGAGAGGCAAAAGCCATGAAGAAGAAAGCGCTCTTTTACGCAAGGCTTATAGGCGGAAGGTGCTTTTCTCTGTATTTGGTAGAAGAAGAGGAGAGGACGCTCTACCTGATAGGAGGTGGCAGGGTGATAGGCTATTTTGGAGAGAACCTGTGGGAGGAGATGGGAGAGGAGATTTACAAGCTGTGGAAGGACAATCCTGCCTTGAGGAACTAAGATGCGGGTGGAGAGGAGAAGAAATTACAGGGACTGGAACAAGATACTGCGGGTAGTGGAAGAAGTGGTGCCTTCAGAGGATTTTGTTTTGCACGATGTTATCAAGCTCATAGACGGTAGCTACAAAGCTATAGCGGAGGATGGCGAGTATCACTACGAAGTGCTTTTCAAGCTGGAGCTAAGCGAGGAGGGCTTTTACAGGCTCCTTGACTTTGTATGGGAGGAGAAGTCATGTGGAAAGAGCTGGCAGAAAAAATAAGAGAGAAGACAAGAGAAGGAAGAAGCCTTAGCTATCAGGAGGGTGCGGTGGGTATAACTGCACTCCTGCACTGTCCTTTAAAGTGGGAGCTTTCAAGGCGGTATGAGATAGACCCTCAAGCTGTGGAGATAGATGATGGGTTTATTTGGGAGACGCAGGTGAAGTCTGCCTTGAGAGACCTCTTTGGAGAAGGTTTCAAAGAAGAGTATGACCTTATAGCTGAGTTTGATGGTTATAAACTGCATGGGCATCTGGACTGCTTTGTGGAGAAGGAAGATGAGGTAATAGGTATAGAGCTGAAGGCTCCTAAGGTCTTGCTTCTGAAAGAGCCTTATGAAGAAGGCACGCTTCTTGAAGATGACGGAAGGGTTATACACAACGAGGTGTATTTAACGCAGGCAAGGATAGAAAAGGCGCTTTTGAGAAGGCTCTTTCCTGAGAAGGAAGTGAAGGTTTATCTTTTCTACAAAGCTCTTTGTAGGCACAAGAACTGGAGCAAAAAGCTCTATGTGGTTTCAGAGGTCAAAGAGCCTGCAAGCGAGGAGGAGATAAAGGAGCTTCTCCTACGCTTTCATGAGGACAAATCACCAAGATACCCCAACGAGTGCACATCTTACTGTGTCTTTTTTAAAGAGGGTCTCTGTGAAGGCAGGGAGTTTAAGCAAGAAGTCCAAGAGGAGCAGGCTGGCAGGTTTATAGAGCTTCTTAAATACTACAGGACGCTGGAGGCAGAGCTGAAAACTCTGGAGGCACAGCTCAAGAAAACCATAAAAGGCCATGTGGTCATAGGCGGGAAGGAGCTGGGCTGGGTAAAGCAGAAGGTGGTGGAAATAGATGTGAGTAAGCTTTTGGAGCTGGAGCCTAAAGCAAAAGAGTATCTAATGGTAAAGCCTGCGAAGAAGAGAGAAGTTATAGAAAAGCTGGGGGAGCAAGTAATAAAGGGAGTGGAAGAAAAATTCGTATGGAGGATATAGTCATGATGAAAGTGTATGTGCTGAAGGTAGACAAAGATTTGTGCTTCTTTGATGTAGAAGGCTACAGGTTCTGGGGAGAGCTGAGAAAAACCAAGCACGGCTATACCATACTGAACGATAGGGGGCAAACGGTTTTGCGAGTAAATGCTTATGCGGGAGAGATACTCTTAAGACAGATAGAGAAAAAGGCAAAGCATTTTGAAGACACCTTTAGGAATTCTTCTTGAAAAAGTAGAGAAAGGAGAGCTGGACCCCTACGATATAGACCTGGTGGCTCTCATAGAGGAGCTGAGAAAGTCTGCGGAGCGTCTGCCTCTTGGAATTGCTGGAGAATTTCTCATGGCCTGTGCAAAGCTTTTAAAGCTAAAGCTGGAATACTTCTTCCCTTCTCCCCCTTCTTCTCCCCAAAGAAGAAAAATAACCCTTCAAGAAGTAAAGGAGGCTCTCTCCGAAGAAGAAGACCCTCTCGGAGAGTATCAGGTTCATGTGGGAAGACCTCTTGGAAGTAAGGGAGAAAAGAGAGAAGCCCTTCCTCCCACTCAAGAAGAAGAGCACATCCCCCTCCACAAGAGCTTTTCACCTGAAGAGTATGCGAAAAAAATCCAAGAGCTGGGATTGACTGACTGGGAGAGCTTTAAGAAGTTCTTTTACTCCCTTCAGGACAGGATTGAAAGGGTGAGGTTTTTTATGAGCTGGCTGGAGGTTTATTGTTTTATAAAACCTCTTCCCTGAAAAACCTTAAGCTACCCCGCTTATTGGCTATGTCTATAAGCTTTTCAAACAGCTCTTTGTCTGAAGGCTCTTGCACAAACTTGCAGGTAAACTCCCAAACCTCTTTCTCTTCAGCAAGAGAGGAGTACTCTGTTTCTCCAAACAGAGAGCCTTCTACATAACTTACTACGGTTTTTTTCTCCATTCTGGCGGTAATCTCCATCTGGACCTCTTCTTGCCTTGTGCTGTTTACATACACAGCACGATAGACATGTGTGTATATTTGCATTGGCGTAAGGTTTTCAAAGCTTTTCAGCTCCCAGCCTCTTTCTCTCAGTTCCCTTTTTACTCTCTGTAGCTCTCCCTCTTTTGTGTATCCGCAGTCTGTGCACCTTCTTCCTCTTATGTCATCTCCTTCCCATCTGTGCGGATGCTGTGTTGTTGCCTTGTGTCCGCACTCTTCACACACGAAGGTCTTCTTATGGAAAATCTCATCTATAGCCTCTATGCTTATTATGCGCTCTCTATGAAGAGCGCTAACCACAAGCTCATATCCGTTTACGCTTAATTTAACATGGTGCAAATCGTTGTTGGCAGGGGTTATTTCTTTTATCTCAGCCTCAAATCTCCTGTCGCACTCTTTACATACGGCAATAAAGCCTATGGGGTCAACACCTGTCTGAACGGTGAGGAAACTCTTGCATGTGTGGGGCTTTAGTCTCACGATGGGTATCTCTTTGTTTCTTCTGTCTTTTATCGTGCGGACAACTTCAAGCTCGTAGCTTTCACTTTGCGAGGGCAAAGGAGAAAACTTATCTATCAAGGCAAACAGAGAAGGGCTTTTTATAGTCCTATCTTTCAAATTAACATACCTTGCGTCTATTATCTTTTTCATCTTTTTTACCTCCATAGTGTATATTATACTATATCATAGTATACTTGTCAAGATACTTTATTATTTGGTCATGCAAGGATTGCTTGCAAGTGGCCTATAATTACTTCTATGCTTCTGTGGGAATACAAAAGGCTTATAGAACCACCGAACCTTACACCTTTTAAGGGCTACATTCTCAAAGTGGAAGCCCCCATCATAGCTGGTTCGGGAGAGTATTACGATTACGAAGGGAGGTTTTACAAGGTTTTTCAGGGTCTTCCCATAGGATTTAAGGGGAGGATAATCTTTCTTTCAAGGAGCGTGGATTTAATGTCGGAGATACAACCCAAGAATTTTCTGATGCAAAGACAGCTGGAGTTTTTGCAAGGGATAGGGGCTACCAAGCTGGGCTATTACTGGGTAGTGGAGGGTAGTCCTGACGATGCTCGCACGACTTATTCCGCTCTCAAGTCTGCGGGATTAAATGTGGAGTTTGCAAAAGAGGAACTTTACCGTGATCTCTCTTACTTTTTCGGCGGAACACCCGAGGAACCCTTTTTTGACATAATGGAGGAGAAGGATTACGGGATGAGGATAGGCAAGGATAAATTTGCTCTGGTGTACTCCATGACAAAAGTCCCTACAAGAGTTTTACCCTTCCATCTTTATGAACTTCTCTCCACGCAGGAGGAGAACTTTTTCTGTGTTGTGGGCTTTAAGAAAATGTCTCCTGAAGAAGCTCAGATGGAGTTTGGGAAAAGGCTAAAGCTCTTTGAGTTTCAGGCGACAGAGGGCAAAGACCTTGCAAAAGCGGAGATAGCTAAAGAGATTGTGGAGCAGGTAAGAGACATAAATTTGGGAAGGGAGATAGTCATAGCTTTTTCCAGCTTTGTGGCTTTCTTTGGGGAAGATGAGAAGTCTCTTCTCAAGAGGCGCCAGTCCATAGAGTTTGCTCTTAGTCAGAAAGAGCTAACCTTTGAGTGCGAGAACACAACTCATGCGGAGCATTTTTCTTTGCTTTTTTCTTACAACGAAAAGGAACTCAGGTCTCTGGGTCTTGTGAGGTTCATGCCTCAGTCAAGGTTTTATCTTTTTACCCTCCCCCGTGGTTATCCGAGGGGAAAAAAAGAGGGAGCGGTCTTTTACAACGAAGTGGGAGAGCCTTTCTTTCTTGACATCAGGGTACCTCCTCCCAATGGGCTTGTTGTGGGGCAGATGGGCTCGGGAAAAAGCGTGTTTTTGCAGTACTTTGCCAGCTTTCAGGATTATGTAGTCTTTGTGGAGAAGATACAAGAGGGAGAAGGGTCATACACTGTTTTTACCAAAATGCTTGACGGTGGTTATTATCCCATATCGCTTGACAGGCCGGTCTCTATAAATCCTTTTGGCAACACAATAAAGACAGTGGACGCCATAGGGTTTATAGAAGACATGGGCTACAGGTTTGAAGACTTTACAGAAAACGACCTCAATCTGCTTGAAAATGTGCTGAACACTTACTTTTTTGGCTTAAAGGGAGAGGTGAAAGTGGGGGATGTGCTGGAAAAACTTAGAAGCTTCCCCGGAAGCGAGTACCTTTACTCCAAGTTCAAAGACTTCAGGCACAGGTTCTGGGAAATAAGATACGATGTGGATAGGGACAAGCTTTTGTTTTTAAAGACCTTGCTGGTCATGGCTTACAAGCTCGGTGCGGAGATAAACATAGACCCCGCTTTGGTGGAGGAGGTGATTCTGAAAACCTACGACAGACTGGCGGAGGACGGTATCAAGGTAAGCAGGGAAGTTTTAATGAGCGATTTTTATCAAACTGCGAGGGAGCTAAAATACACTTCTCTTGCTCAGAGGCTCAGGTCTTACACGATGGAAGGGGCCTATGGAAACTTTTTTGACAGGCCCTGTAGCATAGAGTTTAAGTCTCATGTCTTTTTTGAGCTTAGAACCACCGACAGAGAGCTCATGCCTCTTGTTTTGCTTTCCATTCTGACATGGATGGTCAAGTGGTTTTCCCGTCCTGAGATGCAGGACAAGACAAAGGGGATAATTCTGGATGAGGCTTGGGTCATTCTGGAAGATCCCTCTTTGGTCAAATTTGTGGAAGAGGCCTTCAGAACTTACAGAAAGAAGGGCATATTTATCATGATAGCCTCACAGTTTGCCAGCGACCTGTCTCAGGGAACGGGGGAGATAGTGAAAAAGTCCTGTCCTTATCAGGTCTTTCTTTTCAATCAGGAGGTGGAGGAAACCGCAAGGCTCTTTGAGTTTAACGATTATGAGAAGGAGCTTTTAAAAGCGGTGCGTCCTCCGAGAGACTACGAATACAAGTTTTCCGTTTTTTACATGCGCACACCCTATCAAGACAAAGGTAGCAGGGAAAGAGGCCTCTTTTACCTTGTCCCTTCAAGAGAATTCTACTGGACCGCCACAACCCACCCGCAGGACAGGGTAAAGAGAGAAGAGTACAAGAACTTTTACCAGTCCCTCTCAAAAGCTATCCTTGCACTTGCTCAAGAAGACATGGAAAAGCAATAAAAAATTGTGTGTTTCTATTTATCTTATCCTACATTTTTGGTTTGTAGGATAAGAAAAATTTTTTACCTGAGATTTTAACTCGCAAATTTTCCTATAATATAAAACATGGAAGCACAGACAAGCGTTCTTCATTTAAAACAGGGAGCAGTAAGACTTCAGTTTTTCCGCTATCCTGACAGAAACTCTCTTGTCAAAGCCCTTCCTGTGGATGTGGAGAGAACCTACTATGTCAAACAAAAGCTGTGGATAAGCACTAAGAGCGTCTTGAGGAAAGACACGGAGCTTTTCAAGAGGAGCGTGTGGCTTCCTTCCGACAAGGCTTTCAACCTCTACTTCTTCATTCAGGAAGTTTTCTTAGGAAAGCAGGTAGAACCCTTCATAGTGGTGGACGACGAAAACATCCTTCACTTCTATCCCAGAAAAGAAGACAGTCCCGGAATTTTCACCATCACAGCGGAGAGCAAGGGAGAGGAAAATAAGCTTACAGGCAAAATAACCTTTGACTATGAGGAAGCCATAGCTTTTATGAACTTCCTCAAGAGTTTTGCCATCTTTTCCCTTTTTGTGGCGGGAGAAAAAGAGTGCGTCCTTCTTCAGAAGTGGGGCAGAGAGTTTCTTGTTCTTCACCCAGTGATTACAAGCGTTTCCGACACGAAGATAGAAAAGGCGATAGAGTTTCTCAGGAGTTTTAAACTCAACCAAAATCAGGATTTGAAACCCGTAGTTTTCAAGGATCTCTACGCTCTTAAGTATGTTCCTCAGAACGGCGGAGAGATTTACTTTACAGCTCCTACGGAAAACATAAAGCTGAGCCAAGAACTTGCGGAGAGACTTCTGTTGTTTTTCTCTGCCACTTGACAAACTTCGTTTTTTGGTTATAATTAGTTGCTCAAGGAAGGTCTCACATCTGTATTTGAGGGGTGTAAAAAGCCCCTTGTTATCTTAACAACTGAATAGGGTTGTCCCCCGAGGGACGACATGAGAAAGGGGGATAAGATTTTCGGGAGAGTGTGTTTCTTTTATAATATACTGTATGCTGGTGCTAATTGATGCCAACAGCCTTTTAAATTATGACCAAGACCATTTGTTCATGAAATTGCCCAAACTTGAGGGCACTCAAGCAATAGTGCTTGTCCCGGAGGACAACCCTATTTACTGCCAGAAAAAAGAGGTGCTAAGCACCATCTGGCAAAAGCACTCTGCTCAGGTTTATGAAGTCAAGCAAATAACCCCCGACATCATCAAAAGCGTAGCAAAGGGGGAGAAATTCATCTTAATAAGTGCAGACAGGCGTCTTATAAATGCGGTAGCGGACAACCTTCCAAAAGCGAGGTTTTTAATTCCTCACAGTTTCAGCAACGCCAAGCTTGCGGAAAGTCTTGAGAAGAGGGGTTTTAGTGCTCGGACGGTAAAACTTCTGACCAGAAAAGAGGGAGCGCTTGCGAGGGTGCTAAAACTGTCTTTTGACGATTTTCTAAAACTCAAAGAAACTGTATTTGACAGGATAGAGGAGAAGGTATTGCCCTTTGTAGATGGAGAGAAAGAGGAGAGGGAACTAATCAGGGAGTTGATAGAAAGGGGAGGATTCACAGATGTAATCACTGCCAAGTATGCTTTAGCAACTCTTGTGATGAAAAAAAAGCTTCGTGCGGAGCAGAAAGAAGGAAAGGTTTACTATAAACAACAAGGGGATGTCCCGTCTCTTTAAAGGGATGGCGCATCCCTCAGCTCCCGAAAGGGAGCGCGTGGCTGGCCCGGCCACAGTGGGGGAAAATCTAAGGGCAGGAGAAAGGGAATGTTAGGAAATGAGCTGGCAAGGGAGATATTGAGACAGAGTTACAGAGAAAGGAGAGGGTTCATTCCCTTGAACCTGTCGTTCTTGACGGAGGAGGAGAGGGCCTCTCTCCTCCAGGGCCTGAAACAGGCCCTTAAGGGGTACCCCATTCGCGTGGGGTACGCCCAGGGGGGCATTTGGTGGGCAGTGGGACCCAAAAAAGCCCCCGCCCCCGCCAAGCCCGCCAAGGGCAAGGACAAGGAGTAAGTTAGTATGGGGGCGCTACGCCCCTCTCTTCAAAAACCAACCGTTTATTAGGTACCTATAAGGGATTGAAACACCCTCTCTTCAAAAACCAACCGTTTATTAGGTACCTATAAGGGATTGAAACAGAGACAGCTGTTGGCGTAAAAGCCACCTCCGTGCAAGGCCCGGCACGGGGGGAAAATCTGAGGGCCAAAGGAGGCTAATGATGTGGATGGAAATACTGGTAGAAGTATTAAAATCAACAAGCGTAAGTGGTGTAAAAAAGCACCACCACCTAAAACCCCTCGTCTTTCAAGGCGAGGGGTTCCCCCTTATCGCCTGGGCCATGTATAATGAGATGGCCAGGCGGATGGGGGGCAAGCTTGCAAAAAGGGGGGGGCTTAGGCTCCCCGGGGGGAAGACCCTGGAGTACTACGATATTGTTATAGAGTAGACTCCATCCTCCCCCTCCCTTTAAGTTTAAGTTCGTGTGGGGGGCAAAAGCCCCCTCTCTCAATTATCCCTCCTTCTTATTAAAGAAGGGCGGATGTTGTATGTAGTAAATGCGTTCAGCTTGGGGATGCTGAAAGCGTCCCCAATATCACTAAGGGTCAGGGAACTGACCCTTGAAGAAGAACGCCTTTACAGAACCTCGCACTCCATGGCTTTTACTATGTTCCCTGCCTTTTGATAGTGGTCGCTTGCAATCTTGAGGAAAGACCTGTCTTCAAGGTTTCTGCCAAGATTTTCCCATGCCCTGCCTGCAAGCAAGTTTTCAAGCTTTGTTTTGGGTTCCAGCCTTTTAAGATAATCAAGGGCTGTGTCTGCGTTTTCCTTTGTGTAGAGCGCTCCCTGAGCGTAGCAGATGCTTATGCCAAAGTCTGTAAACCTGTAAAACCTCCAGTCCTTTATATACCTTTTGAGGTCTTCACGCAGTTCTTCATCTTCTATGCCCTTCAGGCTTTCCATAACATATCTTGCATCTTCTTCTGTGAGAATTCCCAGAAAGCCAAGGTGATCTCTTTCTATCTTCCCTTCAAGCAGGTTTGCCAGAAACTCCGCATAAGGTATTTCCAGTATAAGCTTGCTCTCATAAGCTCTGTATCGGTTCTTGTTGAAAATTATTTCCGTATGCTCAAAACTGTTAGTAGGAAGAAAACCCATGAGCGCAAACCCTGTCAAGATTACATCTCCTTCTGGATATTTCTCTGTCTTGTCTCCGAGCATGTCAAATATAAGCATCTTAGCCTCTTCCTTTTTCTCAGCTATCCTCAGTCTGTCTCTCCTGCTTGCAAGGGTATAGGCACAGAACACAAGGCTGGACTTTACTTTTTTGATTAGCTCCTCATACAGCCTGTAGCGCTCGGTTTCCATAAGCTTTAGAGCTTCTCTGCTCCTTTCAGTGTCAAACAGAGACGAAACCACCTCAGGAAAGCCCTCATCTTCTCCCGCATAAACCCTGAGGTAATCTTGCGGGTCAAACCCGTCAAAGATGCTGAGGTCTATTGTCTCCTGATGACCCACCATGTCGTTAAAGACAGACCTCAACATTCCGCTGACAAGTTCGGAGAATTTAAGCTCCCCGAGCCTGTAAGTTCCATCTGCGAGCGCATCGCAGATGATCCTGTCTGCGGAAGAAAGCTCTTCCGCAAATTTTTGCAGTTCCTTAAGTGTCTTCATACTAATAATATACCACCTTTGCCCTTTTTTGTTAAAAAAGTTGGTTAATCCTCACGGGAGGATGGCAAAGACAAAGATTTTCACAGTATCGGAGAGCTTCGCCTCTCCGATAATAACACTCGGGGGAGACCCCGAGTTTGAGATAAGACAGCTTCCCAATTGGGAAGTTGTTGATGCGGACAGGGTCTTAGAGGACCCTGATAGAGTAAACCCCGTCGGATTGGACGGGGCTTCACACACGGCGGAGCTAAGACCGGCTCCGTCTTCAGACCCCACAGTATATGTGGAAAATGTGGGGGATTTGATAAGGGACTTCGCGGAGTCCCTTTCTGGAAAGGGGTGCGTCCCCTCTATAAGAGGGGATAGGTACCCCCTTGGAGGGCATATACACATCGGCGGGAAAGCCGATGTTAGATATCTTCTCAAGGAGGAGGCGCACGAGATTGTGCCGCTTCTTGATTTGTTTATTGGGGAGCTTTTGCTCCCCACATCTGGCCCCGCAAGGGGCAGTTATTCTTACCTCGGGGCTTGGGAGGAAAAGCCCTGGGGCTTTGAATACAGGACGCCTCCAGCGTCCTTTTACCACCACCCTGAGATGGTAAGGGTGGTTTATAAACTTACGAAGGGGCTTTTAGAATGCCTCCTTTGTGAGGGAGAAATGAGGGTAGAGGTTGACAATGGCCTGCCCTCATTTAAAGAGTACTGCCGATTCCTAACTCAGGATGAGGCAGTATACCTCCTCTCCTTCCCCGAAAGGTGGAAAGAGCAGGGGGGAGAGCTTGACTATAGAGCTTGGGGGATAGAAGCCCAAGTCCCCAGGCTTGTCATAAGCTTCAGCGATGACTGGGCGCAACCCCAGAAGTCGCTATATGAAAGGGCTCTTAGAGAGGCCCTTGAGCCTCTTATTGAGGCCAAAGGAGGCCCATTAAGGGTTATCCTTTACGGACTGAAAAAAGCGCGTGGCTTTGTCTACGCGCTTCCGACAGTTCCGGAGGAGCTTCGTTCAGCGGAGTTCCCGAGGAACTTTAATCCCTCTCAAAGGGAGTTTTGGATAGGGCTCCCTTGGGAGGTTAGAATGGAGAGGCTCCCCTCTGAAGAGGAGGTAAGAGCCTTTGTAGATTGGGTCGTGGAGGCTATATTCCCGACCCAAAAAGGAAAAGAGGCGGTTATAACCGTTTCTTAAAGGGGCTTTTTGCCCCTTTTCTATTTTTAGTTCGTTCATCTTCCTCAGAAGATGTGTGTTATAGCCGTTGTCAAAAGCAGCGTCAGACTTTCAAAGTCTGACGCTGAAAAGATGTGGGAGATAAACTCCCACGGAGCAGGCTTCGCCATCTACGAAGGTGGCGAATGGAAAATTGAGAAGGGGTTTATGCAGTGGCCCCTTCTTGAGAAAAGGCTCAAGCAATTGGGCCTTCTTGATACGGAGGAACATCCTCCGTTTGTAATCCATTTTAGACTTGTGAGCGTGGGGAGCGAAACTCCCCAACTCACTCACCCCTTCCCGGTAGAGTTGAGGGAAGGGAGAGGGCTCCTGTTTCATAACGGGACCCTTGATATAAAGAGAGGTGTCTCCTCCGGTATGTATGTGCCGGAAGGTGAGAGCGACACCTCTCAATTTGCGAAGCTTCTAAGCGAGCTTCGTTTAAGTAAGGAGCAGCTTAAGCTCCTTGTTAAGGAAGGCGGGCTAATAGACCCGCTGAGAAGCGGTAGTAGACTCGCCTTCTGTTTGCCAGGAGAGGAAGAACCTCTCCTGATAGGAGAGTGGCACAAGCATAAGGAGTTGCTTGTGTCCAATGAAAATTGGGTAGCAAGATACAGGAGCTGGTGGGACTACGGCTACAGCTGCGAATACGGGTGGGACTACGGCTACAGCTGCGAATACGGCGCAGCTGTAGGAAAGCGAGTAGTAAAGACCGAAGAAGGTCTTTACTTTTTAGTTGAGGCGGGTGGTTTTGCCCGTCTTGTATCGGAGACGGAGGCCATGAAAAGCCTCCGTGTTGGCGATGAGCTCCTCTCTGGGGAGATTTTCATCGCAGAAGACGGGGAGGTGGAAGCCTTCCTGTACACGGACGAAGAGGTTTTTGAAATATTGGGGTCTCAAAAGGACCCCGATATAGTTTATGTCCCCTCCTCGGGGACATACTATAAGAGGAGTAAAAACTCCTCTAATAATCTTGCCCTCGGCAAAAAAGAGGGCAAAAAGGTCTATTACCTTGCCCGAGTGGGCAGGGTAAATAGATGGAAATTCTTTGGAGAGTTGGGGTGAGGATACGCCCCGCCTCCAGAGAAGAGGCGGAGAGGTTAATAAGCCTCTCCGCTCAAGAGCAGGGTTGCAGTCTTTGCTATGACCCTGCTGGATCATACTATGCCTGTGAGGAAAAAAAGGAAGTAGCAGGCATAGTATGCTTAAAAAAACTCACCTTCTATTTGGGGGAGATAAAGCATTTATATGTCTCCCCAAAGTATAGAAGGAGAGGAATAGCTATCGCCCTTGTTAAAAGGGTGATAGAAGATACACAGTTGCCTGTATATATGGCAACTGTTTTGGTAAACAATAAGGCCAGCCTTGAAATTTTTAGAAAAGCTGGCTTTAAAGAGATGGGGCCTTTTAAGAGCCCCATAACAGGGAGGGAGCTGTACCTAATGCTGAAGGTATAGCTCCCTTTTTTCTTTTTTCTTTTTTTCCCTTCAAGTTTGTTTTCCCTCTCTGAGGATGTATATAAAAGAGAACTTTTTGGTAGTCGCCCCCCCCAAGAGGGGGGTGCTTTACTTTTACTACCCCGTCGTAAAAGACGGGGAGATAATTCTCATCCCCCTGAGATGGGAGGATGAGGTCCGCAGGCTTATAGTGCCTGCTGACAAGAAGGGCTTTTTTATAGCCCTTTTTAACTTAATCTCCCGTGTGAGGGAGATTATTGCGGAGGTGGATACCTCCGCCGCTGAGTTCGCTTGGGTGTACCCCAAGTCCATAGAAGTACACCTTCCTGAAAGGAAGGTGATGTGGCACTACCGCAATGGGGAAACCTTAGCGGTAGATGCAAGAGAAAAAAAGGTGGCATGTTCCTGTGCCACCTTTAAAGAAAAAGGTGTCTGTGGGCACCTTAAACAAATAAGGGACGCGCTGTTCCCTAACTCGCTCCCTATTCCTATTCCTAACGGGGAGATAAAGGGGATAAAAATCCCCCTTCCCGAGGGAGTAAACTGGGTGGAGTATCTTTTCACTCCACCCATTAAGCCCTCAATGGAAAGCTACTCCCATAAAAGGGAGGCTGTTGAGGGCCTGAAGGTCGGGGTGGAGTGGGAAATACCCAAAAAACTCCCCCCGAAGGGAGAAGCTGTCAGGTACCTTGCGTACCTGATAAAAAAGTACGACCTGTTGTATGAAAAAGACGGGTCGGTAGAGGGGGGTGAGTTTAAAACAGCTCACCCTGTAGATATAAAAGGAGCCTTTAAGCTCCTTTACAACCTAAAGAGCTTTAGGGACAAGTACCCTAAGTTCTTTGAGAGCGAGAGAATAAATGCGGGTTTACACCTGCATTTTAATATCTCAGACCTTTTAGGGTTTGAGAAGATGGACCTGAAGGAGTTTCTCCTTGAGACATGTCTCCTTTTAGAGGAGGAGACAAAAGACTTACTCTTCGCCCTGTATGGGCGAGAGTTTAACAGGTACTGTCTACCCCTGAAAAAGGGGGCGGACAGGTACTCCTGGGTGAATTTAAATAATGCCCAGACGGTTGAATTCCGTTTGGGTAATTCAAAAGCAAGAGGGGGTGCTTACATCACCTCCCTTAAAGCATCTCTCTACCTCTTTTCCAAGGCAAGGGAGTTTGTGAAAAACAGCTCCCTAAAACCTCGGGAAGTGGTAGAGAAATTTAAAAAGCTTGCCCCCAAATGGTTGGAGCAGGCTTGAGTCTGAAGGGGGCTTTCCCCCCTTTTTCTCTTATAGTTAGTTTTATGGGTAGCTTCAACTACAAGTTTAGAGACCCAGCACTTCTTGAGGAGGCTCTGACCCATAAGTCTGTGAACCGCAGGTTTAACTACGAAAGGCTTGAGTTTCTCGGAGACAGCCTTTTGAACTTTTTCATCACCCGATTTCTTCTGGAAGAGCACAGCTCCTATTCTCTTTCCGAGCTTGCGCAGGCAAAGCGCTACATAGTCAGCAACGAATTTCTCCGCAAGATGGCAAACAAGCTAAATCTGCAGGTAAGGAGCAAAAGAAGGTTTAAGGACGGATATCTGAGTGGGAAGGTGATGGCAGATGCCTTAGAGGCTCTATTTGCTGCTGTGTTTCTGGACGGAGGACTGGGAGCAGCTTACACCGTGTTTAAGGAGGTTTTTGCTCCAGAGATAAACAGAGTTTTAAAAGAGCAAGCTTACAGGCAGGATTACAAAACCATGCTTTTAATGCTCTGTAAAGAGAAGTTCCAGACCGCACCCACTTACAGAATTCTGGGCGTGGAAGGGGTCAATGTGATCGTGGAGTGCAAGGTAAAAGACATAAAGGAAATTGCTGAAGGGTTTGACCTCAAAACCGCAGAGCAAAACTGTGCCAAAAAACTCTACCTAAGACTGAAAAGCCTATAGACGCCCGGCTCGGGCTTTGACCTTCTTGCAGGGTTAAAAAGGGGGCAGTCTGTCCCCGCCTGCTCTCAAGTTAGTTTACTTAAAAGGGATCACGGTTTTGAGATTATCCTCTCTCTCCTTGTCTTCCCCCCTCAGCTTTATTATCACCCCCTTGATTTCCTCATCGTGCTTTACATAGCCCGTTTTCTCAAGCCAGACAAGAGTGGTTCCTTTGTCAAAAAGCAGGTCTTCCGTAAGCTTCTTCTGCATAAACCCGTCGGGGCGCACTCTTACCACATAAGCCACAAGAGAAGAGCCAACATAAGCTTTCTCCACCTTGACCCTGAACTCCCCCTTTCTGAATTCCTCCTGAAAGTCTGAAACATAAAAGCCCTGTGGCAACTCTCCCTTCAAAACGCTCTTGAGAACATATCTGGATAGGGTCAAAAGCTCTTCCTTTGAAGTGTCTATCTCCTGCTTTTTGGAAACCACAAGCTTCTCCATCTGGTCGTCCTTCACCTTGAAAAACACATCCCCTCCTCCCGAAGGAAAGAGGTAAAAGGTATAACCCCTAAATATTCCGTCTTTCTCACAGGACACACCCACAGAGGTGGGGACTGTTCCCACAGAAACAAAAACCGTGTTTTGATTGTAGTCCGCCTGAACCAGGTCGTTGGTAAAAACGCTCCGCACTCTGCAGGAAAACTCTATGCCCACAACAGATTTTTGCGGAACCTTCAGCTCAACGCTCTTTTCTTTCCACTCCAACTCTTTAGCCCAGACAGGGCTTAGAAGGAGTAAGCCTGCAAGTATTTTGAATATACCCATCCTCTTACTCCATACTGAGTTTCCACAAGCGTCCAGCGATCTCTTTTCTCAAGAACGCTCGCCACCTCTCCTTTCTCAAGCATGCTTACCGCCCCGCACTTAAAGCTGGGGCAGAAGCGCACTTTAATATTTAGCTTGGCTTGCACCTTTTCTTTGACAGGTTCATCGCTCTCCGTCCTGTCCTTGCTTTTTCCTCCCTGTTCCAGTTTTTGCACTCTCTTTTCCAGCTCTTCCACTTTCTCAGAAAGTTGGTAATACTTCTCCACCAGCTTTATCACCGTCTCGGGAATCCACCCCCTTTCGTAAGCTGCGCCTGCTGAAGTGCCAAAAGCATACCCGCCTGCCGCAAATCCCGCAAGGATGAGGAGGTGTTTTTTCATGTTTATTTCTCCTTTAGGAACTTATCAATTATTTTAGGTTCCTTGCTGCCTCCTTCATCTATCACCCTTTCATAGCCCTTTTCACCGCTTTTCCACTTGCTTATCTGCGACAGAATAGATTGAAGGTCTTGCACAAGCAGGTCTCTGTTCAGCACGGTAGGGTCTATCTCCTTTGCCTTCTCTATTGCTTTTTGAAGATGGTAGTAAACGCCGCTGACCCCGGAATGAGTTTCTCCAGTTTTATCTATAACAAAAATCCCCCCTTCGTATCCAGCGGTGCCTTCCCTTTTCTCCACCCTGAGATCATCTATGCCCTTTCCAGCAAGCTGCTCCTTGTAAAAGTTTGCGTCCGCCTGTCTTGCGAAAACGCCAAAAACTATCTCCTTTTCCGTCAGGTAGCTTTTAAGACCGAGTCTCTGAGCGCTGAAGATGTAAAAGCCCACAAGTTCCGTGGGAAGGTTCTCTGAAGGCATGTAGAGCCAGTATCCCGCAGGGATTTCCACTTTCTTTGCATTTTTTAGAGAGTAGCCCGTTCTAAAGCCGTCCACCCAGCCCGCTCTGTAAGCGGACACTTCGCCTCCAAAAACTGCACCCGTTAAAAGCAGCATAAGCAAGAGTTTTCTCATTCTCTTATCTCCTTTAGTCTCTCCTCTATTAGTTTATCTGGGAAATTCACGCTTTTACTTTCTTGGAAATTGTAGTTTATTGTTTTCGCACATCCGCTTATCATCCATGTTAAAAAAAGTATCATTAAAACTAACTTTGCTTGCATTTTTTGTTTATTATAATAAATTCCATGGGTCTTATGGATAAGTTTAACAAACAGAAGGCAGAAGAAGAGAAGTACATCTTAGAAGAAGAAGGAGAAGCACCTTCCGAGAAGAAAAACACGCCCAACTTCCTTTCCCACATTAACATAAAGTGGATAGGCGGTTTTGCGGGCACCGCAGTCATTCTCTTTCTTTTAAGCAGGCTCTGGGGGGGAGGGAGTAATGTTGTGGTGAAAGGCGACCCTGAGGCTCAGAAGAAGATGCTGGAGGATGTTTTAAAGTCTCAGGCTCAGATGAACCAGAAGATACTGGAAGAACTGCACAGTTTAAACCAGAAACTTTCCTCCCCTGCGCCTGCGGTAGAGGAAAAAGAGAAAAAAGAGAGTGCTATAAAGATACAGGAACCATCCCCACCTCCACCGCCACCTCCCTCTCCTCCCTCTTTTTCTTCTCCTTCCACACCTGTTTATGCGGAACCACCCAAGCTGGCAGAGCCGTATAAGCCCAAAATAAACAGGGTGGAGAGGAAGGAAGAGCAGAGTCCCCAATCAAAAACAAATGTTCTTTTAACTCAGGCCAACACCGCCACAGATGTTCCTGTGTTTACGGAAGGAGGGCAGGCGGACAGCAAGAAGGCTGAAGAAAAGAAGGAAAAAACCGTTTATCTTCCTGCGGGGACCACCTTAAAGGGAAGGATAATAAACTCTTTTCCTGCTCCCGTAGGAGGGGAGAGGTTCCCGGCGGTGCTTGTGGAGCTTGACGGGTATGCACGCCTGCCCAACAACTATAGGCTTGACCTTTCAAGGTGTCTGGTTATAGCAAAGGGGGAAGGAACTTATATTCTTGAGAGGGCAAAGTTGGAGGTGTATAAGCTCTCCTGCATTTTAAAGAACGGCAAGGTCATTGAGGTGTCTCCTAAAGGGATGATAGTTTCTGCGGAAGACGGGATGGAGGGAGTAGCGGGGAAATTTCTGAACATCAACAGAGAGCAGATACTCACCTATCTGGGTGGGACTACTCTCGGTGGGTTCTTTTCCGCCCTTCAACAGTCTCAGCTGCAAAAGTACACCACCGCTTTCGGGACAACAACGGACATAAAAAACGAATTTCTTTACTCTCTTTACGGCTCCTTAGCGCAGACATGGAACGAATTCGCAAGGTTTTATCTGGATCAGGCAAAAAAGATCTTTCCTGTGGTGGTAGTTCAGGCAGGCAAACCTGTTTACATAGTTCTGGTAGATGGTGTTAGTATGGAGGTGCCGGTGGATGAACTCAGGAAAAATATTTAGTCTCAGCCTTAGTCTTGCGGTGTTTCTCTTTTCCTGCGCTGGCAAAAAGGAACTGGTAAAGGAACTGCGCAACGGTTCTTATGTTATAGATGAGTTTTACAGAGGAGGAAAAGACAGGGGGGTTTCTCTTAGCAAAAATTACCTTGAAAAAGCAGTAGAAGGCGGATATCAGGATCAGCTTGGTATTGTAGGGCGAAGAGAGGTTATCATAAAGCTGAGAAAAGAGGAAGAGATGGGGGATTTTTAAAAAGAAAAATTTTACCCCTCAAGTTCTCTATAATACTATTGGATGAAAGCGGAAGAACTCCTTTCCGCTCTTGAGAGGGAAGGGCTGTTTACGCACACACCTACTGCGGGAGATGAGCAGAACTATGTGGACAGGAGAATAGTCGGTGGTGTAATACTACCGTGGCTTGGATATGAACCGGGCGATTTTGAATATAACACTACCAAAGCAGGATCTAAGCCTGACTATATGGTAAAGCTCTCCGGAGCGATCCTCTTTTTCATAGAGGACAAAAGCACCGCAGAAAGCAACCCTTTACAGAACCACAGATCCCAGATTATGGAGTATCTCAAAAAGATTTCAAGAAGAGGGATAATAGCCAACGGATTTTGCCTCTGGGTGGTAGAGCTTCAGGGAGACGATTTCAAGGTTCTCTACGGTATAGACTTCAAAAAGGCAAAGGGAGGTCTCTTTGCGGAAGATGAGAAAAGCAACATAGAGAGATTTTACCGGGAATTTTCCAAAGAAAGATTTGTGGATCTCAATAAACGGATAGATGACCTTGCCTGCTCTGAAGAGGAGTTTCTTCAGAAGGCTCAGGATATAGAAGGAAGGGAGGAAGTATTCATAGATGAGGTAAAGACGGTTATAGGTGAGGTAAAGAGAGATGTCTTCGGAAGGCTCAGAAACGCTCTGAGCAGGTTCAGCGAAAGAAATGAAATCTTATCAAGAGAAGATGAAGAGATAAAGGAACTTCTGGACAGGCTGGTGAATACGGAAAGGGAGATAACAGGGAGAAGAAAGTCAGCCTTTGAAGAGCTGGAACAGATGGTCCGCAAGGCACTTGAAAAGCTCGGCTATCTGTCCCCTGTAGAGATAGAAAGCTTGAAAGAATGGCAAAGAGGAGTAAACCTGAATGAAATAGAAAAAAGAAGGTTCCGTGAACTCGTTGAGAAAATAGAAGCGGTAAACTCAGAGCTTCAAAGGTTTCATGTTCTTTACTCACAGGAGCTATCTCTTGCGGAGGCTTACTTTCTTTGGAGGGATGGGTGGAAAGAGTTTCTGTCTCATTCAACGGAAGAAGGGGAGGAAAACGAACCTGTTTTTCAGAAGGAGTACTCACTTCAGGTAGCCTACGCCTTTTTTATAAAGGTGTTCATTCTGAGAGTTCTTGAGGACAAGGGGCTGATAAAGAGGCTTTTAAGCGATGGTGGTTTTAGCCTGTGGAGAAGTCTCACCGATAACCTGTCTCTCATGGATACACGGGGATATTTGAGAACGGATCTTCTCTTCAACCTTGCCTATCTACATGTTAAGGAAAAGATATTCTCAGACATAGAGAAGAACCCAGTTTACGACTGGTATGTGCCTGATGATATTCTCTTTCTGAGAGTTCTGGAAACGCTCAACAGATACAGGTTTACCAACATCCGTCAGGACATAATAGGCTACATTTACGAAAAGCTCATGGGGGAAATTCACAGACACGATCTCGGCGTTTACCTCACGCCTCCCGAGCTTGTGGACTACATGCTTGATAGAGCGGGTTATCGGGGAAGGGATGTAATCGGAAGGAAAGTTATAGATCCGGCTTGCGGTTCGGGGACATTCCTTGTGCATGCGGTAAGGAGATACAGGGAGGCTCTTGAAACCGCAGAGGTTCAGGAGCTTTCCGAGAAGTTCATAAGGGATGTTCAGGAAAACTTTTACGGGGTGGACATAAACGCTTTTTCCGTTTATCTTGCCGGGGTAAATTTATTTGTTCAGATCCTTGATGACATAAAAAATCTCCTTGATCAGGGGAAAACTATCAAGCCTGTTTCCTTCCGCCTTGAGGTTGCAAACACTTTCAGGATATGGAGAAGATTGAAAGACATTGGCTTTTACTATGTCTTTTCCAACCCTCCTTACATAAATGCAAAGACTGCCGGTTTCTCACCGCCAGAGGATCTGGTAGAAGCATTCAGAGACAGGCTGAGGGGGGATGTGAACACCTACGCTCTATTTCTTTGCATAGCGCAGGAGATTGTTTCTACCGGAGGTAGGATTTCTTACATAGTTCCTTTAACCTTACTCGGAGACCAACAGACCAATAACTTGCGCAAGTCTTTTGAAAGGAAAGGCAGTATCCTCCACATTACGAAGTTCCACAGAAGAACGGGAGTTCTTTTTGAAGGAGTAATACAGGCGGTCGTGGTTTTCGTGTGGGAGAAAGGAACGCCAGAAGCGACAACAAGTATAGCTTGGGGAGGAGTAAAGGAGGAGAGCAGGAGAGGGATGATAGAGGAGGCAAGAAGGAATACGGTTGATGTTGGCAATATTGTTTACAGGTTTTCGGGGTCCGAAGAGGAGGAACCTCAAAGGGAGATGTATGAGGAAAGTGGCGATAATCATGATATATGGGTAGTTCTTTCGGGTAGAGATAGGGATCATGTGAAGAGGCTCTACGAAATTTTTGACCTGATCTATGGAAAACCGAAAACTCTGAAAGTGCTTTTGAGTGAGATGGGGATAGATGTTAATAGAGATTTTGTGGTTGGAATAGACACGGGAAAGATTGCAAGGTTCCATGTAGGAAAGCACCACCCGCACGCTATGATCCTGTATAAAGGAGAGGACATAAGACCTTTCGGCACTCTTCCTGAAAATCCCACTGGGGTTAAGGGTAGAGGCGGGGAGTATAGACCTCCTTATGTAGCTCCGAAAGATAACGAAGAAAGAGCAGGAGTAAACAAGCAGTTGTGGGAGATTTACGAAAATGAGAATGAAGAAAACCTTGTAATTTTCAACAGAATTGTAAATACCCTCAATTATCCGAGAAATATAAGGGGGACGGTCAGCTACAGGGATCGGGAAAACAAGAAGGTTTTTACCGACAAGGTTTGGGTTTTAAAGGCTCCAAATGAGCATACCGCTAAGAAACTGGCTTGCCTTCTTTTTTCCTTGCCTTTTAACTTTCAGTATAATGCGGTGAGCACCAACACTCAGGTAAATAAAAATGTTCTTCTTATCCTCAAAGTTCCCGATAGCATACCCGATGAGGTAGTGGATTACTACAACATCCTTGAGGAAACTGCGAAGGAGTTCAAGTCTCTTGGTATAGAGGATATTACTGAGTGGCTTGATCCCCTGTGGTATGGCTTGAGGGAAGGGGTGGAATTTAAACGCATAATTCCCTGGCAGGTTCTCACTGAAGGGATAAACAGGATTTCCCTTGAAAACTTCCTGCTTCGCTATGGAAGGAAGCTGAGAGAACCGAGGGGAGAGAGAATAGAAAGCTATCTCAATTGCTGGAGCTTCGTAAATGAAGATGCAAAGAGAGTGATAGAACTCTTCTCTCTGAAATTTGCAAACGAAAGGTATCTCGCTGTCAAGGAAAAACTCTACCTTCCCGACAATCCTGCGTTTTTAGTAAAGAGGCTTTCAGATCTTGAAAAGAGATTTAGCGCTCTTCTGGGAAAATGGAGAGATGCTTTGTTTTCAATAGACAAGGCTATCTTTGAAGCTTACGGAATACCTGCCTCTTCGGAAGAACTTGTTATGCCTTCTATTGTATAAAAAAGTGTCTTATCCTACATTTTTGATTTGTAGGATAAGATAGTATTTCCAAAATTGGAACTCCATTTTGGAACAATTTATGTGGCAAGCGGGGAAAGAAAATTTTGCACCCTGCGCATTAAGTTTTTTGCTATATTTAGAGTTGGTGATGAGGTATTTGGTGAAAAAGGAGTTGGGAATAGATGAAAAAGAACCCATAACCCTTTTGCCCGATGATGTCATAGTCCACTTCAAGGAGATAAAGGTTAATAAGAGGCTGGTAAATGTGGAGGAATTCATAAAAGTTGTTAAGGAAGTGTATAACGCAAGGGAGATGAGTGAAGAAGAAAAGGATAATAGAATGTCAGAATATCGTAAACAAGGCAAAACATTTGAAAAGGCCTATGAACTGGTTAAAATAGAAGCTTCACTTGTAAGAAATATTGACGGCATAACTCTTGAGAAAATCCTTAATCACTATTACATTCCCGTAGCCTATGCAAGAGACAGAGAGCGCCTTATAAGGCATGTGATAACGGTGGCAAGCGAGATAGAGTTTATTTCTGCTTTGAAGAATAAGATAGGTGAACTTAACGAGCTTTGCGAATACTGGTTTTTCAGCAAGATAGAAGAGAGCAAGGACAGAGGCATTTACATACCCTACATAGACAAAAACGGTAAGCCTGCAAAGTTTATACCTGACTTTATCTTCTGGTTTAAGCCCAAACAAGCAAACAGGTATATCATCTACTTCATAGACCCGAAGGGAAAGGCACACACAGATTATGAGCTTAAAGTTGACGGCTACGAGAGGATATTTACCGAAAAGGGAGAGCCTAAGAAATTCCAATACAACCACATGGAAGTGGAAGTCAGGCTAAAGCTCTTCAGCAAGGACGCAAGCCATGTGGGTGAAAAATACGGCGATTACTGGACAGATGAGACAGGATTGTTTGAGGATTTGTTTACCTCATGAGTTCCCTCTCAGTGATGACCACAGCGTAGATTTCCAGAGTGGTGTTTATCTTCTCGTGCCCTGCCCACTGAGCTACCGCATGGGGAGAGTAGCCCTCAGAGAGAAGCCTTGAAATATAGGTATATCTGAACTTGTGAGGATAGACGGGAAAGCCGAGCTCCTTTTCCGCCTTCTGGCAGAACTTTTCCACAGACCACAGGCTTAAGGTTTTCTCTTTTACACTTCTGGGATACCTGAGCAGGTAGCTCCATAGGGGTTTGTTTTTCCTGCTTGCAAAAAAGCGCTTGAAGAAATTTTTTTCTTCCTCCGAGAGCAGAGGCACAGGCACTTCCCTCTCTTTCCCAAACTTGCCCTCCCTAACTCTCAGAAAAAGCACCTCCCTGTCTTTGAGCTTTTTGACAATCAGGTCTTCAGAGCTCAGGCTCAGAGCTTCCGCCACCCGAAGGCCCGAGTGAAGAAGGAGAAGAAAGAAAACCTTATAGACAGGGGGTTTTTTATCGCAGTAGGAGAAGAACTTTTCAAGCTCTTCTTCTGTAAAGACTTCCTTTCTTTTCCTTGTCTTTAGCCTCTGTGCCTGCCATGTCTTTGCCCATGCCTGCTCATCTATAAAAACAGCGTAGTGCCTTTTGTTTCTGAGCCACCGCAGAAAGCCCTTTGCCTCCCTGAATATCTCCTTTATGGTAGAGACAGCAAGACCTTTGGAGCTAAGCCAGCTGAAAAACTCCCCCACCACTTGCTCATTCCACTCTTCCCTGATGCCAAACTCTAAAAGATGCCCCAGCCTTGCCCTCTTGTTTCTCAGAGTGCCTTCATGCCTACCTGCAAAAGTAGTAAGGTAAAGCTCAAGCTCTCGGGTCATGGTGATATTTTAGCTTTCTCCACTGCCTTTCTCTTATCTCTCTTCTTAGCTGTCTCAGCAAATATTTCTCATGCTCGCTTAGCTCCAAAACCCTTAAATGCTCTGGAATGTTTACCTCCATGCCTTTTTCCTTCAGCACCTTCAAGGCAAGATACACATATATCCTTGCATACTCCTCCTTCAAAGGAGCTACCATAGACAATTGACTGAGAACTGCCACCACCTCCACATCTCCAGCTTCATCTACAAGCTCCTCCGCCGCCACTACTCTCTCCTCCAGTATCCAAGACCCAATATTCTCCATCAACCCCACGCCATGCTCATTTATGATGGGCATGGGGAGAAAAAACACAAACAATGGATTTCTCTTCTTCCTACTCATAGTAATATATACTACATCAAATGTATTTTGTCAAAATACCTTTTATCCATTACCTTTGGAGTAAGGCATGAGGCTTACTCACTCAGAAGCCATACTTTCTAAAGGTTCTGGGTGATAGTCCCAGACCCGATGTACTATACTTGTCTACGCTGAGGGATACTCTTTTTTGTGCGATTTTTGCATAGTCTGGGTTTATCTCCACTCCTATCCACTTTCTTCCAAGCTCCTGAGCCACCAAAGCTACAGTCCCTGCTCCCATGAAGGGGTCTAAGACAGTTCCACCTTCTGGACAGCCTGCCTTTATGAGAAACTTTACAAGCTTTGTAGGCATGAGCGCAAAGTGATCAAGCGGAGAAGGTTCCGTGTTTATCTGGAGAACATTACAGGCGTAGGAGATTTCTCTTTCTTTAGGCTTGTAGCGGTTTCTAACGGACCTTGCTCTTAAATACTTACCGTTGTAGTTGTTTGACTTCTGGATCTGGTATTTTCTTGGAGCGGTAGGCTTAAGAAAGTAGTATTTTGGGCTTTTTACCGCATGGATTATCACCTCATAAGCCTTTGTGAGCCTGTCTTTCACGCTTTCTGGAATGCCGTTGCCCATTTGGTTTACCACTTCTCCCTCTTTGTCCACAAAAGCCACTTTTTTAGCCCAAACAATAAGATCTCTTACGATCCAGCCTCGCATCTGAAGCTCTATAGCAAGCCTGTAAGGAATTAGAAGGAGCTGTTTTCGCTTTATCCAGCTCTGTGTGCCTACGATTTTTTGAGAGAGCCTGTTTTTAGGTCTGTGGTCAGCGTTTTTTTCCCAAGACTGTGTATATCCGCCTGTGGTTCCCCCGCCCCCTGCGTAGGTATCTCCGATGACTATAAAGCAATTTCCTGTTTTCTTCAGCACTCTTTTAACTTGGTCAAAGATATCCCCAAGGTGTTTTATCAAAAACCAAGCCAGAAAACTCCATCTTCCATAAGGTGGAATAAAAACTTGACAAATTAAGAAACAGGGCATACATATTTCTCTAATGGCAGGAAAAGGCAGGGGGAATGTGCAGAATACGGTATTCGGAGTAATAAGACAGAGGCTAAACTCTTTGAGTAGAAAAGAGTATGAAACGCTCTATTCTATGTGCAGGATAGCTAAAAACCTATACAATCAGACACTATACAACATAAGACAGCACTTTTTCCAGACAGGCTCATATCTCAGGTATGAGGAGAACTATCATCTACTTAAGCACTCAGAAAACTACAGAAGGCTAAATTCTAACATGGCACAGCAGATAATAAAGAAGGCACACGCAAACTTTCCCGCTTTCTTTTCACTTTTGAAGCGGGCAAGAGAGAAAAAC
>JAXSPD010000007.1:0-42813 GCA_037926845.1 Candidatus Pampinifervens yunnanense | reverse complement strand
CCTCAACCCCCTCCACCCCGTTCATACCATGGAGAAAAAGCTCCCTTTCCGCTATGCTTGAAAAATAGAGCCTTGCCTCACCTTTTCTGAGAGATACATACTCAATCATCACAGAAGATTATAGAGGATAATTGTTAAGATTTGGTTAAGCATGTTAAACTTTTTCAATTCCAATAAGCATACGTTCCAATCTCATCAAGAGTTGATACAAGGTCAAAGAGGTGTCCTGCATCTTTTTAACAAGGGCTTCGTCTGGGTTTTTGGTATCTATTTGCTTGCCTATTTCATGAAATTCGCAGTGGACTTTTTCTATCTGCAGTATAACCTCTCTTACCTGCTCTGGAAACTCCTCAAGGTTTGGCATTATATCCCTGTAAAAGGTTTGACCAAAGGCACAGCAGTTTTCCCTTGTGTCCCTACAGCACTCCTTGTGAGCAAAGTCATCCCCTGAGCTTATAGCCTTCTTTAGCCTCTTGATATAAAGCTCGTGCTGAGCCATGTAAAATCTCACGTCCACCATGCCACGCCTCTCTTTCTTTAGAGTATCACACACCTTTCATAGGTTTCAAGTTGTTTACAAAAGCCACATATACCTTTTATGCAAAAAGCATGCCATAAAAGGAATGCTAAACAAAAGCCTGTAATTAAACACTTTCTGCAGTTTCCCTACTTTGCAATCAAGTAAAATTGTTAACAAATATGTAAAATTGTTTACATTCAGTTTTAACTCTAACCTCTCAGGCATAGGATTATAATCACCCAAGTTGCAAGTTATTATAAAGTTAGATACCTCTCATAAGCATATTTTCCTAAATAAGTTGTCTAAGGTGCTTCTCTATCAATTACAACTCAACTCAAAAGTCTCTCTTCCCTCAAAAGCTCCAAAACATCTCCAGAGTTTATTAACTTCTCTATCAAGGCATTTAAATATTCCCTGTCTCTTATGTCCTTTATCTTTGCTTCCATACCTTCAGGAATTTGTCCCATCTTACTCTTTATAAGGGTCAAAACTGTATTTTGCAATGCTTTTAAAAACCCTTCCTCAAGCCCAATCTGCTTACCCTCCTCAAGTCCAAGCCTATACAGAATGTCCTTTCTCAACTTCCTCTTTGGCAGTTTTATATCCTCAGGTCTAACCACTATAGGCATGTGCTTGACCTCCTCCGTGAGCCTTATCCTTATGAGTTTTGAATTAGTCTATGAAATTCTCAGTTCAATAGCCAAAACCTGCATAACATCCTCAGAAGTAGAGGCCAGCTTCTTGGCTAAAGACCTTAAAAACTCCACATCTTTTATTTCCCTTATCCTATGTGCTATTTCTTCAGGCACATAGCCAAGTTTACCTTCAATTATGGCTATAGCCATATCCTGTGCAGACTTTAAAAGACCTTCTTCAAGTCCAAGTCTATACAGAATGTCCTTTTTCAACTTCCTCTTTGGCAGTTTTATATCCTCAGGTCTAACCACTATAGGCATATGCCTAACCTCCTCTGTTAGCCTTATCCTTAAGTTAGGTCTTAGCTCTGTTAGTGTCAAGGCTTTCAAAAGGTAGTCCTTTCTTTCCTCTTCATTCATGCTTTCCATTGTCTTTATGAGTTTCTCTATGAGATACACCTCATCCTCTACCTTACACAAACAGGCTAAAAGCCTATCCATAGGGTCTGGGCTTTCCAATAGCACTCTGCAGTCTATCTGCCTTATGTCAAGTATTTCATACCTAAAGACTAAGTTCTTAAGCTTGAGAGAGGACTTCATCCTGAGCTTTTCATTTCCCACATACACGAGGAGCTGTTTTATGTTGTATGTTTTGTATTTTTCTGCTATGGCGGTATAGTAGCGGAGCATTCTCCAAGGCATGTTTGTATCGTTAAAGGATTGGAACTCCATATGCAAGATGCTTTCATCCTCAAGTCTTGCCAAGAAGTCCACTCTTAGCTCGGTGGATGGCAGGGCTGTTGGCAGTAGTTCTTTTATAGGAGCTGGAGAGAGGATTTTGCTGAGCCTGTGTGGGACTTCCTCAAAGATGTCTTTGAGAGTTATATCTTTTGAGGACACAGAAGGATTATATCATCAAACAATTTTCTCCTTGCTTCTCTTATGGTGGCTCAAGGCTATTAATCACCCTATAACTTGCAACTTGCGTTATTATAAACCTTTAAACCAGCCTATGGTAGACCTTAAACCCACCTCAAGGGATGTGGTAGGGGACCAACCCAGCAATCTCACAGCCTTGCGGATATCGGGACACCTCTTGGGAGGGTCATCGGACCTTGGTGGTAAGAATTCAATGTATGAGGGGGAGCCACAAAGCTCAATGACCTTATGCGCAAGCTCCAACACGCTTATCTCCTCTGGGTTCCCCAAATTAAAGACCTCACCGGCAAACCCCCCAGCCATACATATCCTGTAGAGCCCTTCCACAAGGTCATCTATATAGCAAAAGCTCCTTGTCTGGGAGCCATCGCCGTGCACTGGCAGAGGTTCACCCCTTAAGGCCCTTTCTATAAAGGTTGGTATTACCCTGCCGTCTCCCCTTCTCATGCGTGGTCCATAGGTGTTAAAGATTCTGGCTATCCTCACATCAAGCCCATGCTCCCTGTGGTATGCCATGCAAAGGGCCTCAGAAAAACGTTTTGCCTCATCATAGACGCTTCTTGGTCCTATGGGGTTTACATAACCCCAATAGTCCTCCGGCTGTGGATGCACTTGTGCAGATCCGTAGACCTCAGAGGAGGATGCAAACACATACCTTGCTCCTTTACTTTTTGCAAAGCCCAAGGTGTTGAGAGTGCCAAGAGAGTCCACCTTCATGGTGTGTATGGGATGGTTCATGTAGTCCACGGGAGAAGCAGGACAAGCAAGGTGGACCACCAGGTCCACTGGACCTTCTATGTATATGTAGTTGACCACATTGTAGTGGATAAAACGGAAGTTTCTGTTTTCAAAAAGGTGGGCGATGTTGTCCGCACTGCCCGTAAGAAAGTTGTCCATACCTATCACATAAAGGCCTTCCTTTAAAAGGCGCTCCGCCAGATGAGAGCCTATAAAGCCTGCAACGCCGGTGATTAAAACCCTCATCTCCCCACTGGATAGTATTCAAAGCCCATAGCCCTAAGGTCCTCAGGCTCGTATATGTTCCTTCCGTCCACCACGATGGGAAGCTCCATAAGTTCTTTTACCCTCCCTAGGTCTGCCCTTATAAACTCCTCCCATTCGGTCAGGATAAGAAGGACACTGGCACCCTCCAAAGCAGAATACATGTCCCCTGCATAGCTTATGCCCCTACCCTCTGGAAATAGAAGTTTGAAGTTTTCCATAGCCTTTGGGTCATAAAGGGAGAGATCTGCACCCTCCCTTAGGAGCATATCCACGATTTTTATGGAGGGTGCTTCTCTTATGTCGTCTGTGTTGGGCTTGAAAGACAGCCCCCAGATGGCTATCCTTTTGTTTTTTACACTCCAAAGGACCCTCTTTACCTTCTCCACAAACCTTATAGGTCTTTCTTGGTTTATCTTCTCCACCTCCCTCAAAAGCCCAAAGTCAAGCCCATAGTCCTCGGCTATCCTTATAAAGGCTTTCACATCCTTGGGAAAGCAAGAACCACCATAGCCTATGCCGGCGTTAAGAAAGGCTCTACCAATACGCTTGTCGTAGCCCATGCCGTCCGCTACCAGCTTTATGTCCGCTCCTGCCTTCTCGCAAAGGTCCGCTATCATATTTATGAAGGATATCTTCATGGCAAGGAAGGAGTTGCTGGCGTGTTTTATAAGCTCTGAGGTGGCAGGGTCTGTAAAGATTATGGGACAGTCAAAGCCTTCATATAGCTCCTCAAAGATACGCCTAGCCCTTTCGCTCTCCACACCCACCACTATTCGGTCTGGTTTTAAAAAGTCTTCTATGGCGGAGCCTTCCCGTAAAAACTCGGGGTTTGATGCCACATCGTAGGGGATGTTTTGGTCCTTTATATACCTCTGGACTGTTTTCTTTATAAGCTGATGGGTGTTTATAGGCACGGTGGACTTCTCCACAAGTAGCTTGTAGGAGGTCATGAGCTTGGCAGTCTCACGAGCCACCTCCTCCACCTGCGACAGGTCCGCAGAGCCGTCGGGTCTCTGTGGCGTGCCCACGCATATGAAGATAACATCGGAGAACCCAAGACCCTCTCTCAGGTCTGTGGTAAAGTGAAGCCTGCCAGCCTTTAGGTTTTCCTGCAAAAGCTCCTCAAGCCCTGGCTCGTAGATGGGCGACTTGCCTGCCCTAAGAAGGTCCACCTTTTGAGGGATTTTCTCCACCACCATAACATTGTGCCCCAAATGGGCAAAGCACACGCCGGTGGTGAGCCCCACATATCCTCCTCCTACTACTGTTAGCCTCATGGCTTATATTTTAAGGCAATCACCAACTTAACAAAAATTTAATATCCAATCTCTATAATAAGGCACCATGCTGTTGCTTTTGGTGTTCCTTGCACTTGTTTGGACATGCCAGGCGGCGGAAAGTATAAGCCTTGAGGATGCAGTTAGGATATTAAAGGAGAGGGGCTACGATAGAAAAATTGCGGATCTTGAAGAGAAAAAGGCAGAAGGAAACCTGCTACAGGCTGGGCTTTTTCAGAATCCAAATGTATACTTTAACTATACGGGGCTCAACTTTGGCAAACATATTCTCTACGACACGGGAAATACCCTGCTTGCCATAGGCATTAGCCAGCCCTTTGAACTTGGAGGCAAGAGACAATATAGAAGACTTTCCGCTAGGTTTGCCCTTGAGGCGGTCCAATATCAACAGAGAGATTACATAAGGGGTGTTGTTAGAGACTTTTTAAATGTATACTTTCAAGCCCTTTCTGACAGAGCTTACGCAGATTATCTAAAAAGAGACATAGAAGACTTTGGAAAAACCCTCCTTATTCAAACAAAAAGACAAGAGCTCGGTTTTCTAAGCCTTATAGACCTTCTGAAATTAAAACTATACAAGGGAGAGTTAGAGGACGCCCTAGAGAAGGCAAAGACCGCCTATATGAAAGACCTCAAGGATATGGCTTTCTATCTTGGGCAGCAATACGAACCTGTGGATGTGCCCGAGGAGGTTCAAGAGCCTGCCCTGGAAGACCTTCTGCGTATGGCTTTGGAAAAGAGGGAAAACCTAAAGGCTTTGGAAAAGCAGATAGAGTCCACAGACTACCAGATTAAGCTTTTGAAAAGCTATTCTGTGCCCGATATAACCATAAGCGTAGAATACGATGCCTTTGGCGTCCAATATAAGCCTGGGCTTGGTGTAGGTGTCTCTGTAAGCTTGCCCCTTTTTGACAAAAGGCAGGGGGACCTCCTTACCGCTCTGGCAACAAAAGAACAGCTTTTAGTTCTCCTAGAAAAGAACAAGAGCTCCCTTCGCACAGAGATAACCAAAGCCTTTTACGACTTTAGGACAAACCTCCAAGTCTACAGGTCCTTGCAAGAGAGGAAAAAGATTATGGAGGACACCCTGGAAAGGGTAAAAAGGGCTTATGCCATTGGAGGTATATCCACCCTAGACTTTATAGACACACTGAGGACCTACCGTTCCTTTATGCAGTCCTTGTTGCAAGCCAAATACGACATGCTTTTAAGCTACTACTATCTTAAATTGCTTGCAGGAGCTGAGCCATGAGAAGGTGGACCTTTATGATGGTTCTTATTCTTTCCCTTTATGCCTGCCAGAAGGCAGAAAAAACCCAAAAGGAGGAAGCAAAAAGCCCACCCCTTCAGATAGGGCAGGTTCTTTACCAAGAGGTCGCTTCTTACATAGATGCCACTGGGTCTGTGGAGCCCGATAAGGACGGCCTTGTGAAGATATCTCCACGGCTTCCGGGCGTGCTTCAAAGCCTTAATGTTAATGTGGGAGACAGGGTAAGGGCTGGGGAGCTTCTGGCGGTGGTAAAGGCACCAGACAGCACAGACCTATACGCCCAAAAGCTTTCTCTGAACGCCCAACTTGCCAACGCAGAAAGGCTCTACAAGCTAAAAGAGGAGCTCTATCAGATAGGTGCAGTGCCAAAAAGTGAGGTGATGGATGCAGAGACCAACTACAAGGTGTTAAAGGCTCAGCTCCAAGGTGTAGAAGAAAAGCTGAAAATACTGGGCGGTGGCAAAGGTGGGCTCTCGGGCGTGTATGCACCCATGGAGGGTATTGTCTACCAGATAAAGGCCCGTCCCGGCGACAGCGTGGATACCTCCACCGAGATACTAAGCCTTGTAAGACCCTCAAGGGTGCTGGTGGTGGCTCAACTACCCGAAAAGGAAGCCTTCCATGTAAAGGTGGGCGACAAGGTAGAGTTTAGTATAAGCGTCTTTCCAGACAGGACCTATACGGGCAGAGTCAAATATGTGAGCGATGTGGTAGACCCAGAAACAAGAACGGTAAAGGTCTACATTGTGCCCGACAGGGTGGAGGATTTCAAGGTAAACATGTTTTTCAAGATAAGGATATACACGGGCAAAAGCACCTATGCGGTAATACCAGAAAGTGCCCTTCTTTACAAGGAAGGTCGCTTCTTTGTATATACCATGGAAGATGGAAAAGCAGTGCTAAAAGAAGTGCAGTTTGTAAAAGAACTTGAGGGTAAAAGGGTGGCAGTGCTTGGACTACAGGAGGGTCAGAAAGTGGTGCTCAACCCCATGTTAGAGGAAAAGCCATGAGGGGCTGGATAAACTTTGTGCTGGACAATGCTCTACTGTTCATACTGGCTACCCTCATGGTGGCGGTAGCCTCCGCCCTTTTTGTAAGAAACCTAAACATAGAAGCCTTCCCAGACCCCTCCCCACCCATCATAGAGATAGTAAGCCTATACCCCGGTCGCTCTGCAGAAGAGGTGGAAAGACAGATAACCATACCCCTTGAGATAGCCCTTTCTGGAATGAGGGGTCTTGAGAGGATAAACTCCATATCCCTCTATGGGCTTTCGGACATAAAGTGCCGGTTTTCCTACTCGGTATCTTACCGTGAAGCAAGACAAGAGGTTATAAACAGGCTTTCTACTGTAAACCTGCCAGATGGCGTTAGCCCTCAGATAATACCAAACCCCCTTGGAGAGGTGATGCGTTATGCGGTGCTTGGGGATAAAAACCTTATGGAACTACGCACCCTTCAGGACTGGGTCATAGCCCGCTACCTAAAGACCGCAGAGGGAGTGGAAGATGTGGCAAGCTACGGCGGTTTCATAAAGGCTTACATGGTGGAGGTCTACCCAGAGAACCTAATAAAGTATAAGGTTTCCCTCTCGGATGTGGTAAATGCTCTTTCCAAGTCCAATATAAACACCGGCGGAAGACCCATAGAGTTTGGACCCCAATACCTACTCATAAGGGGCGTAGGTCTTATAAAGGACATAAGGGACATAGAAAACACGGTGGTAGCCTACAGAAACCATACCCCCATTCTTGTCAAAGACCTGGCAAGGGTCCAAATAGGAAACATACCAAGGACGGGCATAGTGGGTCTGAACGAAAAGGACGACATAGTGATGGGCGTGGTGGTGCTACGCAGAGATGCCAAGAGCATACCCTCCATAAGGTCCATAAACCAGAAGATAGAAGAGCTTAACAACCACATCCTTCCTCAGGGTGTAAAGGTGGTGCCCTTCTATGAGAGGGGCAAGCTTATAGATACGGTGGTCCACAAGGTGAGCGAGATAGCCATAGTGGGAATAGTTTTGGTCTTTCTCTCCATACTGGTTTTTCTGGGCAACCTAAGGCTTGCCCTTGTGGTAGCTTCCATCGTGCCCCTCTCTTTGCTTATCGCTCTAGGCATTATGGCAATAAGGGGTCAATCCGCCAACTTCCTTTCCATCGCAGCCATAGACTTTGGCATTATTGCGGACATTCCCATACTATTTGTGGAGAACTATCTTAGGATAGCCCAAAGGGAAGGCGCTGGCAGAAGGTCCCTTCTTTTCTCCGTAGAGGAGGTGGGAAGACCCCTCTTGCTTTCCATACTGCTCATAGCCATAGCCTTTATACCTGTCTTTCTTATGGAGGGGGCAGAAAAGCGCATATTTTCTCCCATGGTAGAAGCATACCTTTATGCCATAAGCGCCTCTGTAGTCCTTACCTTTACCTTCCTTACCGCCTTCCTCCTATATATAAGAAAGTTTTCAGAAAAGGAAACGCCAGTGGTCCGCTTCTTTGACAGCCTATACCTGCGTATTGTGGACTTTACCCTAAGGCTAAGGGGCAAGGCTCTTGCAGGCATACTGGTGGTCCTTTTTGTTATCACCGCACTTCTCATAAAGGGGCTTGGACTTGAATTCATACCAAAGATGGACGAAGGAAACATCTATATGCGTATTATCTTTCCCTACTCCATATCCCTTCAACAAACCTACGAAAACGCAAAGAGAGTAAGGGAACTTCTTCTGCAGTTCCCTGAGGTCAAAAATGTGGAGTTTCAGGTGGGAAGACCAGAAGATGGCACAGACCCCACAGGACCCTTCAACTCCGAGTATTTTATAGACCTAAAGCCCTACTCAGAGTGGAAAAACTTCAAAAGCAAAGAAGATCTGGAAGAAGCCATAAGGCAAAAACTCAGAACCCTTTTACCCAACGCAGACATAAACATATCCCAGTATATACAGGATAACTTGGAGGAGGTGACCACGGGCGTAAAGGGTGAAAACGCCGTCAAAATATTCGGCGACGACCTTGAAAAGCTGGACACCATAGCAAAACAAGTTGCAGAAAGGATAAAAAGGGTTGAGGGTATAGAGGATGTGGGCATATTCCGTGAAATAGGACAGCCCAATTTGGTTATAAGGGCAGACAGGGGAAGGCTTGCCTCTTACGGTCTTACCGTGCAGGACCTTATGGATGTGGTTTCAGCAGCCTTGGGAGGAAAGGAAGCCACACAGGTAATAGAAGGAGAAAAAAGGTTTTCCCTTCTTGCTACCCTGCCGGAGGGCTACAGAGAAGACCCTTCAAAGATAGCGCAAATACCCATCGTTTTGCCTGACGGTAGCTTTGTGCCCCTGTCGGCGGTGGCAGACATATCCTTTGGCACGGGTGCCTCCTTTATATACAGAGAGCAATACAAAAGGTATATACCCATAAAGTTTAGCATAACAGCCAAGGATATGGCGGGCACTGTGCTAAAGGCACAGCAGGCAGTAAAGGACATAAAGTTGCCCGAAGGCTACTATATGGAATGGTCCGGACAATTCAAGAGCTTGGTAGAAGCACTTAGGCGCTTTGCCATGTCCGGAAGCCTTGCCCTAATTACCTTACTCATATTCCTGTATGTGATTACCAAGTCTGTAAGGAACACACTTATAGCCTCTTCGGGCTTGCTCTTTGCCCTCTTTGGTGGCTCTGTAAGTCTTTTCATAACAGGACACCCCCTGAGCCTTTCCGCCATAGTAGGTTTTGTTTCCATACTTGGCATATCCATCCTAAACATTCTGCTCTTGATGAAAACCTATGCAAACCTATACAGACAGGGCATGGAAAGGGAACAAGCCATAAGTAAGACAGCCACAGAAAAGCTAAGGTCTGTGCTCATAAGCACCTTTACTGCAAGCCTTGGGCTCCTACCCACAGCCCTGTCCAAGGGTGTAGGCAGTCAGATACAAAAGCCATTAGCCATAGTGGTGGTAGGTGGTATGCTTTTGTCTGGTATACTTATAATTACTCTCATACCACCCCTTTTGAGGTATATGCATGTGGAGGAGGCTTAATTTTATAGCTTTACTTTTTGTGCTTTCCCTGATGCTCTCAGATGAGGACCTGCTTCCACCAAACATGTCCACAGACTTCAAGCTTAGCTACCCCCTGGACAAAAACACCAACATAAACTTAGGCGTAAGAACCTACGATGAGCTTGAGTATAGGCTCAACAGGGGAAAGGGGGGCTACTTGGATAAATTCGTAATATGGTTCAACATAAACTTCTGACTTTACGAAAAGTTTATACTAACTCGTTAAATTTAGGCTATATGGAGGTCATTGAGGTTAATTCATCTCCACTTTTTGAAAGACTAAAGGACTTGGAGCTTAAAACATGGAGAGGTCTTAGCGAAATAAAAAGCCTTGATATCCTAAGGGACAAAAAGGCATACATATTCCAGGCGGATGGTAAAGAGGTGGGTTATCTCATATACAGTCTCCGACGCAAGGGTGAGGTTTACATAGAAGACTTGGTTGTAAACAACCCTACCTACTTTATATCAGTAATGCTTTTAATCCTCAAGCTTATAAAGGCTAACACCATAGTGGCCCTTGTAGAGCCCACACTTGAATGGCTCTTTTCAGAACGTATGAGTAGGATACTTCGTAGGGAGGGATACAAGATAGAGGCAAGAAGGTCCTTCAAACTTTTCAAGGAAAATACCACCTATGTGAGGCTCGTCTATGAAGGTTCTAGTTGTGGAAGATGAGATAGATATGGCTGTTTCTGTAAGCAGGCTCTTGGGTTCAAGAGGCTGGCAGGTAGCTGTGGCAAGAGGTTTTGAAGATGCAATACAGATGATAAAAAACGAAGTTTTTGACATATGCCTTCTGGACCTATACCTTGGCGATGGTTATGGAGAGGAGCTAATAGAAGTCCTTGAGCAGAAGCACATACCGGTGATAGTGCTCACAGTGGTAGAGGATACACCTAAAAAAGTCAAATGCCTAAGGCTGGGTGCAGACGATTATGTGGTCAAGCCCTTTGACCCAGAGGAGCTAATAGCAAGGATAGAAGCGGTTATAAGAAGGATAAAGGGTCCCAAGAAGGAAGATTTACTGAGATATAAGGATATGGAAATAGACCCCTTTAGCATGAGCCTCCGCATCCAGAAAAAAAGCGTCTACCTACCGCGCAAGCAGATTATGCTCCTTATCAAGCTTGTTGAAAACGCTGAGAGCATAGTGCCCTATGAAACACTTCTATCTTATGCCTGGGGGTCCCATGAAGAAGCATGCATGGAATCCCTAAGAACTCATGTGCATAAACTAAGAAAGGTTTTAAGAGAGTTTAGCTTTGATATACTAAGCTACCCCGGTATAGGATACATGTTAAAATACATCGCATGAAAAAAGCCTTTTATTGGCTTTATATTTTTAATTTTTTGAAGTTTTTTATACCGATTTTTGTGTTTTTTGTGTTAACTTTTTTGAGCTTTAGAAACTACTTAATTGAACTTGAAGGGGAGCACCTTATGGCAGTGGCGCAGAGCATGGGGGAAATAATAGCAAAAGACAAAGATTTGTCCGACAATAAGTATATAACAAGCGACTACATAATAGTGCTTGCCGATTCCAAAGGCAATATTTTAAGTTCAAACAAACCAGGTAAAGAGGCTTTGAATATAGCCCATATAAAGGTTCCAGAAAACAGGCTGGAAAACACCGACGAATACTTAATATACAAGGAAAGACTTTCTTGTATGGGACAACCCTGCGAACTCTCCGTAGCCTTGCCCAAGAGAAGGATAAACCGAAAAATGAACCTGCTGCTTCTGTCCTCCCTTTTCTCCGCCCTTGTGGTTAGCATGCTAACAACCGTATTGGCAATCCTTGATATAAGAAAAAGCACTCAGGAACATAAGAACTATGTAAAGAGGTTGAAAAGCGTCGCCTTGCACCTTTCTCACGAGATAAAAACGCCTCTAAGTGTTATACTCACCAACCTGTATAACCTTAACCTGGAAGAGGAGATAAGAAGACCCATTGAACGTTCTATAAAACGACTCATAAAGTTGATGCGAAATCTAAAGATTCTCTCCGAAATGGATATTAAGCCAGAAAACAATGTATATGTGGATGTAGTTGGGCTTTTGAGGGAGATTGTGGAGTTTTATAAAGGTGGCATGTATGGTAAAAGTTTTAAATTCAACTTCACAAAGACGGAAGAATTTGAAATATTATCGGACTATGACCTTTTGTATACTATGTTTCTAAACCTCATAGATAATGCGGTAAAGCATTCAAAGGATGGTTCGGAGATTCTCATAGAGGGAGATGTTAAGGAGGAGGGTATACTGGTGATTAGTATAACAAACGCAGTTGATAGCCTTACAAAACTAAGAAAAAGCTCTGAAGATTCCTACGGTATAGGTCTTATGATAGTCCAGGAGATAGCCAGAGTCACGGGCGCAAAGGTAAGTTTTAAGAGGGATTTGGACGCATTTACCGCTATAGTGGAGTTATGTTGTCGGCGTTGATATACCTGACCTTTGAATTCTTTGACACCATATATGTGTCTTATCTTGTATACATAAGAATGCCTTCTGAGGGCTACTCCCGGTGGAGTGCGGATGTTTATGGTTATATGCTCGCTCTTGCAAACCTTCTTGGGCTACTCATACTATGGCTTAGTCTATATAGGAAAACCTTTATAAGCCACAGAGTTTACATACTACCGCTCATATTCTTGTCGGTGCTTTCGGCCATGCTGTCGCAGATAGTGGCTCTGATGGTTATGTTGCTTTTCGTGGTAGTGCATACTGCCTTCACATACTACTATGAGGTTTTAGCTCTGAAATTTGAAAAGTTTGAAACGCTTATAGGACTTTCTTACTCTGCTGGTTTTGCGGCACTTGGCCTAATGCTCTTTCTTTCACACTTTGACCTGTTGATAGCAATGCTATTATATTGCCTTTCTCTTGTGGCGCTTATGTTCGTGGGCAACTTGAACTTTGCACCGTCCATACCCAGTAAAAGGGAGTTGTTGAAGGCTAAGTTTCTTGCTGAGGTGGTCGCAGTCTGCCTTATGGGTGAGTATGCAGAGGTGCTCACAGGCATGGGTTATTACATAATAAGGGATACCATGTCCAGCGGCGAGGCCTTGATGGAAAGGGCTATGGGTCTTGCTTTGCTTAGCGCCTTTGTGGCTTCCATAATTTCTGGTTCATTTCTCCAATTTATAGGCATTAGGAATTTGGGTGTTATCAGCACACTACTTATGCTATCTATGCCCCTTTTGTTTTATGTATTCCCTACCCATATATACATCATAGCCAGCTTGGCAGGCATTAGCATAGCCCTCTATTGGGTCTACTTCCGCACCTATCTATACTACCGCTATCCACTGCAGGAATATCTATATAGGTTCCTTTTCTTCTATTTTGCTTCTAATCTTGGTGGTTTGGTGCTATATTCCCTTCTCTTTGGGCTTACTGGCGACCACAAGACAAGCCTGCTTGTTATGTCAGCGCTCCTTATACCTGTGCTTTTCATACAACTCCGAATAATGAAATAGCATCTACATCCTTTCTGGAGCACTTATGCCAAGTAGCTCAAAGGCAGTCCTTAAGGTAAGCTCCACGCCTTTGAATAGGGCAAGCCTTGAGAGCATAAGGCTTTTTTCTTCTACCATTACCCTGTTGTGGTTGTAGTAGTGATGAAAGTCCTTTGAAAGTTCCAAAAGGGCGTAGGTTATAAGGTGCGGAGAGAAGGTCTGCAGGACGCCCTCGTAAACATCCTTCATGTAGAGGCATCTTTTCATCAGCCTAAGGTCCTGTTCAGAGCTTAGATGCGTCACATAGTCCCTTAGGTCTTCCCTGTCTGGGTCAATGCCATACCTTTCCTTTACCTCTCTGAAAACGCCCCTGACCCTTGCGTGGGCATACTGCACATAGAAAACGGGGTTCTCAGAGGTGTTTTTCTTTACAAGGTCCATGTCAAAGTCAAGGGGCGTGTCGCTGGTCTTTGTGAGAAAGATGAACCTCACCGCATCCCTGCCCACCTCTTCTATCAGCTCCTGCAAAGTGATAAACTCGCCAGTCCTCTTGGACATGCGCACCTCTTGACCACCGCTCATGAGCCTCACCATCTGCACAAACTCCACCCTTAGCCAGTCCTCTGGAAGACCCAGAGCCTTCAAAGCACCCATGAGCCTCTTCTCATACCCGTGGTGGTCCGCACCCCAGAGGTTTATAACCCTCTCAAAACCCCTTTGGTATTTTTCGTAGTGGTAAGCCACATCCGAGGCAAAGTAGGTATAAGAGCGGTCAGATTTTCTAAGCACCCTGTCCTTGTCGTCGCCAAAGGCGGTGCTTTTGAACCACAAAGCTCCCTCATGCTCATACACATAACCCTTCTCTCTCAAAAGCTCTATGACCTCCTCCACCAGACCCCTCTCGTGCAGGCTCCTTTCACTGAACCAGCTGTCAAAGGACACGCCCAAAAGCCCAAGGGTTTCCCTTATGTCCTCCAAAAGTCTTTTGTGGGCGTATTCCTTGCAAAGGTTTATGGCTTCTTCTGTGTCAAGCCCAAGTAGCCGGTCTGAGTAAAAGACCTTTAGGTCCTTGGCAAGTCTTTGGATATACTTTCCCTTGTAGCCCTCTTTTTCAAAGGTCTCTTTGAGCTTTGGGTCTTCCTCTCCAAAAAGCTCCTTATAGCGGTAGAGCACAGAGAGCCCCAGCATATGGACTTGGTTGCCCGCATCGTTTATGTAGTATTCGCACAGAACCCTATGCCCAAACCTCTTTAAAACCCTTCCGAGGGTGTCGCCCACCACCGCACCCCTTCCATGCCCTATGTGCAGAGGACCCGTAGGGTTGGCACTTACAAACTCCAGCTGAATATAGAGGGGTCTCTCTACAGGCTCAAAGAAGTAGTCTTGCGCATCCCTCAAAAGCTTCCTAAACTCTTCCTTGACAAACTTCTCGCTCAACCTTATGTTTACAAAACCCTTGAGGGGCTCCGCAATGAGCATATCCCCGCTTAGCCTTTTTGCCAGCTCTTGGGCTATCTCCTGCGGGTTTCTCCTTAGCTGTTTTGAGAGGATAAAGGCTATGTTAGTGGCATAGTCTCCGTAGCTTTCTTCCCTTGGTGGCTCAAGGCTGAAAGAGTTAACTTCAAGAGAGTATAACCCTCTTACCGCATCCCTTAGAAGCCCTTCTACGAACCTTTTCACCCCTTTTATTTTAACACCTTTCTGCTACCGCAGAGGTATCTTACCCCCTTCTCTGTCCTTGCCCAGTGCCTCGTGCCTGCCTTGACCTCCAGCATATCGCCCGCCTTCAGATGGTATACGCCCTCCTCCGTGCCTATGGTAATCTCCCCCTCTATCACAAACCTCACCTCATCCTCCCCATGGGTGTGCCAGTCATAGTAGGTGCCCGGTGGGTCAAACCATGTGTAAAAGTTTTCATAGCCAAGATCTCGGAGTTTTTGCTCCGCCTGTTTCATCTTACCGCTCCCGCTACCTTATACTTTTCTAAAAAGAGAAGTGCCTCTTCAAGAGGCATGGGTTTGGCAAAGAGAAAGCCCTGCACCAAATCACAACCCATCCCTTGAAGCATTCTGAGCTGTGGCTCTGTCTCTATACCCTCCGCAAGGGTTATTATCCCCAAATCTCTAGCTAGGGCTAGGGTGTTTCTCACTATGGCTCTAATCCTCCTATTGTCGAGCATGTTCTTTACAAAGGACATGTCTATTTTAAGAATATCCACTGGAAGCTGGCTAAGTTGTGAAAGGGTAGAGTATCCCGTTCCAAAGTCGTCCATTGCTATCTTTACGCCCTTTTCTTTCCTAAGGATTTCAAGAAGCTGAAGCGTATCTTCTTCCAGCTCCACTATAGTTCTCTCCGTTATCTCTATAACAAGGGGGATATGCGGTATAGAAAGTAGCGCCTTTAAAAATTCTCCACTTCTAAGGGTATTTGCGGAGAGGTTTATAGATACAGCAAAACCAAGTGTATCTGCAGATTTAATTGCTTCTCTAACCAACCAACCCTCAAAGCTTGAAAGATACTTACTCCTTTCCAGGTAGTCTATAAAGTAGGCAGGTGAGTAAACTCTTCCTTCCTTGTCCACTATTCTTATGAGAGCTTCAAATCCCTTGGGTTCAAGGGTTTCCAACTCAAAGTAGGGTTGAAAGTAGAGAACAAAAAGCTCTTCCTCAAGGGCGGTTTTAACCAGTTTCATAGCGAACATAAAATCCTGAAGCTTTTCCTGCATATGGGCATCGCTAATCACTATCTTGCCCTCTCCCAGCTCCTTTGACCGTTTGAGGGCTACCTTTGCCCTTGAGTATAGCTCGCTAAAAGTCCTGCCATCCTTGGGATAGAGGGATATGCCTGCATTAAAAGATACGGGCACCAGCTGTCCCACATCCACATAATTTTCCATAAGCCTTGTAAGTCGCTCTTCCAATAAGAATATGTCCTTCTCCGACCTTAGGGGCACAAGTATACCAAACTTATCTCCATATAGCCTGCCTACAAACTTGGTATCCTTGAATTCTTTCCTAAGCAGGTCTCCAAAGGACTGCACATACTTATCCCCTGCAGAAAGGCCAAGCTTATAGTTTATACTGCCAGTGCCATATAGGTCCAGGACTACAAAGGCAAATATACTTTCAGAGGAATCCTTTATGTGCTCTTCTATGAGGCTTTCAAAGCCTGTTTTGTTTAAAAGCCCCGTCATGGGGTCTATAAGGGAAAGACGTCTTACCTCTTCCGAAAGCTCTATCTCCCGTGTAATATCCCTTCCTATGGAAACATACCTTATAATGCCTCCAGGCAGTTTCACTGGATATATGTGCTGTTCCAAGTAAAAGGTTTCTCCGTTCTTTTTCCTATTTATGAAAATGGCACTGAATTCCTTACCAGACTTTATAGTTTTCCAAAGCTCTTCGTAAAAGCTCTGGTCATGAAAGCCAGACTTGAAGATGTTTGTTTTTTCACCTATTAACTCTTCCCGTGAATAGCCCGTTATCCTACAAACTGCATCGTTGACATAGTTGATTATGCCCATTTGGTCTGTTACGACCAGCCAAGAGGAAGACCTATCAAGGGCATTCTTTATGATAAAGGCCTTCCTAAAGTCGTATATTTTTTGCAGGGCAAACTCAAGGTCATGCTTAATCTCGTATAGTATTTCCTTATTTTTATCCTCAAAGAAGTAAGGTTCACGAGAATATAGGTTCAGGAAGAAAAACCTATCATCAGGGGACCTCAGAGGTATGGAGCAAAAAGAAGCCACACCTTCTGCTGTAAGTAGCTTATACCTCTCGTAAGTTCTTATATCGGGCTCTATATATATGCCATTTGAATTTACAAGATTACCGAGTATTTCTTCCTCCAATTCCGCTGGCAGGTTGTAGCTTTTGTATACTTGGGGATTTTTGCCTCTTTCCCTTAGCACAATGCACACTGAAAAACCCAGCTTATCCGCAAGGCTTTTAGAAACCGCATCAAACAACTCCTCTTCAAAAAGCGCCGTAGTTATGGCAAGGTTTATATTCCTTAGCACCTCATAGAGGGCTTCTAGTCTCTTCCTTTCTGTTATGTCAATAAAAAGAACTAGACCGCCATAAACCTTATCACCATAAGGCACAGTTGCCGAATAGGTGTAGGTGTGTATATATCTACCTCTTTTGCTTATATATACAAGCTCCGCATAGCTTTGAGTAAAATGTTCACCTTTTAGCCTTTTTTGAGCTACTTCATAAACCTTATCCCTTTGGCTCGGATGAATAATGACTTTTATTGCCTCTTCTAGAGACATAGAAATTAGTTCTTCTTTGTCATATTCCAACACCCTTAGCGCATAGTTGTTTATGAGAGTTATACCTTCGCCCCAGTATAGTATCAAACCCACGCCCCTCATTTCCTCCATCAAGCCAAAGGCCTTTACTTTGGACCACAGCCTATATAGGTTGTCAAAGTCTTCATACGCTCTTAAAAGCTCCCTTAGGGTCTGCTCCCCAGGTTCAAAGTCTTCCTTTAGGAAAAATTCTTTTAGTCTGTCTTTGACCTCTGGCTTTACCATGAAGATGTGGGAAGACTCAAAGACAAGCCTGTCTAAGGTTTTGAAATTTCCTTTTTTACTCTGACCTATGGTCTGCCACACCTCTTCATACATAATGCCCGCATGGGCTCTGCCAGACTCCACTGCTTCTAATACCTCTTGCCAACTTTCACATAGCTCCACTTCCACCCTTTCTATGTCAAGCTGAAGCAGGACAAGACCCACAGGTCTTAATATAGCGGTAGCTACCTTTATTTTCCCTTTCTGAGGTATTTCTTTGTGAAAGAGAAAATAGCGGTCCCTTTGCCCCTTGAACTTGGCTATGGGGTAGTAGCCTCTTTTGTATAGCTCTACGGCAGAAAAGGGGTTTGCGTAGTATATGTCAAAGAAATTGTCCGCCTTCAGCCTTTCCCTTTCTTCAGAAAAACTTGACAGCACTTCAAAGCTTATAGGCTCCCCTATAGCCTCTGAGAGGACTTGTGCCATTTGTTGCCATCCTTGAAGCTCCCCCTTTTTAATGTCATGAGGGCACACAGAAAAACTCAGCATGCTATGTTAAATTATACTCCTCTCCCATATAACTCGCACACAAAACCAAGCCAATACCAGAGGTCTTCCCTTGGCATTTCCCTTAGCTTCCACTCCCAGTTGCCATGGGGCTGTGCTGGTGTGTTCATGCGGGCGGATTTTCCAAGCTCCAAAAGGTCCTGCATGGCGATTATGCAATACTTGGCGGGAGACATGTAGGCAAGTCTTACAAGGGCATGGCTCAGGCTCTGTGGAGCGTAGCCAAGGTAGTCCAAAACTCTGGCTCTTTGCCATTCGTTTAGCTCCTCAAAATACCAGTCCCTTATGGGCATGTTGTCGTGGGTGGTGGTGTAGACCACCGAGTTGTAGCTGTGGTTGTGAGGCAAGTGCGTTGAGTTTTTGTCAAAAAAGGCAAAGGCTAAAACCTTCATGCCGGGCAGTCCAAAGTAGTCTCTTAGATCTATTACCTCTTGGTCTATGGTGCCTAGGTCCTCCGCTATAAAGGGCATGCTTGGAAAGGCTCTTTTTATGCTTTCAAAGAGTTCATAGCCCGGCGCCCTTTCCCACCAGCCCCTTTCGGCGGTTTTCTCTCCGTATGGCACTTGGTAGAAGGCACAAAAGCCCCTAAAGTGGTCAAGCCTTACAAGGTCAAAAAGCTCAAGGGCATGCCTTATTCTCAAAAGCCACCAGTCAAAACCCCTTTCCTTTAGCCTGTCCCATCTGTATACGGGGTTTCCCCAGAGCTGTCCTGTCTTTGAAAAGTAGTCTGGTGGCACACCTGCCACCACCTGTGGAAGCCCATCTTCTCTGAGCTTGAAGATTTCTCTGTTTGACCACACATCGGCACTGTCGGGCGCTGGGTATATGGGCAGGTCTCCCACCAAAAGCACACCCTTTGAGTTGGCGTAGGCTTTGAGGTCTCTCCACTGTCTAAAGAAAAGGTATTGCACTACCCTTTCCCTTCTTTTCTCCTCCTCTGAAAAGTCAAGGATTTCCCTCCACTGCCACCATGGTCTTTGAGTTCTTTTATTCACAAGGCTATAAAGCACATAACCTTCAAGCCAGTGGGCATGCTCCTGGCAAAATTGATGAAAGTCCTGGTTTTCTTTGAAGTTTTCCAAAGCCTTCTCTAGCATATGGGTTTTTAGGGCGTAAACCCTTCTGTAGTCCACCTTTTCTGATGGCTCTACCCTTAGGCTTTCAAGGGTTTTCTTGTCTATGAGACCCTCTTGATACAAAAGCTCTGGGCTTATAAGGAGTGGGTTGCCTGCAAAGAGAGAAGAAGAGTAATAGGGTGAGTTGCCATGCTCAGACTCTGTGGGGTTAAGGGGTAAAACCTGCCACAGGCTCTGCCCGGCGGATGCCAAAAGGTCCACAAACCTGTAGGCAACGGGTCCCAAGTCCCCTATGCCAAAGTCTGAGGGCAAAGAGCTTATATGAAGCAGTATGCCTGCACGTCTTTCCACAAGGGCTATTATACAATCTGTGGAATTTTACCAAGCTTTGAAAGTCTGTAATAGAGCCCCCAAGCCCTTTTGAGCCAATGTCCCAACAGAGGCATGGGTAAAAGCAGAGCCTTGCCATTACTCCTATAAGCCAAAGCTCCGCCATCTCCTGTGTCCATCAGGCAAAGGATATTTATGTGCGCGTGGTATGTTTCTGGCTCTTTTGTGGTAAGCCCTTCCTTGTATGCTATGTGTCTTGCGCATATGCGTGCCATAGCCTCGGTGAGATGTCCCTGCTTTGCTCTCCATTCGGGTCCTTCTATGCTGGCACAGTCTCCGATGGCGTAAACCCTTTCCAACCCCTCCACCTTGCAATGTCCGTCTATTCTTACAAATCCTGTTTCTGTCTTTGGTAGGTTCCCTTCCTTTATGGCAGGGTGTCCTTCTCCACCGGGCACAAAAAGGGTAAGGTTAGATTCCATAAAAGTTCCATCTTCCAACTCAATCCCATGGGGTAGAAACCTGGCTATCCTTTTGCCCGTGTAAACCTTTATGTTTCTCTTCTTAAACATATAATCCATTAGCTTTAAAGCCTTCTCTCCAAGTCTTTCCCCCGGTCTTGGCATAGGTGCAAAAAATGCAAGGTCAAAGTTATCCCTTACGCCGCGTCTTCTAAGGAGCGTATCTACGTTAAAAAGTAGTTCAAAAACTGGACCACCTCTTACTGCTTCCTTTGCCTTGGGATTTCCTCCAAAACCAAAGGCTAACCTGCCAGAGCCCTTCTGCAAAAGCTCCCAGAGTTTCTCCTTGTATCTGAGCGTCTCTTCTGGCGAGGAGCATATAGAGTAGGTGTGTTCTATTCCCTCCTGTTTTAGCTTGCTCTGTCCAAGGGCTACCACAAGATAGTCAAAGTCCTTCACCTGCCTGCCGTCCTCAAGGACAAAGCCCTCTGCGTCCACCCTTACCACCCTACCCTTTGTAAACTTAAAGCCATGAGCCTTAGCAATATACTCCAATGGAATGCTAACATTTTCCAACTTTGCCTCACCCGTGGGTATCCATATGGATGTGGGGTAGATATTGCAGAAAGTCTCTGTCAGATACCAGCTCCACATCAAAGTGGTATTTTCTCAGATGTATGGCACATTCCACACCGCCTATGCCACCACCAAGTATTATGATTTTTCTCATGTATAAATCTCCTTTATAGTATTATAAATAATACTTATGGATATCCCGTGCTCCCTTGACAGTGATAAAAATCATGTTATATTAAATGTTAACTTAATGTTAAAAAACCCACAGGAGGTGCTAACATGGATGTGCTAGGCTTTCAGCCCATGTGGTATGTGCCTACCATAGGCAGTGCCGCCGTTATTGCCATTATAGCCACCATTCACGTCATGGCATCCCACACATCAGTGGGTGCCTCCATTTTGCTGGCATACCTTGCCACAAAAGCCTACCGAGAGAACATCCCGCAGATATACGACTACATCAAAAAGTATCTGCTGGCATTACTGGTCTTTTCTTATGTGTCTGGCTCTATAACTGGTCCAGGTATATGGTTTTCTGCCACTGTGGCAAACCCAAGGGGTATATCCGCCCTTATTCACAACTTCGTGTGGGTGTGGGCAGCCGAATGGATATGGTTTGTGGCAGAGGTGACCCTTGTTTACATACTCTTTTATACACTTGGCAGGATTGACCAGAGGAGCTGGCTAAGGCTTGCTTGGACCTTTGCCATAGGCTCGTGGGCGACCATGTATATCATCGTGGGCATACTCTCCTTCATGCTCTCACCGGGGCATGAAAAGTGGTTTACCACTGGCAACATCCTTGATGCCTTCTACAATAAAAATTACTTCCCCCACCTGCTTATGAGGAGCTCCTTTATGTTTGCCATAGCTGGCACTATAGGCATAGTTATAGCAAGCCTGATGAAAAAGGACATCCCTGAGAAGGTCTACAAGGACATTGTGAGGACCATGTCCTACTGGGGCATTGGCGGTCTCATCTTTGGTAGCCTATTCTTTGGCTGGTATGTGTCCACCCTGCCCGAAAGGAGCCTTTTGATGCTCTCTGGCATAGTTCCCAAATGGTATTATGGTCTTATCTTTACCATACTGCTTGTAGTGCTCGCACACTTTGTGCTTACCTCAATCAAGCCCACACTCGCAAGACCCTACATAGCCTATCCCATATACGCTCTTATATTCTTTATGGGTGTATACCCAGAGGAAAAGATAAGGGAAACCATCCGCAAGCCCTATGTGGCTGGTGAGTTTGTTTGGGTAAACCAAGTTATCGCTAGGGATGTGCCCGCCAAGGGTATACACTCTGAGGTAAACACCATCAACGAAAAGGGCTTTCTCAAGGTAAACGCCTTTGTGCCAGAGGGTCTAAAGACCATAACGCCCGAAAACAAGATTATGGCAGGAAAGGCAGTTGCCATACTGCAGTGCTCTGGATGCCACAATGTGACGGGAAGCACGGGACTTAGACCCTTCGGTCAAAAGTTCGCCGGCATGACCTCCGAAGAGGTTGTGTATGGTTTTATATCTAACTATCTAACCCCTCAAAACCATCCTGCCTACATGCCCTACTTTGTGGGCAAGGACGAAGAGCTAAGGGCTCTGTCTGCCTATATAGCAGACCTTATATCCAAGGGCGGTAGTGTCTCTGCCAAGATAGAGGTGCCAAAGGCAACCATGGAGGCACACAAGTAAGGAGGTGCGGACATGAGCATGGTGGTCTACCAAAACTTTGTAAGATGGTTTCTCCTGGGTGTGCTGTCTTTGATGCTCCTTGGTGGCAGGCTTGCCTTTGCGGGGCAGTCCCCCGCAGAGGTGGGTGCCATGCTAAAAGCCATGTCAGACCCAGCGGGAGCTCCCTTCTATCCGGTGGTGATGCAGGTGCTTCAGGTTCTCACATGGGCCCTTCATATACTTTTTGTATGGATTTCAGTAGGTGGGCTTTTGTATGCCATTTACGGCTTTACCAGAAAGGACCAAAACCACCAAAGGCTTGCAAGGGCTATGCTTGAGCTTTCAAAGGTCTCTGTGTCTTTGGCTATAGTGTTGGGAGTAGCACCTCTACTGTTTTATCAAGTCATCTACGACCCACTTTGGTATGCATCCGCTAACCTATCTGCAAGCTGGTATATTATGTTCATAGTTTTCTTGCTGATTGGCTATTACCTCATATGGGGTGCATACTTTACAAAGATGAAACCAGCTCTTGCCACCCTATTCTCCATAGGCGGTGTGGTCTTCTTGCTACTGGTGGGCTTTATCATCCATGTGGTTAACTACCAAGCCCTCTATCCAGAAAAGTGGGTCCAGTGGTATACCTCTGGTGGGACCACCATGAACCACTCTGGATGGAACATATACGCCTTTAACCTCTTTAGGTATTTAGCCTTCCTTGTCTTTCCCTCTGTGGCGGTGACGGGCGTGTTTATGATGCTCTATGCGTGGTATTTTGGCAAAAGGCCGGAGTTTGGAAGGGACTATATAGATTTCTCTGCAAAACTTGGGGCAAAGCTTGCCCTCTTGGGCGGTGCAGGATGGATAGTCTTCCACATCCTTTATATCTTCTCCATACCAGCCGACTGGAACGCTAAAAACAGCATCTTTGCCTGGCTCTCTGTGTTGGGCCTTTTGCTTTGCGCTGGTGTAATCTTTATAGCCCAGAAAAACCCCATAGGCATGGCAATCCCTTCTTTGGTGGCTGGCACGGTGGCAACCCTCCTAGTAGCTGTCTTTAGAGAATACCTAAGGGTTGCCTCCACCGCACGCTTTGGCTATTCTGTATACGAATACAAGGTTAACCTAGAGTGGCTAAGCCCTCTACTCTTTTTTGGAACGGTCCTTACGGGTCTTATCCTATATGCTTATGCCTGGTGGATGGCATATAGGGCAGGAAGAACTCCAAGGGGTGAAGTATACCAAGCTAGCGAAACAGAGCATCATCTTGGTGATGTATCCGTTTTTATAGTGGTCCTGTGGGCAATTGTCTTTGTAGGCACAGGACTTATCATAATTGTAAGAAACTACGCATAAGCAAATGGCGGGCGAACGCCCGCCCCTTTTTGTATTATATTTAGCTAGTAAACACTTACTTTTTCTTAACGGAAACTTAACAAAACCTTTATGGGAACTTTATATCCAGCGGGTAAACTATCCTTCGGGAAATATGCAAAGAGGAGGTAGAGCCATGAGAAAAGCTCTCTTAACGCTTGTGCTACTTGTGCCTGTGCTGGGCTATGCAGGAACCAACCACCCCGCCATGGATACACTTCTTGAAGCTCTTACCGAAAAGGGTGTGTTTACGCCAGAGGAGGCCATGAAGATAGCAGAACAGCTTCGTAAGGACATGAAGGAAAGGGACGAAGAGATAAAGTCCATGATAAAGAAGGTCCTTGAAGAAAAATCCAAATAAGGAGGTGTGGCCATGACAAGGCTTGCAAAAGTAGCCCTTTTGAGCTCAGCCCTTTTGGGAAGTGCCCTTGCCCTTGAGGTCACCGGTGCCGGTGCCACCTTTCCCTACCCTGTATACTCCAAGTGGGCCTACGAATGGAACAGGGCAACGGGCAACAAGGTGAACTATCAGTCCATAGGCTCTGGTGGCGGTATCCGCCAGATAATCAACAGGACGGTGGACTTTGGTGCCTCTGATGCACCTCTAACACCCGAAGAGTTAAACAAGCATGGACTTCTCCAGTTTCCCACGGTTATAGGTGCGGATGTATTAACCTACAATGTGCCCGAGCTTGGCAAAAGGGTAATTAACCTAGACCCGAAGGCGGTATGCGACATATATATGGGTAAGATAAAGAAGTGGAACGACCCCTATATAAAACAGCTCAATCCTAATGTTAATCTACCCGACAGGAACATAGTGGTAGTGCACCGCTCCGATGGCTCTGGCACCACATGGATATTTACCAACTGGCTTAGCAAGGTGTGCCCAGAATGGAAGGAAAAGGTGGGCTTTGGTACATCCGTCAACTGGCCCACTGGGGTTGGTGGAAAGGGCAACGAGGGCGTGACCAACTATGTCAAGAGGTCTCAGGGCGGTATAGGCTATGTGGAATACATATACGCAAAGCAGAACAACCTACCCATGGCAAAGATAAAGAACAGGGAAGGTGTCTTCGTAGAGCCTTCTGTGAAGACCATTCAGAATGCGGCAGCCTTTGCCAAGTGGGATAAATCCAAGCACTTCTATGAGGTGCTAACAGACCAACCAGGCAAGGAAACATACCCCATAGCAGGTGCTACCTTTATACTCCTTGCCAAGGACCAACCCGAAAGGTCCAAGAAGGCCACCACCTTCTTCAAGTGGGCTTATGAGAATGGCGACAAGTATGCGGAAGAGCTCAACTACATACCCATGCCGAAGGATGTGAAGAACCTCATCTTTGAATACTGGAAGGAAAATGGCATAGCACCGTGAGGATAGAAGATGGAGATGGAAGCCACTACAGAAAGGTTAAGCTCAAAGCAAACAAAAGGACACTTTACTGAGAAAGTCCTCACCGCTGTCTTGAGCTTCTCGGCCCTCCTTCTGGGCCTTCTTTTTCCAATACTTATGGGCTTTATTCTTTATGTAAACGCACGCGAGGCTATACATCGCTTTGGTTTTGTAGGTTTTATAACAAACAGCACTTGGGACCCGGTGGCAGAAAACTTTGGCGCTCTTACCATGGTGGTGGGCACCATAATAAGCACCTTTTTGGCAGTTATACTGGCAATTCCAGTTTCCATAGGTATCGCCATATTTATTACAGAGTTAGCTCCCAAGTGGTTAAAGCCCCTAATATCCAGTGCCATAGAGCTCCTTGCTGCCATACCCAGCATCATATACGGCATGTGGGGTTTTTTTGTGCTTACACCCATAATGGCTCAACAGGTGGAGCCTTGGCTTCAGGACAAGCTGGGAGGTTTGCCACTCATAGGACAGCTCTTTTCTGGCGCCACTACTGGCGTGGATGTGTTAACAACCGTTTTGGTGCTCTCCATAATGATTATACCCTTTATGACCTCCGTAATAAGAGATAGTTTTGATATGGTGCCTGCCATTATGAAGGAATCCGCCTACGGACTTGGAGCCACCCACTGGGAAGTAATCAGAAAGGTGGTTATACCCTATAGCGCCCCAGGTATAGCGGGTGGTCTTGTGCTTTCCACTGGCAGAGCTTTGGGTGAGACCATGGCGGTCACTTTCCTTGCCGGCAACACACCCCAAATACCCAAGAGCCTGTTTGACTCCTTTACCACGGTAACGGTAGCTCTTGCCAACCAGTTTACAGAGGCAGACACCAGCATATACCTTTCCTCCCTATACTATCTTTCCATGCTCTTGTTTGTGGTTTCCTTCTTTATGCTTGCCCTTGCCAAACTGCTGGTGCTAAGGCTAGAAAAGAGGTGGAAGGTATGAAAACAAGGAGAAAAGTTAAAAGTTTCATAATGCTAAGCTTGTCCGCCCTTATGGCGCTGTATGGGCTTTTCTGGCTTTTTTGGATACTGGGTGCCCTTTTGGTAAACGGCTTTAGGTATCTTACTCCAGACCTTGTGCTTCTTGACCCCACACCGCCGGGCATGGAAGGCGGAGGTCTGCGACCAGCCTTTGTGGGACATCTCATTTTAGTAGGGCTTGCCACCCTAATTGGGGTGCCAGTTGGGCTTTTGGCAGGGCTATACCTTGCAGAGTATGCCTCAGAAAGTAGGCTTTCCACTCTTCTTAGAAATGTAACCGACATAATGGTAAGCACACCCTCCATAATAATGGGTGCGGTGGTCTATGCCATCCTTGTAAAACCTATAGGTCATTTCAACGGCTTTGCAGGTGGTGTATCCTTAGCCTTTCTTATGGCTCCAGTGGTGGCGGTCACCACTATGCAGATACTCAGGCTTGTGCCCCAACCCCTCAGAGAGGCAGCCTATGCACTTGGCGCCTACCGTTGGCAAGTGGTTAGGTATGTGGTTATGAGGTCTGCCCGTGCTGGAATAATAACGGGTATAATCCTAGGTGTAGCCCGTATTTCTGGTGAAACCGCACCCCTTTTGTTTACATCCTTTAACAACAATTATCTAAGCCTAAACCTTGGCAAACCTATGGCCTCTGTGACGGTGACAGTTTTTAACTATGTGATGGGACCATATCACTACTGGCACCAGCAAGCCTGGGCTGCAGCCTTCATTCTTACACTGTCCGTGCTTATACTCTCCTTTCTTGCACGGTGGATTATCAGCAGGAGAACAACCCAGAAGGAGGTATAACCATGAAGACTACCCAAGAAGCGGAAAAGCAATCTCTCAAGGGGATGTGGCCCCTCAAGATGGAGGTAAAAAAACTAAACTTCTACTATAAGACAGTCCACGCCTTAAAAAATATAAACATGCCCATATACTCACAGCAGATAACAACCCTTATAGGTCCCTCTGGCTGTGGCAAGACTACCTTTCTGCGATGCCTTAATCGGATACACGATGTCTACTCTGGCGTAAGGTATGAGGGTGATATACTACTCAATGGTGAGAGCATTCTTAAAAACAATGTGGACCTTATAGACCTTAGAAGTCGGGTAGGCATGGTTTTTCAAAAGCCCACTGCCTTTCCCATGTCCATATTTGAAAATGTGGCCTTTGGCTTGCGTCTAAAGGGTATAAAGGGCACAGAGCTAAAGGATAGGGTAGAAAAGGCTCTGAAGGATTCTGCCCTTTGGGATGAGGTAAAGGATAGGCTCAAGGAAAGTGCCTTTTCTCTCTCGGGCGGTCAACAGCAAAGGCTATGCATAGCAAGAGCTATAGCGGTAGAGCCCGATGTGCTCCTGTTGGACGAGCCCACAGCCTCCCTTGACCCCATATCCACCGCCAAAATAGAGGACCTGCTAGTAGAGCTGAAAAAGCGCATAACAATAGTAATAGTGACCCACAACCTACAGCAAGCCTCTAGAATAGGAGATTACACGGGTTTTATGTATCTTGGGGAGCTTGTGGAGTTCAACCGCACAGAAAAGATATTTACCCAACCAGCAGAAAAGTTAACAGAAGACTACATAACTGGTAGGTTCGGATAGTATAATCCTATATGTGAAACACGACCACATACTTGCCCTAATTTTTATACTGTCCATTCCGGTAGCCGCACTGCTTATAGAGAAGGCTCTGTTCGCTGGGCTTAATAGGTTCAAGGGCGCAAGTAAACTTTCACTCTTCATAGGCTCCATAAGGTTTATTCCTACCCTCTTGTCCATAGCCTTGGTCCTTCATCTACTACCAACCTATGTGCCAACAACCCTCCACCTTGCAGAGTTGAGGAACAAAGCCCTATGGGCTATAGCCATAATTGCCTTTTCCCTTTTTCTTTCCAGACTAGCAGGCAACGCCATCCGGTTATATATGAAAAACTACAAGGAGGACCTACCTGCCACTTCTCTTGTGGTGCAAGTTTCTCGTGTGTTGGTCCTTGTAGTGGGGTTGCTTGTAGCTCTGGACAAGATTGGCATAGCCATAACCCCCATACTTACCGCCCTTGGCGTGGGAGGTTTGGCGGTAGCCTTGGCTCTAAGGGATACTCTTGAAAACCTCTTTGCAGGCTTTCATGTGCTTGCTACAAGACAGATAAAGGTGGGAGACTACATAAGGCTTGAAAGCGGTGAAGAGGGCTTTGTGGAAGACATCACTTGGAGGAACACCATCCTGCGTCAGCCTGCCAACAATCTCATAATAGTGCCCAACTCCAAAATATCCACCTCTATAATTACCAACTTCCATATGCCACAGCCCGAGCTATCTGTAATAGTGCCAGTGGGTGTTTCTTATGACAGCGATTTGGAAAAGGTAGAAAGGGTTACCCTTGAGGTGGCAAGAGAAGTGCAGAGGGAAGTAGAAGGTGGAGTGCCAGACTTTGAGCCAATGATACGTCTTACTGCCTTTGGAGATTTTTCTATAAACTTTAATGTGATACTTAGAGCAAAGGACTTCGGAAGCCAGCACCTTCTGAGGCATGAGTTTATAAAGAGGCTAAAAAAACGCTACGAGGAAGAGGGCATAAAGATACCTTTCCCAGTGAGGGAGGTTTACCTAAACCCTGCTTCCAAAGAGTAGAGTGCCAATCCTTACGATAGTAGCGCCCTCTTCTATTGCCACCTCAAAGTCGTGGGACATGCCCATAGAGAGGTGAGGCAGTTTAACACCAAACTCCTGCTCTAACTGGTCTCTTAGCATTCTCAGAAGTGCAAAGTAGGGTCGCACCTCCTCGGGGTTTTCTCTATAGGGAGGTATACACATAAGTCCGAGAGGTTTCACATTTTTAACCCTAAGGCATTTTTCAAAGAATTCCTTCAGAGCTTCAGGCTCAATGCCTCCTTTTGTCTCCTCACCGCCCACATTGACCTCTATGAGAACCTCTTGAACTTTTCCAAGCCTGCCCGCCCTGCTTTGAAGTTCCTCCAATAGGCTTTCCCTATCAAGAGAGTGTATAAGGCTTACCTTGTCTATGATGTATTTTACCTTGTTGCTCTGGAGCCTTCCTATGAAGTGCCAGTCTATGGACAGGTCCCTTAGGTCTTCGTATTTTTTCAAAAACTCTTGGACGCGGTTTTCTCCAAAGGCTCTGAGACCACAGTGGAAGAAATCCCTGAGTTTTTCCGAAGGCACAGACTTGGAGGCTCCCAGGAGCAGGACCTCCTCTCTCTTTTTTCCTGCGCGCTCACAGGCCCCTTGAATTCTCTCTTCCACCTCCTTTAGCCTATCACAGTTCATGGCGTTAGCCTAACGCCTGCTTCTGGAGCCTCAGCCAGGCTTTAGCTCCGGCACGCGCTGACCGGCGAAGATGTCCTCAAGGGGTGCCTGGGCTATGCGAGCCAACATCCCCGTGAGCTTTTGAAGGTCTGCCTTCACAAAGGAATGGCTTACAAACTCTATGAGCCCCTCTGGGTCTATGAGGTATATGGTGGGCACCACCTGCACATCGTAGTCCACAGAGGCGCTGTAGTCAGGATGGTCTATAAGCTGTGGAAAGCTAAGTCCATAGGTTTTGGCAAACTCCTCTACTGCATGCTCTGGGTCTTGGGCTATGCCCAGCACAGCCACCTTGTCTCCATATAGTCTGTGAAGTTTTTCCACAAAGGGCAGCGTGAGCTGACAGGCACCGCAGGTGACCTTGTAAAAGACAAGGAGTTTGTAGCCATGAAAATCCTCAAGGGAATAGAAATTCCCATCCTTGTCAGGAAGCTCAAGGGGCTTTGCTCTATCGCCTGTTTTTAATGGCATGGCTTACCTCCTGTGCTGTATCTGTATTTGCATTCCACCGCCTATGTCCATTTTGCTGTCTTCTTTGTTTACCAACGCAGAACAGCCACACACAAAAAGGATCAAGAGACTAATCCAAAACATTTTTTAGCACCCTGTAGGTTTTACTTGCGGGGAGTCCCATAACCGTGTAGAAATCGCCTCTTATCCTTTCCACAAACCTTGCACCCATTCCCTGCACCGCATAGGCTCCTGCCTTGTCCATAGGCTCATCGGTGGAAACATACTCCTCTATTTCCTCCTCTCCTATGGGTCTGAACTTTACCCAGGCGGTATCGTGAAAACTCAACCTCTTCTCTGGAGATATTACGCAGACGCCAGTTATGACCCTATGCCATCTACCAGAGAGGCTTTTAAGCATCTGCCTTGCCTCCTCTTTGTCTTTGGGTTTGCCCATTATTCTGTTTCCCAAAACCACCAGAGTGTCCGCACCCAACACGGTGGCAAACTTGTAATCCTTCCAGACAGTAAAAGCCTTTTTAAAGGCTAACCTTCTGGCAGTTAGCACGGGCTTGCCGTATTGAGGCTCTTCCACATAGGAAGGTATAACAAGAAACTTAAAGCCCAGCATGCTTAATATCTGAACCCTTCTTTTGGATTCAGAGGCAAGTATTAAAAGTCTCACCTTTTATATTTTAAACCTTTTGAGGGTGCTGGTCAAAAGGTCCAAAAGCACATGGAAAATCTCAGAGAGGACTACGCCAAGCACGAAGTAAAAAAACCACTCCCTCTGGGCAAGCTCAGAAAAAAACTCAAGGGGGTCCAGGCTCAAAAGAAACTCCTTTAGCTCTGGCGCATACTTAGAGGAAATACCAAGTAGAACAAAGTAGAAAAACAGGAGCATGAGAGAAAAGTAGGCAAGTCTGACAAGGGTGCCCAAAAGTGGCACGTGGGAGACACCTCTGTGCTTTGAAAGAGCCTGATAAGGTCTCCAGATTAGCCTAAGGGTCTTCCATCTCTTTGAGGGTTTTGAACGAGGAAGGTCAAGGTCCGGGGACAGAAGAAAAGTCCCCACAAGGTAGCCAGCGGTAAAGGGAATATAAAACTCCCTTGGCAAAAAGTAAAGGCATGCAGGAAGAGCAAGAAGGTTTACAAAGTCGTGACTTCTCCCCAGAGCCACCTTAATCCTCCATGTCTATGAGTAATAGCGTATTTGGCCTTCTTCTGTCTGGTTGATATACCACCCTTCTGGGCTTTGCTGAGAGGAGCGGAACTTTCCCGTTTATGGCAGTATCCCAAGAGATTAGGTTAAAGCCATCCACCTTCAGCAACAATCTATCCTTACCACCTCCCACAAGCCTAAGATGGACAGGCTCAGAGAGAAAAAGGGGCTCGGGGAAACCCTCACCATAGGGCTCCAACTCCCCTATAGTCTTGTAGAGTTTTTCATCCACACGCATAAAGGGTATTGGCATGTCTATGTATAGTCTGCCCTTATCTGGTGTAAGTTCTGAAAAATAGGTTCTTGCTAGACTTTCGAACATACCTATATCTTCTGTCCTTATGGTAAAGCCTGCTGCAGTAGGGTGTCCCCCCCACTTTATGAAAAGATGGGAAAGTTTTTTCAGGACTGAATGCACATCCATTCCCTCTACACCCCTCACGGAGGCACTTGAATATTCTTTGCCTATGGATATGACAATGGCCGGCCTTGTAAAAAGGGCAGATATTCTACCTGCCACTATGCCAGCCACACCACCGGCCCACTCTTCTAGCTTTACTATGATAACCTTTTCCTCTGTCTGCTCACTGGCTTGCTCAAGAGCTTTCTCAAGGGCCACCTGACTTAGCTGTCTTCTCTGTTGGTTTAGCTTATCTATCCTTTCCACCAGGCGTCTTGCCTTCTCCTCATCCTTTTCAAGAAGCAGTTTTAGGGACACATAGGGTTTGGCAACTCTACCGGGGGCGTTGAGCCTAGGAGCCAAAGAAAAGGCTATGTCCCTCGAGCTAACTTCATCCCTTATACCAGACCTTTCCATAAGAAGTCTTATGCCAGGCGCATGAAAGCCTCCCCTTAAAACATGGTTCAGCAGTCTTATACCGTTGGAAACTATTATTCTATTTACTAGGTTCATGGGCATAACATCCGCCACTGTCCCCATAGAGGCAAGATGAAGATAATGACGGACATCTAGGTCAAGGTCCAAACTTTTCCTAAGGAGTGCCGACACATAAAATACAAGCCCAGAAGAGGATAGTGCCCTTAGCTGTTCCTCTTGACTCAGCTTCGGGTTTACCACAAGTGCCCTTGGCATTTCCTCTGCTAGGTTGTGGTGGTCAAACACTATAACAGGTATGGTGGAGAAGCTAAGTTCCTCTGCAGCGGTGCTTCCATTGTCTACGGTGATGAGAAGGTCCGCATACCTGCTCAGCTTTATCACGAGGTCCTTTGTAAGACCGTAACCTCTCTTTCTTGAAGGAAGGAGGGGTAAAACCTTTGCGCCAGCCCTCTTAAGAAGGTCGTAGAGTATGGCAGTGCCAGTTATACCGTCCACATCATAGTCCCCAAAGACCACTATTCTCCTGCCCTTTTTTATACAGCTTGCTATAATATCTACCGCTTCCTGTATGTTGGGAATGCTAAAGGGTGGGATTAGCCTACGGAGCTTGTTATCAAGGTCTTCTTCGTTAAGGTTTCTGTTAGCCAGTATCTGAGCCTTTAAAAGGCCAAACCTTTTGGTAAGGCTTTCCTCCGGTCTAATAAGGTTGCTTAGCAAAACCCATTCTTTTCCAGAAATGCCTTTCATGCCCTTTTCAGTGCCAGGAACTCTTCACACCATCTTGATATACTACCAGCACCCATAAATAGTATCACATGGCTATCGGATACCTTTCCTTCAAGCATTTCAAAAAGGTCCTCCTTTGTAGGACAATAGACACAACCCGCCTTTAGGGCAAGGTCTTCCGCCTTGACCCCATGTATGTTTTCTTCTCCAGCAGGGTATATGTCTGTAAGAAGGCATGTATCCACATCCTTAAGAACACGGACAAAGTCTTCAAAAAGATAGTGGGTCCTAGAATACCTATGAGGCTGGAACACAAGCAAAGTTTGCTTGTCTGGATGCATGTCCCTTATGGCGCTTAAGACCGCCCTTATTTCCGTTGGATGATGTCCATAATCATCGTAGACGGGTGCACCGTTAAAGTAGCCCTTTAGCTCAAGGCGTCTTTCTGCGTTTTTAAAACCTTCTAAAGCCTTTGCCACATGTTCAAAGGACAAACCAGCTTCATTGCATACTGCAATGCAGGCAAGGGCGTTGTAAACATTGTGCTTGCCAGGCACACCAAGGTGCACTTCGCCTATCCTTTCCCCGAGGCGCCATACCTCAAAGGCATACCTACCCTCTATGATCCTAAGCTTCTTGGCGCTGTAGTTTGCACCCTCAAGACCAAAGCTCACCACTCTCCTGTGGGTCCTTTCTGCCACCCATCTGCAGTTCTCGTCCTCTGCGTTTAGCACCACAAAGCCATAAAAGGGCACCGCATCCGCAAACCTGAGGAAAGCTTGCTTTATGTCCTCAAGGTCCCTATAAAAGCCTATATGCTCTTTGTCTATGTTGGTTATCACCGCCACCGTGGGCAGTAGCTTTAGGAAACTGCCGTCGCTTTCGTCTGCCTCGGAGATTATGAGCTTGTCCTTCCCCAGCTTTGCGTTAGAGCCAAACCTCTGTAGCACACCGCCTATTAGCACCGTAGGGTCGTAGCCCGCCTCATGAAAGGCGTGGGCTATCATGGAGGTGGTGGTAGTCTTGCCATGAGAACCGCATACCGCAATGCCTTCTCCAAGTCTGAAAAGCTCCGCCAACATCTCGCCCCTTGGTATAACGGGAATACCCAACTCTTTTGCCTTTTTTATCTCTGGGTTGTCTTCAGAAACCGCAGAGGAGTAAACTACCACCTGAGCCTTGCCCAGGTTTTCCTCTGAGTGCCCTATGTAAACCTCTGCTCCCTTTCTTCTAAGTAGTTCAGTGTTTTTGTTTTCTCTAAGGTCTGACCCAGAGACCTTGTAGCCCAGCTCAAGGAGTATCTGAGCTATACCGCTCATGCCTATACCACCTATGCCCACAAAATGAAAGCTTTTGACCCTTTCCCTAAACATGTGTATATTATATTCCCAAGAGTGCCCGTAGCTCAGCTGGATAGAGCGTGGGTCTCCGGAACCCAAGGTCGGGGGTTCAAGTCCCCCCGGGCACGTTATTTCATAAGATAGTAAATCATTAGAGTGTATTGGCTCAATAAACCTTCAAAGTCTTCTTCCATAAGCCTTCTAATAAGCCCCTTCTTGTCTTCCATATAAAAGACCCTTGCCTGTGGCACGCCTGCCATCTGCTTTGCCCTGTTTATGGCATCCTGAAGGTTCCCAAGCTCATCCACGAGACCAAGCTCCTTGGCAACCCTGCCCGTGAATATCCTACCGTCCGCTATTTCTCTGAGTTTTTGCTCGCTTATCTTCTTTGAACGGTATTTCAATATGGCTTGGAGAAACTGCTCGTAAGCGTCCTCTATGGTCTTTTGTAGGTATTCCTTCTCCTCTGGCGTGAGGTCTCTAAAGGGAGAAAGGGTGTCTTTAAACTTGCCCGTCTTTATGGCAGTAGTTTTTATGCCCAACCTTTCAAAAAGGTCCTTTATCTCTGTGTGCTGAATGATAACCCCTATACTGCCCGTTATGGTGCCGGGGTTGGCAAAGATAAGGTCTGCGGGTGCAGAGATATAATAGCCCCCAGAGGCTGCCACATTTCCCATGGAGACCACAAGGGGCTTTCCAGAGCTTTTAAAGTCCTCAAGGGCTCTGTATATTTCCTGAGATGCTCCCACAGAACCGCCGGGGCTGTCTACTCTTAACACGAGAGCCCTTACACTTTTGTCTTCCTTTGCCTTCTGTATCTTTGAAACTATCCTATCGGGCTCAAGGATAGCTCCGTTTACCTTGATGACCGCTACCCTATCGCCCACTGGGAGCCTTGAAAGTAAAGAGCTTAAAAATCCAAGCACAAGAATTATTATGCCAAAGATTAATACCCTTCTAAACCACTTTTTCATGAGCTTTCTCCCTCAAGAGCCATAGAGCAAGCACGACGGAAGTAACAATCATAGCGAGGGCAACCAACTGGTTCCATGTAAGACCTATACCTTGTATGGGAGGGGTTACGCCTCTGTAAAACTCAAGGACAAACCTCAAAAAGCCATAAAGTAGCATATAAAGGGAGAATACAAAGCCGTCAAAGGGCTTTTTCCTATAGGCAAAGAGGAGAGCAAGAAATATTACGAAAAGACCTACAAACTCCATAAGTTGGGTCGGATAAAGAGGCATATAAGGGGGCGCCACCGCACCAGGTGGAAAAACCATATAAAAGAAGGGAAACTTATCAGAAAGGTGGAGACCCGGAAGGGTAGAGCCATCCACTGGGAAGGGCTTTCCATAGCAACAACCCGCAGAGGTGCAACCAAGCCTTCCTATGGCATGGGCTATGCTGAGGGCAACCACCGCCATGTCTGCAGTTTTCCAAAAGGGTAGGCGGTATTTAACTATGCCTATAAGAGCGCCCATAACCCCACCAGCAAGACCACCAAAGAAGTCCATGCCACCGTTCCATATGGAAAGTATATCTTTGATGCTCTGGACCTGTTCAGGATGCTCTATCACATAGGAGATCCTGCCCCCCACTATACCTAGAAATAGAGCCAAAAGGAGGGTGTTCTCCACATGGTTGGGGTTCATAGCTTCTCTTCTGGCAAACCTCAGCAGAAGCCAATAGGCTATAAGGGCACCAAGGGCAACTAACACACCGTAGGTGTATATCTTAATGCCAAATATCTCTATCAATACAGGATACATGGCTAAAATTTTATACCATCAACGGTAAGCAGAAAGGACATGTTTTCTGTCTGGACCCTTATGGCTCTGGCGTAGCCTTCCCTAGACCATTCAAGGTAGCTTAAAACAAGTCTTTTATCCTTTTTGGTATCATAAAACTCCGCAAGGCTTAGCTTTCCATCCTTGAAGACATACTTTGACCTAAAGATACCATCATCCCTCTCAAAGTATACACCAGAGGTAGAGCAGCCCATCTTTTCATCGCCTCTTAGCACCTTACCAAAAAGCACACCATCTGGGTTCACTGGGAGGTCAATGCAAGCCCCGGCCACGCAAAGGTTGTTTAGAGAAATTTCTGCGCTCTTTCCCTCTCCCATTATAGTAAACTTACCCTCGGACTTTTGAACCCTTATAGGCACTCTGATAAAGCCATACCTTAGGGATAGGTCTGCGGTATAAGAAGCTGGTGCACCGAACTCCGAGTAGGTCCTTTTTATGTCATCGCCCTCGGGGCACACGAGAGGAGCGCAGGCGGAAAGCAAAAGGAGGGCAAAAAGCACTAGCCCTTTCATAGCTCCCTCCTCACCCTTACCGCATAGTAGTGGGCGTATAGCCCTTCCGCCTTTGCTATGCTTTCGGCGGGCTGTGCTACCCTTTCAAAACCCTCCTTGGAGAGGTATATGACGGAGCTCTTCTTTAGGAAGTGATACACGCCAAGGGGTGAAAAGAAGCGGGCAGTTCCTCCAGTAGGAAGGGTGTGATTTGGTCCAAGCACATAGTCCCCCAAAGGCTCTGTAGCATATTTCCCAAGGAAGACGGCTCCTGCGTGCTTTATGTAGGGCAGCAGGGAAAAGGGGTCTTCGGTGAGCACTTCAAGGTGCTCGGGGGCTATGTGGTTTGCTACCTCGCAGGCTTGGTAAAGGTCCTCCACAAGAAAAATGGTGCCAAACCTCTCTATGGACTTTTGGGCTATTTCTCTTCTTGGGAAGTCCTCAAGGAGCCTCTTGACCCAGTGGTCAATCTCCTTTGCGTATTCCTCATCGGTGGTTATGACAAAGGCACCAGCAAGCTCATCGTGCTCCGCCTGAGACAGAAGGTCAGAGGCAGTCCACTTGGGGTCTACACTACCGTCCGCTATTATGAGTATCTCAGAGGGTCCCGCTATCATGTCTATGTCTACCACGCCGTAAAGGAGCTTTTTGGCAAGGGCTACGAATATGTTTCCAGGACCTACTATCTTGTCCACCTTGGGGAGGTTTTCCGTTCCAAAGGCAAGCCCTGCAACAGCTTGAGCACCACCAATCTGGTATACCCTGCTTACTCCTGCTATAAAGGCGGAGGCAAGGGTATAGGGGTTAGGCTTTGGAGAGACCATAATAACTTCTTCCACACCCGCCACCACCGCAGGCACTGCGTTCATAAGCACGGTAGAGGGATATGCCGCCTTCCCACCAGGCACATATATACCCACCCTCTCAAGGGGTAAGACCCTATTGCCAAGGACAATACCCTCCTCTTCTGTGAAAAAGCTCCTTTCTAACTGCCTTTCGTGAAACCTCCTTATCCTCTCATGGGCAATCTCAAGGGCGGACCTTACATCTTCCTCTATCTCGTTATAAGCCCTCTCAAGCTCCTCGTAAGGGACTTCCATAGTTTCGGGCAAGAGCTCCACTCCGTCAAACTTCTTGGTGTATTCCAAAATAGCCTTGTCGCCTTCCCTTTGAACCCTTTGGATTATCTCCTTTACCACCGGCTCATACTCTTCGGTCAAAACCTGCCCCCTGTTTTTTATAAAGCTCAACCTCTCATTGAAACGCCAAGCAGAATGTCTTAGGTCCTCTATACGCATAGTATAATAAGCATACCATGAGAGCGGTCCTACTTGAAGACTTTGGTGGTGCAGAAAAATTAAGGCTTGTGGAAGACTTTCCTATGCCACAGGTAAGGGAAGATGAGGTGCTGGTGCGCATAAAGGCAGTTGCCTTGAACCACCTTGATATATGGGTAAGAACTGGAGCACTTGCCATAAAGCCAGAGCTTCCTCACATACTTGGCTCAGACATAAGCGGGGTGGTGGAAAAAGTGGGAAGTCTTGTAAGGGACATAAAAGAGGGTGATGAGGTGGTGGTGGCACCGGGGCTTTCCTGTGGTGTGTGTTATGAGTGTCAGTCAGGTCAGGACAATCACTGCAGGCATTACGACATTATAGGTCTTAGGTCAAAGGGAGGCTACGCCCAGTATATAAGCGTCCCAGCAAGGAATGTGATAAAAAAGCCAAAGAACCTCAGCTTTGAAGAGGCAAGTAGCTATCCTCTCACCTTTTTGACTGTGTGGAACGCTCTGGTTAACAAAGCCCACATAAAGCCCTACCACAGAGTGCTCATATGGGGAGGCTCCTCTGGTGTGGGAGTGGCAGGCATCCAGCTTGCAAAACTCTTTGGAGCTTTTGTTATAGCCACCGTGGGCTCAGAGGAGAAAGCCAAAAGATGCCTTGAGCTTGGTGCGGATATGGTCATAAACCACTACCAAGAGGATGTGGTCAAAAGGGTCAGAGAGCTTTTTAAGGAAGGAGTAGACATAGTGGTAGACCATGTGGGAACGCAAACCTTTTGGAAAAGCGTGGAGTGTCTAAAAAGAGGTGGAAAGTTGGTCTTTTTTGGCACTACCACAGGCTCACAGGCACAGATAGACATAAGATATATCTTTGTGCGTGAAATAGAGCTACTTGGCGTTTATATGGGTCCAAGGGCAGACCTCTTTAAGATAACGGAGCTTTTTGAAAGAGGTCTTTTAAAGCCTGTTGTGGACAAGGTCTTTCCACTGGAAGAGGCTCAGGAGGCTCACAGGTATTTGGAAAACTCAAAACACTTTGGAAAGGTGGTTCTAAAAGTTGACTAAGTGTATAATCTTTCTATGCCCATACAGGAAAACTACAGAGAAGAGGCACTTTCAAAGCTCGGAACCCTTTGCTCTACCCTTGAAGGGAGCATACATAGCCTTCTAGAGGAAGCAGACCCAGAAGACCTAGAGTTTGGCTTAAAGCTGGAGTTGGAGGTGCCAGAGCTTGAAAGCCTCTGGCAAGAGGCAATAGAGGAAAATAACTATATGCAGGTGGTTTTTACAGAAGTTATGGAGCACCACGATGGAGCTTATCTGAAGGCTACCTTTAGGAATGAGCTTGGGAGGTGCTACGCAGACCGGTACATAAGCGTATGGAGTTCTGGCAGAGTGGAGCTATCTTATGCCCTTTTTATGGAAATTGGGAATATAAGGGTAAGGGTTGAAAGGAAGGGACAGGGAATTTTTGGTATCTTTGCCCAGTCTGTATGAAGGTCTTCGTTTCCCTTGGGGAGCGCTCCGCCAGCAACTACATATATGAGATTTTTAAAGAAATCAGTGGTATAGAATTTATGGGTATAACCGATGAAAGGCTTGACTCCATAGGTTTTAAAAGCGTAGCGCATATAGAAGACCTGTCGGTTGTAGGCATAGTAGAAGCCATACCAAAGGTTCCCTATGTATACAAACTCTGGAAAAGGATTGAAGAGATACTTCCTAAGATGGATGTGCTCTTGTTATGCGATGCGCCCGCCTTTAACCTGCCTCTGCTTAAAAAAGCTAAGGGGAGGGTGAAAAAGATAGTCTACTTTATCTCCCCTCAGGTCTGGGCATGGAAGGAAGGCAGGGCTAAAACTATTGCAGAGTTTGTGGACCATCTTGTGGTAATCCTACCCTTTGAGGTGGACTTCTATAAAAGGTATCAAAGGAAAGGCTTTCATGTGCACTTTGTGGGACATCCCCTGGTGGATCTGGCAAAGCCCAACATGAGCAAGGAAGAGGTCAAAAGATTCTTGGGTTTTGACAGATACATGGCCTTACTACCGGGGAGTCGCTGGAGTGAGGTAAAAAGGCACATACCTTACCTGAGGCAAGTGCTTAAATGCCTAGGACCAGAAATCCCCATAGCAATCCCCACTTTTAATAGTTTTGCAGAATACATAAAGGTGCATCTTGGGAACTTTCCCGTAAAGGTCATAACTCATAGGGAGATGGATAGAGCATCTTACAATCTCATGGCCTATGCGGATTTTACGCTTCTTGCCAGTGGCACTGCGGAGCTTGAGGCAAGCCTTTTGGGTTCTCCCCACCTGGTTTTCTACAGAGTTAGCCCCATAACATACCTACTTGGTAGGCTTCTTGTAAAGGTTAGGCATATAGCCCTAACAAACCTTATACTGCAGGAGCAAGCAGTGCCAGAGTTGGTGCAAAAGAGCCCTAAGTATCTCTGTGAGTTCCTAAAGTCCATCAAAAGGGAGGAAAATTGGAAGTATAGACAGCTACATGCCTTTGGCAGGCTCAGACAGGTCCTTGGCGGAGAAGGTAGTATACAAAGACTAAGAAGCCTTTTCCTCCAAATATTTTATGAGAGTTAGTGCCCTTCTAAAGGGCTCTGGGTCTTCTATCTGAAAACTCATAAACTCCTTAGTTTTGGGATGATCAAAGGCAAGCTGATAACTCAAAAGCATGTGGCATTCATCTATGACCTCAAGGATTTTGAGGTCCACAGAATTTCTCTTAAAGCCGTATGTAAAATCTCCCAGGATAGGAAATCCTAGAGAGGATAGATGCACCCTTATCTGATGAGTCCTGCCCGTGTGAATTTTTACTTTAAGCAGGCTTATGTCCTGACGGGGAAAGCGCTCCAAGACCCACACCTCGCTCTTTGCAGGTTTACCTTCCTCCCTTATGGCAAACCTTTTTCTGTCCACCGCATGCCTTCCGATGGGTGCTTCAATATTCCTATAGTCCCAATCGGGGACCCCTTTCACTATTGCCTTGTAGAGCTTTTGCACTCGTCTGTCTCTGAACTGTTCTGAGAGACCTTTATGTGCCAAGTCAGTTTTTGCCACCACCATAAGTCCCATGGTGTTCTTGTCAAGCCGGTGGACTATGCCCGGTCTTTCCACACCACCTATGGAGGAGAGGCTTTTAACATGATAAAGAAGTGCGTTCACAAGCGTTCCAGAGGTGTATCCCGGGGATGGGTGCACCACAAGACCGCAGGGTTTTATAAGCACAAGAAGGTCTTCATCCTCGTAGATTATGTTAAGCGGTATATTCTCTGGCGCTATCTCAAGGGGCTCTGGCTCTGGCACTAGAAGGGTCACTAAGTTGCCCCTTTTGAGTTTCTTTGAGGGCTTTCTTGCCTCAAAGCCATCAAGAAATACAAAACCATCTTCTATGAGCTTTTGGTGATAGCTTCTAGAAAAGTCGGGATAGGCCTGCGATAGAAATTGGTCCAACCTAAAGCCTTCCTTGTCTTCTTCCACTTCAAAGCTAAGGGTCTCTACTATCTTCCTGCTTGAGCTTAACATGAACCTCTATTTCCCTTGGAGGATCCTCAAGCTTAAGGCTCTTTACATAGCCTTCTATAAGGTTATAAAGCACCCTTTTCGGATAGTCCTTTAGCCTTATTTCCCTTCCGTTTACAAATATCTTTACTTCCATCCCTATGTCCAAGAGAGTTAAATTTTATCTCATGAGCTGTAGCTTTTCCAGTGTGCCAGAGAGGGTAAGGCGCATGCCACCCCCAGAAACCTGACCGTTTACCTTGGACTTGAGCGGGGCGGAGGGGTTAAAGATCACTTGCCCATCTCCCACAAGCTCAAAACCCATAACCTTTGCCCTTGCGGTAAATACTCTGCCACGCATATCGAGGTATAGCTGGTCCACCTTCATATTTTCAAGGTTAAGACCCTTTATGTTTAACCGTCCATATATGCCCTCTTTTATGGTAAGGTCTGCGGAGAAGTTTTCAAATCCCGAAAGGCATGTAAAGTCCTGGGTCTTAAGGGCTTTGGACCAAGGGGACCAAATCACCTGAAAGCCTTTGCCTTGACACATACCGTATATACTAATCCCAGGGGGATCTATGGAAATCTTTAGACTGTCAAAACCCACAAGCTTTGAGGTCTTGTCATATATGTTCACATTCCTTAGGCTAATGGAGGCAAGTCCCTCCTTTACCTCTTGAGCGGTAAGGTATAAGCCACTTTTTGATAGCGATCTGTCAAGCAAAAGAAACTTGGGCAGCGTAAGAAGGACCAAAAGGGGCAGGAATAGGAACAAAAGCAGAAAAGACATCTTAAGGATTATTCCTTTCATTCTTCCTTTGCTTCTCCATAAGTTTTCTCAACTCTTCTGCCAACTTTTGATGTTCTTCTGTTATTTTGCTGAGTTCTTCTGGGTTTTCCACCACATAGGGTGTAAGGAAGATAAACAAAGACACCTTATCCTCTGTTTGAGTGTCCCTTCTGAAAAGCCTACCAAATAGGGGTATATCCTTTAGACCTGGCACACCCTCCTGAGTGTTTATACTCCTAGTGCTTACAAGTCCACCTATGATTATGGTCTGTCCGTTTTCCACTACCACATCTGAATTCACCTGTCTGTTGGAGGTCACAGGCACCGCATAGCTGAGTTGTCCTACCTGTGGTCTTATAAAGTCCACTATTTCTTGAACCTGAAGTCCTATTACAAGCCTTAGGTTGTTTTCTGATATGGTAGGCGTTATCTTTAGGTCAAGTCCCACCTCCTTATAGTCGTAGGTTATCACAGGCTGTCCGTTTATGTCAAACTTTACTCCCGAGGCAAAGGGAACAACCTGACCCACCTTTATCTCCGCAGGTTGGTTATCAAGGGTCAACACCTTGGGGTTAGAAATAAGGTTAAAGCCTGTGCCCTTTTCAAGCAAAGAAAATAAAAGCACGAGGTCTGGGAAAAAGAGGGTAGACCCACCTATGGTTATAGTCCTTCCCACGTTGTTTATAAAGCCTAAAACAAAGTTTCCTGCAAGTATGGAACTGTATAGGTCTTGAACACTTCCCACGCCAAAGCCAGCACCTCCCTTTGAACCTATGGCTTGCCAACGCACCCCAAGATCCAAAGCTCTGCTTGTAGACATCTCCACCACGGAAGCAGCAATAAGCACTT
>JAXSPD010000006.1:0-51545 GCA_037926845.1 Candidatus Pampinifervens yunnanense | reverse complement strand
GTCTTTGGCTCTGATAAGCCTGGGATAGTCTACGGGGTTTCTTCAATCCTTGCAGACCTTGGCTTAAATATAAGCGACCTTAGAACGGAAAAGAGGGGAAGCCTATATGTGATGGTTATAGAGGCCGAAGGCAAAGAGGAGACAGAGGAGGCTCTAAGGCTTGAGATGGAGAGGTTAAAGGACCTGCTGGGCGTTGATATAAGTGTGGAGAGGGAGGAGGAGGAAAGGCTATGAGAAGACTACCCATAATAACCTATCCGGATGAGAGGCTAAAAGTTCCTTCCCTTGAGGTGGTTTCCTTTGACAAGGAGTTGGACAGCTTTATTGAAGACCTAATATACACCATGAAAACCTCTCCCGGATGCGTGGGCATAGCCTCTCCACAGGTGGGGGTTCACAAGAGGATAATAGTGGTGGATACATCTAACTCCAAACACAAGGAAAACAAGCTAAGCCATGGGCTTATGGTGCTAATAAATCCCGAGATAGTCCAACACGAGGGCGAGCTTGTGGTAAGAGAGGGTTGCCTAAGCGTGCCAGACTACACGGGCAATGTAAAAAGGTATTACTGGATAAGGGTAAGGTCCCTTGACCAAAGGGGAAACCTTGTGGAGTTTGATACAGAAGGCTTTGAAGCGGTGGTTATACAGCACGAGCTGGACCACTTGGAGGGCAGGGTTTTCCTTGAAAGGCTTATATCTCCTAAGGACCTCTTTAGGAGAAAGGTCTATAAGTAATCGCTAACTTTCTTTGAACCTTGACAAGCATCATAGCATAGCCTATAATGTTAATTATAACGCTAAATTGGAGGTAAAATAATGAGAGTAAAGGCGTTAATATTATCGGTAGTGCTTAGTCTTATACCTTCAGTTTTTGTGCCATCTTGGTCTCAAGAGAAGCACATGCACCAGCAAAAGGCTGGCGACAACATATCTGTGGTGGTAAACCTCACAAGGGACAAGGCGCCCTCGGCGGTCATGGCAATCAGGTTTGCAAGTGTATCCCTTGAAAGGGGAAACCCTACAGTCATATGGCTTAACTCTGAGGGTGTTAGGCTTGCGGATGCAAAGGCAAAGCCCTCTCAGGCAAGGAAAATGCTCGAAGACTTTATAGCAAAAGGTGGAAAGGTGTATATATGCCCGCACTGCGCCAATATGCTGGGAGTTAAAGAGCTTATCAAGGGTGCAGAGTTTGGAAAGCCGGATGTGATGTTTGGTCTTTTGTCTGAGGATAGGGTAAGGGTCATATCTTGGTAAGGAGGTATAGAAATGAAAAGGGCTTTTCTTCTTGGTGCAGTTTTTAGTTTTCCAGTTTTTGCCCAAGAACTTCTGCTAAAAGAGGTAGAAGTAAAGGGCAAGAGGGAAACCTTTGAAGACAGTCTTGAGATAAGAGAGGTAAGAGAGTCCTTTGCAAAGGATGTGGGAGAGGCTCTTCAGAAGCTGGAGGGTATTAGCAAGATAAGAAAAGGTGGTATAGCCAACGATGTGGTAATTCGTGCCTTCCAGAGGGATAACATCAATGTGCTCATTGATGACGCAGAAGTGCATGGAGCATGTCCCAACAGGATGGACCCACCCGCCTTTCATGTGGACTTTTCCGAGGTGGAAAGGATAGAGGTTATAAAGGGTCCCTTTGACATAAGGCATCAGGGCTCTCTTGGAGGACTTGTTAACATAATAACCAAGAAACCAGAACTGGGCTTTAGACTAAAGCTCAACGCAACGGTGGGCTCCTTTGACTTCAGGAACTTTTCGCCAGTTGTCTCTTACAGGGATGAGAGGTTCTACGGACTTGCGGGCTACTCCTATAAGTATTCCAAGCCCTACAAGGACGGAGATGGCAAAAGGATAACAGAGTATGCAAACTACAAACCACAGTATGTAAACTCCAAAGCCTTTGAGATAAATACCTACTGGACTAAGTTTGGCTTTAAGCCCTTAGAAAACCATGAGTTTGAGATAGGCTACACGAGGCAGGATGCAAGGCATGTGCTATATCCAGCCCTTATGATGGATGCCATATATGACAAAACGGATAGGTTTAACCTGAATTATAAGGTAGGAAAGATATCAGACCTGCTTAAATCTCTTGACTTTCAGTTTTACTACACAAAAGTAGACCACTGGATGGACAACAGGTATAGAACCTTTATGGGAAATCCATCAGGACCTTACTCTATGGCTACGGATGCAAAAACCAAAACCTACGGCGGAAGAGTAGAGGCAAAGGTTGCGGACTTTACCCTTGGTGTTGAAGCCTATAGGAGAAACTGGGATGCGGTAAACTACATGTGGAATCAGATGGCTGGCACCTATGGCAGGCAGTATATAATACCCGATGTAGATATAACCAACATAGGGCTGTATGGAGAGTATAGAAAATCCCTGACTCAAAAACTAAGGCTAGTTGCCGGTTTGAGGCTTGACAACACAAAAAGCGAGGCGGATTCTTCAAAGGCAAACACAAACCTATACTACGCCTACCACAATACAAGAAGCACCTCAAAAACAGACACCTATCCCTCTGGAAATGTTCAACTCTTTTACAACCTTACACCCGAGCTTGAACTGTTTACGGGTATAGGCTATGCGGTAAGAGTCCCAGACCCACAGGAAAGATATTTTGCCCTCAATAGGGCTATGATGTGTAATCCAGCACAGAACAACTTCTACTGTGCGTGGGTTGGTAATCCCAGCCTAAAGCCCTCTAAGAACCTTGAGCTGGACCTTGGATTAAAGCATCAAACTCAGAAGTCCTTAACAAAGGCTACCCTTTTTGTTAGCTATGTGCAGGACTATATAACTGTTAACAACAAACCTGTGGTGAACCCTATGCCAATGGTTGCTCCAGTTGGCGCCAGAGCCATGACTTATGCAAACACCGATGCACGTTTTTGGGGATTTGAACTAAGCTCCACATACAATATTTGGAGAGACCTTTACCTAATTGGTGGTGCCAGCTATGTAGAGGGCAGTAAAGATAGAAAGCCCGCCATAGGCATAAACGACAAAGATGTGGCAGAAGTGCCACCGCTTAAGGGTAGGCTGGGTATTAGATACGACACAGGCATATGGTATATGGAAGGAGAGATGCTGGCAAGTGCAACACAAAATAGGGTAGATTCAGACCTAAGGGAACAAAAAACCTCCGGATGGGCTATTGTGAACCTCAAGGCTGGCGTAAACTACAAGGGCTTTACAGTTAATGCAGGCGTGGAGAACCTCTTTGACAAAAAGTATTATGATTACCTTTCCTATGTGAGAAATCCCTTTGCAACAGGCGTAAAGGTTCCAGAGCCAGGAAGGAGCTTCTACCTAAATGTTGCATATCAGTTCTAAGGCTGTAAATTGCAGGCTCTTCCTTGTGGGGGAGCCCTCCCCCTCAATAAAATGTAAAAAAGCCCCTACAAAATGCAGGTAAAGGGTAGGAATATATTAGCCATGAAGGCAATTATCGTAGAAGACGAACCCCTTGCAGTGCAAAGGCTAAAGAGGATGATAGCTCAAGACGGCAGGCTTGAGGTATTAGCAGAAGCTGGCACCTATGAAGAAGCCCTAAAAATTATAGAAGAAAAACACCCAGATGTCCTATTCCTCGATATAAGGCTCCCTGATGGCACTGGCATAGACCTGGCGAAGGAAGTGCTTTCCATGGGACTCAGACCTTACATAATCTTCACAACCGCTTATGGCGAGTATGCATTGGAAGCCTTTAGGGTTTCTGCAGTAGACTACCTTCTAAAGCCCTTCTCTCAGGAGGACCTAAGCAAAGCCATAGACAAAGTGCTGGAGAAAAAAACTAATTTTCAACAGGTATCCAACCTCATAAAAGCGGAGCGCCCCATAATTCCAGCAAAACTTGGCAACAAGGTATTGTTTCTAAACCCAGAAGACATATATTACGTGCAGGCAGAGATGGGAGAGGTAAGCGTAAGAACTAAAGAGGGCTTACTACCCCTAAGCAAAAAACTCTATGAAATAGAGGAACAGCTAAGACCCTATAACTTCTTCCGAGTTCATAGGTCTTATCTTGTAAACCTAAACAAGGTAAGAGAACTAAAGAGCGTAGAACAAAGTAAGTATGTGGTGGTCTTCAAGGATATAAACGAAACCCTTAAGACTAGTCGAGAGGGTGCCAAGGCCTTGAGAGATTACCTAAATATTTAACCTTCTTTCTGAGGCACCTCCAATATCTTAAAGAGCACAACCCTTATCTCCCTAATATCTTGCTTTAGCTCGGACTCCAAGCGGCTTATCCTATTGTTGGTTTCTATTATGTCCATCTTGAGCTCTTGGCGTGTGAAGTCTACCTTTGCGTCTACCTTATGTATTTCTTCTTTAAGTTCTTTCCTTACTGCCTCCACTTTTGCATCGACTTTTTGAATTTCATCCTTTAGCTCTCGCTTGATAGCCTGTATGTCCTCTTTTAGCTCCTGCCTGTATGCTTCCACTTTTGTCTCCACTTTTTGTATGTCCTCTTTCAGCTCTTGTCTATATGCTTCCACCTTTGTCTCCACTCTTTGTATGTCCTCTTTTAGCTCCTGCCTGTATGCTTCTACCTTTGCCTCTACCCTCTGTATGTCCTCTTTCAGCTCTTGCCTATATGCCTCCACCTTTCCCTCAACCCTCTGTATCTCCTCCTTTAGCTCTTGCTTGACTCCGTCTACTTTCTTATCCAGCTTGTGTATGTCCTCTTGAAGTCTGTCTATTCTCTTGTCTATATGCATAAGCAAGAAAACTCCCACACCTACCACAGCTCCTATGACTGTTATAGTGCTAATAAGCAATTCCATGGTTCTAGCTTAAATATAATACCGCTTACTTCTACTGGTCAAGGGAAGAGATTTTGTAGGCTTTTTTTGTGAGCTGGACCCTTTCGTAGTAGTTGACTATGGGCTTGTGATAGGGAAGGGTATGGCTTAGGGGGTCGTGCAACATGGGGCATGGCACTTTTGAAAGCTCTGGAAGGTATCTTTTTATATACTCACATTGTGGGTCATACCTTTGGGCTTGTAGTATGGGGTTAAAAAGCCTGAAGGGTTTGGGGTCTGCACCCACGGAGGCGGTCCACTGCCAGTTGCCCACGTTTACCACCTCGTCGTAGTCCAGAAGATGCTCTTTGAAAAACCTCTCTCCTACCCTCCAGTCCACCAGCAAAACCTTTGTGAGAAAGCTGCCCACTATCATCCTCATCCTGTTGTGAAGCCATTTTTCTTCAACAAGCTGTCTTATGCCTGCATCCACTATGGGATAACCCGTGCGTGCCTCAAGGAAGGAGCTTATATGCTCCTCCCTGTTCTCCCATTTTATGCCTCTCCTTTTTTCCTGAAATTCAAGCTCTGTGGTCTCTGGAAAGTTTAGGGCTATATGATACCAAAACTCTCTCCATGCAAGCTCCTTTATGAACTGCTCGCTCCTGCCCTGTGCGGTCTTAAAGATTTCTCTTAGAGATAGCACCCCAAACCTTATGCAGGGAGAAAGTCTTGAAGAGCCATCTACTGCGGGGTAGTTTCTTAGATATTCGTATCTCTCAAAATTAAAGTCCTTTAGCCTCTGCTCGCAGTCCTCTGGATGAAAGGGGTTTGGTTCTTCCACCTCAAGGTTGAGGTCCTTAAGGGTTGGCAGGGATAGGTCCGGCACGCTGAAGGGCGCGGGCTGAAACTCCGAGAGGTCCACCCTCTGTATCCATTCCTTGTAAAAGGGCGTGTATACCTTCCTTTGAGGTATTACCTCCGGTAGGGCAAGGAAGTTTTCAAAGACCTCCACATACTCCACGCCGTATTCTTCACACACGCTCTTTATAATCTTGTTCCTTTCTCTTCCGCTCCAGCTGTAGGAGGCAGTGGTGTACAGATGGGTAGGCTTTGCCACCCTAAAGACCTCTCTTAGGGCTTCCTTTGTGCTTCCCTGAAGGCAGTAGAGCCTTATATTAGAAGACAAAAGGGCAACAGCCTCAAAGAGATAGCCAAGTCTCTTTTTGTCTACCCTTAGCCCCTCAAGTATATGCTTGTCAAAGATAAAGACGGGCACTATCTCCTTGTGGTGTTTTGATGCAATGGAGAGCCCTCTGTTGTCTTTGAGCCTTAGGTCTCTTTTGAAGAGGTAGACCGCCCTCATGGCTTTGCCACCGCCAAGTATATAACCAGCAGAGAGACCACTATAAGGGGTAGTGCCACTATGTAGTTAAAGAGGTCGTAGTTTCTGTAGGCTTTCATCTTGTCCTTTGCTTTGGGTATGTATATATTTACAAACCAGAAGTTTAGCACCTCAAGGGGCAAAAGCACGCCAAGAACAAAGGGTATCTTGTGGTTTAGCCAGTTTATGTCAAACTTATACCTCAGAAGGTGTAGCATATAAAGCCCCATAGTCAAAGCCACCACAAAGCCCGCTATCTCAAGGTTTGTCATCCAACGGTAGAAATTTCTAAGTATGTGCTGGTCGCAACCGGTGGGTCTTCTCATAGAGTAGAGCATGAAAAGTCCCAGAGAGGAAGAGGCTCCCGCCCATACGAATATTCCTATCAGATGGATGAACTTTGCGGTGGTGTATTCCATCTTCTTAGGTATTTTACAGACCTTTTGATGTATGGGTATATCCTTTTACCTAGAAAGGGTAGCTTTTTAAGCCTCACTATGTCCCTTTTGGAGGCTCTGGAGAGTAAGATTATGGCAAGGAGATACAGGGGCACGGTGGGCAACAGAGGCAGGAATATGCCCAGCGTCCCAAGCCCAAACAAGGAAAAGCCAAAAAGCCTGTAGATGTTCTTCCTCATCAACTCTAATTATAGACGTGTGCTCGGAAGGTAGGTATCCTTTTATTTCGTCCCAGTGCGGGCTTTGGCGTTTACAGAGAAGTAGCCCTTTCCCATGTGGAGTGGGTATTTGACCTTTTCTGGCTTTAGCCCCCTTTTGTAGTGTATGAGCTCTACCTTGCCTATGAGCAAGCTGTGGTCAGGAAAGGGCAAGAGCCTTTCGTATCTGCACTCATACACAAGCAGAGCCTGCGCCACCATGAGAGCGTCCACCTCAAGAGCCCTCAGAGGCTTTATGTGTTTGAAAAGTTCCCACTTGTTTACCTTGTCTCCGTGATGGGTGCCCGCAATGAGGAGGTCCTCAAGGTATTGCGAGGGTAAAAAGTTGACAGTAAAGTCCCTTTCAGCCTGTAGGAGCTCGTGGCTGTAGTTTTCCCTTGCTATGGCTACCGCATACATAAAGGGCTCTTTGTTTGTGGGCATGTGCCAAGCTACTGCCAGCGGGTTTTCCCCTACGCACAGGAGAGCCACTGGCCTTGGCACATAACCCAAAAAGTAGGCATCTTCAAGGCTCTTAAAAGTTTCCTGAGGGGCGGGGGAGACCCCTTCAGGAGGAGGCAAGGCATGGGCATGGTGGGTCTTTGTCAGGCTGTCCATCTGCCCAAGAGGAAAACCAGGGTTATGCCTATTATGTGAACAATCCACCATCCCACTCTCATAAACCTAAAAGACTCAGGTAGTTGCATGGCTTTCACCTCCGTAAGTTTTTTTACTAAGTATTAGCATATGCACCCGTGCCACCATCTGGTATGGCACTACTCCACACTCTGGGGTCTGATTTTTACCTTTCATCAAATTCCATCCTAAAGACCGTAAGACCCTCGGAGGAGCTATAGCTCAGCCTTCCACCGCACAACTCAAGCCTTTTCCTCAAATTAGAAAGTCCAGTGCCTTCTTTGAGCTCTTCAAAGCCTACGCCGTTGTCCACCACCTCCACCACCGCCTTGCCCTCCCTTCGGTATGCCCTTACCTCCACCTTGCCGTGGCGTAGCTTTAGCCCATGCTTTAGGGCATTCTCCACAAGCACCTGCAGGGAAAACTTTGGCACTTTTAGGTCCAATAATCTCTCATCCACATGCAGCTCAAGGTCAATCCTGCCAGTAAACCTCAGGCTTATGACCTTCCAGTAATCCTTGAGGAGGTTTAGGTCTTCTCCCAGGGTTATAAGAGGTTCAAAGTATAGGCTTCTTCTTAGCAGGCTTGCCAAAGCTAGTATGGCTTCCTCCGCCTTGCGAGGGTCTTGGTATACAAGCTCTGCCAGGGCGTTAAGGGTGTTAAACATAAAGTGGGGGCTTATCTGGCTCTCTAGGTTCCTTATGTGCTCCTCAAGCAAGAGCCTTTTGCTCTCCTCTTCCCTCCTTTGCAAGGATACCAGCTTGTAGAGCAGGTAGCCAAGGGATGCGGTCATAAGCCCAAGAAAGACCGACAGGCTCAGAGCTTTGCTCATAGGCAAATGGAGGTCCACTATGCCAAGGGCTTCGTTGGTAAAGTATCCACCAAGAGCACCCAGAAAGCCAGAAAGAAGAGCAAGCAGGAGGCTAAAGGGTGTTCTCAAAAAGCTGGGAATGTGTCTTATGAGCCAGCGGTTGTTGACCTCTGTGGTCATAAAGGATAGGAAAAATATGTAGAGGGAGGTTATAAGTCCAAGCAAGACCACCGGCGTGAGCCTCTGACCGTGCAGGGATGCCACAAAGCCCGCTATGGAAAAGCCCAAAAGAAAGGCAAGAAGGAGTATATAAAGCCACTCTCTGAGCCTTACCCTTAGCATACTTGGATGTCCTTTTCTATAAACTTTAAGAGGTTTATCACGCCCATGCTAACGCCAGGCCATCCCTGACCTGGAAACACGGTGTCTCCCACAAGGTATACACCCTCCACCGGCGTGAGGGGCGACGGGTAAGAGAAGGGGAAGTTTTCTCTTATAACAGGTATGCCACCCACCGAGCCTCTATATCTGCCAGTAAAACGTTCAAAGGTTCTCGGCGTGCCCGCAAAGACATGAAGTTTTTTCACATTCCTTAGCTCTGGCAGATGTTTGTATATGACCTTAAGGCAATACTCGGTAGCCCTTTGTTTTTTGTCTTCGTATTCTTCCCTTGAGAGGTTTTCCCACAGCTCAAGCCTTGTGTGGGTGGAGATGGTTATGCTCCTTGTGCGGTCCTTGCTAAGCAGGGGGTCTTCGCTCTCGGATACGGACAAGAACAAGGACCTGCTTCCTGTGTAGGGGATGGGTTCTCTAAGAAGTATAAAGTGATGGTGGGCAAAGTCCGGGGGGAGCTCTCCCTCTATAGTCATGTATATGGTAAAGGCACCCCAGAGCTTGGAATACCTACTCTTTGCCCTCTCGGAGAAGTCCCTTAGGTCTTGAAGGATCTCTCCAGCCCTCCATATGGTGGTGTTGAGCACCACCCTCTTTGCCTCATAGTTGCCCCTGTTGGTTTCTATCAGAAAGCCCCAAGGCTTTTTTCTTATTGCCTTTACCCTTGTTCTCATGCTCACATGCTTGACCTTTTTGGCAAAAGCCTCCAGAAGCCTACCCATACCGCCTATTGCGTAGTAGTTGGTAAGGTTAGGATAGGTAAAACCCAGAGAAGCCACCGAAAAGGGCACCTCTTCCAAAAAACCTTGAGCGGTTATGAGGGTGTGATGGGTTAGGAAAAGCTCGTAGTCTGAGTTGAAGTTTCCGAGGTATACTTCTGCCACCCTTTTGGCACTAAAGAAGTTGCACAAAAGCGTGGAGAGAAAGCTTGTGGTGTGCCTTGAGAGGTTTCTCAAGAGTGATAGAAGGCTTGGGTAGGGTAGGCTGTCGCACCACATACTCCACATGGCATCACTCACACTGTAGACCCTCCTCCAGAAAGCAGAATGGGATAGCTCAGGGAAGGCTTGCCTTATCTCTTCCAAAGAACGTTCTCTGTCCCTCCAACGCCTTATTACCCTGTCCTCCACATAGACCACCATGGCAGGGTCTATAGGCTTTATGGGAAGCTCTAAACCCACATACTTTGCTATTTTCCCCACAGGAAGTTCTTCCTCCGCACCCACAAAGGTGGCAGCGCCCGCATTGTAGTAAAAGCCCTTCCTCTGAAAAGTCCCCGCACAACCCCCAAGATAGTCAAGGGCTTCAAAGAGCATAACATCCTTGCCAGCATATGAAAGGAGCGCAGAGGCAAGAACACCACCTATACCACCACCAACTACAGCATAGTCAAGCATAGACATAAATATTTTCACAAGGAGCTATTGGATTGAAGCGGACGCTTTATGTTTTTAAAGCTCCTTTCTTTCAGTTAACACCCTTAAACCTTTTAGCCCTATATCCCTCCTGTAGTGCATGCCCTCAAAGTGTATCTTGCCTACCGCCTCATAGGCTCTTTCCCTAGCTTCCTGGAGGTCTTTGCCCCAAGCACATACATTCAGAACCCTTCCGCCCCTAGTGTAAACCTTCCCGTCCCTTGTCTCTGTGCCCGCATGAAAGACAACCACATCCTCCATCCTTTCTATCTCTTCAAGCCCAGTTATTTCCTTGCCGTCTTCGGGCTTTTCTGGGTAGCCTTTGCTTGCCAGCACTACACATAGGCTGTGCCGGCTGTCCACTTCAAGGTGAACCGGATTGCCTTCATAAAAGTCAAGAAGCCTTTCTAAGAAGTCCCCCTTTAGCCTCATAAGCAGGGGCTGAGCCTCGGGGTCCCCCAGCCGGACATTGAACTCAAGCACCTTGGGACCACCACTTGTTAGCATAAGCCCCACATATAGAAAGCCCCTGTAGGGTATTCCCTCCTCTTTGAGACCTTTTATGAGCCTCTCCACTATCTGCTCCCTTATGAGCCTTTCCGTCCGCTCGTCCACAAAGAGATTGGGCGAGTAGGCACCCATACCGCCCGTGTTGGGTCCTAAATCTCCATCCAAGAGCCTCTTGTGGTCTTGAGAGGTAGGCAGAGGCACATACATGTCCCCGTTTAGCATAACTATGTAAGAGGCTTCTTCACCCTCTAAATACTCCTCCACCACCACCCTTGAGCCCGCCTCTCCAAGGCTTTTCCTCACCATGAGCCTGTCCACCGCCTGAAGAGCTTCCTCGTAGCTTTTGCATACCACCACACCCTTACCGCTGGCAAGCCCATCCGCCTTTACCACCACAGGCACACCAAAATCTCTTATAAAGCTCTTTGCCTTTTGAGGTTCATCAAAGACCTGAAACTCGGCGGTGGGTATGCCATGCCTCTGCATGAACTCCTTGGCAAAAGCCTTGCTACCCTCCAACATGGAAGCCCTCTGAGAGGGTCCAAATACCTTCAAGCCTCTCCTTTCAAACTCATCCACAAGACCGGCCACCAGGGGCGCTTCTGGTCCTACTACCGTAAAATCTATACCCTCCTCTTGTGCAAAATCCGCAAGGGCTCTTACATCGATAGGATCTATGGGTATGTTTTTGGCTATTTTCCCTGTGCCTGCGTTTCCCTTTGCACAGTAGAGGGCTTTTACAAGTGGGCTTTGGGAGAGTTTCCAAGCGATGGCATGCTCCCTTCCACCGTTTCCTACCACCAGAACCTTCACAAATCCATTATACCAAAACTCTGTCCTTGGCTATCCTTAGGAAGTTCTCAAGGAGTTTCATGCCCTCTTCTGAAAGCACAGACTCCGGATGGAACTGAACGCCAAAGACTGGATAATCCACATGCTGAATACCCATTATCTCCTCGTCCTCCGACCATGCGGTTATTTTTAGAAAGTCAGGTAGCGTGCTCTTGTCTATCACCAAAGAGTGGTAGCGGACGGCGGTAAAGGGGTTTTTGAGCCCTTCAAATATGCCCTCACCCGTATGGCTTATCTGAGAGGTCTTGCCATGCATGAGCCTTTTTGCCCTTACTATGCTTGCACCAAAGGCGTATCCTATGGACTGGTGACCCAAGCACACACCAAGTATGGGTATCTCCCTGTGGAACTCCCTTATGACCTCCACAGAGATGCCTGCTTCCTTTGGCGTGCAAGGACCCGGGGATATAAGTATGGCGCCCGGCTTTGCCTTTCTTATGTCCTCAAGGCTTATCTCATCGTTTCTACGCACCGCCACTTCTGCAGAGAGAACTTGTAGGTAATGGACCAGGTTGTAGGTAAAGGAGTCGTAGTTGTCTATCACAAGGACACGCATGAGGATTAAAATATAAACCTGCAGATGCCAAGGTCAATTCTGTATGGTATAGCTCTTACTTTTCTTTTTGTGGCAGGCTCTTTGCTTTTCATAATGAAAAAGGCATTCACAAAGGACTTTCTTAATGTGCTCTTGCATGCGGACAAGAAATACCTGCTTCTTTCTGTTTTTTCCATGTTCCTTTATCACAGCTTTGACAACCTTAGGCTCTTTGTGCTCTCAAGGGCTATGAAGCTCAGGTATTCCTTTTCCTACGGCTATATGGTATCTTTTATAAACACCTTCGGAGCCACTATAACGCCCGCACATATGGGGGGTGAGTTCATGTCCATGTATACCCTCTCCAGAAAGGGAGGAAAACTTCACAAAGTGCTAAGTATAGTCACCATGAAGACCATAACAGGGTTGGTATTCTTCCTTCTTGCTTTGCCCTATGTGGCAGTTCATCTATACAAAAATCCCTTGCAAGGTATAAGGATAGTCTATCTCCTGTTGATATTCTTCGTCCTAGGCTTGGTCTTTTATTCTATCCTTAGGATATTTTCAAAAAGGGGTAAAAAAGAAAACCACAAGCTCATGCAGAGGATAAGATATAACTTTAAAAGATATGCGGTGGTTTCAAGAATATTCCTGAGGGACAAGAAGACAAGTATATTTATTGCTAGCCTAAGCAGTGTTTTCTTGTATCTGTCCTTCTTAGCCTCTGGAGCCTTTCTTCTAAAGAGCTTTAATCCCGAGCCCTCTATTCTTGCCCTCATGGAGCATCAGCTCCTGCTTTTGTATGCCATATTTCTGAGCCCAACACCAGGTGGCAGTGGTGTGGGAGAAGTGGGTGCACTCTATGCCTTTGAACCCTTCCTTGAACTTTCCCTTCTTGGTGGTTTTTCCCTGCTTTGGCGCTTTATCACCCAGTATTTTAGCGCCATAATCGGTGGGCTTTTGCTGGCTTTTCTCCTGCTAAAAGATGCCAAAAGGTTTAGGAATGTTTGAAATTTTCAACCCATACCTCTGGGCGGTGAGACTTAGAAACTGGGCTTACGATAGGGGGATTATCTCGCAGTGTAGAGTTGAGGTTCCTGTGGTATCTGTTGGAAATCTCTCCGTGGGAGGCAGTGGCAAAAGCTCCTTTGTGAGGTATATGGCAAGCCTTCTCTGTGAAGACCTCAAGGTCTGCATAATTTCAAGGGGTTATAAGAGAAGCACAAAGGGGACCCTTTTGGTTTCTGAGTGGGGGAGATTGCAGGCAAGTTGGCAGGATGCGGGAGATGAGCCCTACATGCTCTCAAGGCTTTTGCCAAGGGTAAGCGTGGTTGTGGACGAAAACCGATGCAGGGGTGCAGGCTTTGCACTAAGGGAGTTAAAACCTGATATCATAATCCTTGACGATGGCTTTCAACACAGAAGAATACACAGAAACCTAAACATACTCATGCTAAAAAAGAAAGACCTCTCCGACAGACCCCTTCCCTTTGGAAGACTAAGAGAGCCCCTAAGTAGTATGGAGAGGGCAGACCTTATCGTGCTATCTTACGCAGAGGACGAGGATCTTCATTGGAGACATCCCTCAAAGCCCACATTAAAGATGAAAAGAGTTGGATGGAGGCTTCTAAAAAGCACAGACAACAGCCCGTTGGAAGACTACAGAAACCTTAGCTTTGTAGCCTTTTCTGGGCTTGGGGACAACGAGCAGTTTTTCAGAAGTCTCATACGCATGGGAGTTAGACTAGAAAAAACCCTGAGCTTTCCAGACCATTATCACTACAGGAATTTTAAACTACAAAGGGACAAGCTATATATTACCACACTTAAGGACCTTATAAAACTTGAGCCTGCGGAGAACCTCTTTTATCTGGACTTTGATGTGCGGGTAGATGGCTTGAAGGAGTTTCTAGAAGAGTTTATAATTAATAATTTGAGGGTCGGTAGCTCAGCTGGCAGAGCAACGGACTCTTAATCCGTGGGTCGCGGGTTCGACTCCCGCCCGACCCATTTGAAGACTACCACCGCAAGGGGTGGCAAGGTAAGTCTAAGCGCGTAAGCCCTTCCGTGAAAGGGTATATTCTCTGTCCAAAGTCCTCCCATGTTGCCAAGGTTTGACCCTCCATAGACCTCTGCGTCTGTGTTTAAAAGCTCTTTCCAAAAGCCTGCTTTTGGCGCTCCTATCTGGTAGTTGAACCTTGGCACGGGTGTGAAGTTGCAAACCACCAGCAAGAGCTCTCCCTCAGAGGACTTTCTCAGGTAGCTTATTATACTTTGCTCCCAGTCAGAAAAGTCTATCCACTCAAAGCCTTCTGGCTGGCAGTCCAGCTCATGTAAAGCCTTTTCCTCCCTGTATAGCCGGTTTAGGTCCTTCACAAGCCTTTGAACGCCCCTGTGGCTTTCGTAATGCAAAAGATGCCAGTCTAAGCTCTCCTCGTGGTTCCACTCTCTCCACTGGGCAAACTCTCCACCCATAAAGAGGAGCTTTTTGCCCGGATGTGTCCACATGTAGCCCAAAAGTAGCCTGAGGTTTGCAAACTTCTGCCAGAGGTCTCCGGGCATCTTGGAGAGGAGTGAGCCCTTGCCATGGACCACCTCATCGTGAGAAAGGGGGAGTATGAAGTTTTCGGAAAAGGCATACCATATGCTAAAGGTTAGCTGATGATGGTGGTATTTCCTGTATATGGGGTCTTTGGACATGTAAAAAAGCGTGTCGTTCATCCAGCCCATGTTCCATTTGAAGCCAAAGCCAAGCCCTCCAAGGTATACGGGTCTGCTTACCATGGGGAAGGCGGTGGATTCTTCTGCGATGGTTTGAATGCCCTCAAAGTCCTTGTAAAGACAGGTGTTGAACTTTTTCAAAAAGTCTATAGCCTCAAGGTTTTCCTTTCCACCGTAGATGTTGGGCACCCACTCCTGCCTTGAGTAGTCCAGGTAGAGCATGCTGGCTACCGCATCTACTCTGAGCCCATCCGCATGGTATTTTTCAAGCCAAAAGTGGGCAGAGCTCAAAAGAAAGGACCTTACTTCCCCCTTGCCGTAGTCAAAAACATAGCTCTTCCAATCGGGATGCCAGCCCTTTCTCCAGTCCGCATACTCATACAGATGCGTCCCATCAAAGTAGGCAAGCCCATGCCCGTCTGTGGGAAAGTGGGAAGGCACCCAGTCAAGGAGAACACCAATACCCTGCTGATGCAGGTAGTCCACAAGAAACATAAAGTCCTGAGGCGTGCCATAGCGCGAGGTGGGTGCAAAGTATCCCGTTATCTGATAGCCCCAAGAGCCATAGAAGGGGTGTTCCATAACCGGCAGAAACTCCACATGGGTAAAGCCCATCTCCTTTACATACTCTGCCAGCAAGGGAGCAAGCTCTCTGTAGGTGAGCCAGCGGTTGCCCTCCTCGGGCACCCTCCTCCAAGAGCCCATATGCACCTCGTATATGCTTATGGGCGCTCTGTGGTGATTGAGCTCTTTTCTCTTTTCCAGCCACTCTTGGTCTTTCCACCAGTAGCTGAGGTCCCACACGATTGAAGCAGTGCCTGGGGGTGTCTCGTGGAAAAAGCCAAAGGGGTCTGCTCTATCTGTCCAGTAGCCCCAGCTTGTATAAAGGTGGTATTTATACCTCTGACCCCTTTTTACATCCCTTACAAAGCCCTCCCAGATGCCAGAGCCATCCTCTCGTTTCTTCAAGGGCAAAGACCACTTGTCCCAACCGTTGAAATCTCCAAAGACAAAGACCTGCTCCGCATGGGGCGCCCAGACTGCAAAATAAGCACCATCCTCAAAAAGATGACAGCCCAGCTTTTCATAGAGCCTGCAGTGCGAACCCTCCCGAAAGAGATACACATCGTAGTCCGTCAAAAGGCTAAAGTGGTAGTCAACACTCATTTCCTTAGTTCAAAAACTTGGGGAATCATAAGAGCGTAGCCCTGTAGTTGCCAATGTATGACCTCCGTTATTGCAGAGGGCACAAGTTCCACAAAGGGGTAAAAGTCCCTTTCTGAAAGCCCATATATCTGTTCTGCAGCCATCTTACACACTTTGAATTTCACCCCATACATGCTTAGGCTTTCAAGCCTTTCCACAATATCCGCATACTGCTCCTTGTTTTTTGTTGCAAACACCGGCAACTCCCTACCATGGGAAACCACCACAATGTCTATGTCCTCCGGACTATAGTTGTAGGGTGGGTTTGTAAGCACGAATATGACGTTGGATATCCAACCAAGGGCTGGTCTTAACTTCTCAGGATGGTCCAGAAAGAGCTCATACACCACCTTAAAGGGCTTGCTGTATGGTGTTTGAACAAACTTGGCATGCGGTTGAGCAAAAACAACACCCAAAAGTAAAAACAAACCCAATATAGCTCCCATATTTCCACCTCCTAACCTATAATTATCTACCATACATGGTTAAAATCAAGCTCTGTGGTTTTACAAGGCTTGAAGACCTGTTGGTAGCCAAAAGACTTGAAGTGGACTATGTGGGAGTGGTGCTTTATCCCAAGAGCCCAAGATATGTGCCCTTTGAGAGAGCTGTAAGCCTTGTGAAGGCTGTCTCAAAGCCAAAGAAGGTGGCGGTTATGGTAAACCCTACCCTTGAGGAAGCAAAGAAAGCCCTTGAGATGGGCTTTGATTTGGTGCAATTGCACGGAGAAGAGAGCCTTGAGTTTGCCCAAAGGCTTGGTATACAGAGAGTCATAAAGGCTTTCAGAAGCTGTCCAGAGCTTGAGGTTCATGAGGATTGGAAAGAAGCTCATGCCATACTTTTGGATGCTTGTTCTAATAGTTATGGTGGGAGTGGAAAGAGGTCCGACTGGACCTTGGCAAGAGGGCTAGTTCAAGAAGGCTTTAGGGTTATCCTTGCAGGAGGACTTAACTCTGAAAATGTGGAGCAAGCCATACAGGTGGTAAAACCTTACGGTGTTGATGTGTCTTCGGGTATAGAAGCAAATGCAGGCATAAAGGACCACAAAAAGATGGAGGTGTTCGTCCATGCAGTTAAAAACGCATCAAGGCATTGATACTTCCTTGAGCGGTGAGGTGTTGGAGCTCTCTGAAGGATATGCAAAGCTGAGGCTAAAAACGGATAGTAGGATGGTAGCAGACCATACGGGACTTATTCATGGGGGATTTATCTTTTCCCTTGCGGACTTTTGTGCCATGGCAACTGTCAATGAACCTACCGTGGTGCTAGCTCAAGCAAGTATAAAGTTTCTCAAGCCGGTAAGGGTAGGCGAGGAGCTTTTTGCAGAGGGAAGGCTCAAAAATTCAGAGGGGAAAAAACGTTGGGTTAGCGTAGAAGTCAAAAGGGGTGAAGAAAAGGTAGCAGAGGGGGAGTTCCTCTGCGTAGTGCCAGAAAGGCATGTGCTATCTTAATAGGCAAAGACTCCCATCTCCCTTGCAAGCTCTCTGAGCCTTTGTATTCTCTTTTCTGTGGAGGGGTGTGTGGAGAAAAGCTCCCATATGCCATGACCAGAAAGGGGGTTTTCTATAAAGAGGTGTGCAGTGCCTTGATTGACCTCAGCGGGAATTTGGTGCACATAGTTGTGAATTTTCTCAAGGGCGCTTGCAAGAGCCAGAGGGTCTCCAGAGATTTTGGCACCTGTCTCATCTGCCATGTATTCCCTAGAGCGGGAAATAGCCATCTGTATTATGGTGGCTATGAAGGGGGTTATGATTATCATAGCAATGCTAGCTATTAGGGATAGGGGGTTGTTGTTGTTTTCACCATCCCTTGTATGTCCTAGCAAAAGAGCCCACTGGAGCATATTCACAAGGTAGGAGATGGCTCCGGCTATGGTGGCAGCCATGGTGGCAACGAGAACATCCCTGTTTTTTATGTGCCCTATCTCGTGGGCAAGCACGCCCCTTAGTTCCCTTTCGTTCAAAAGTCTGAGTATACCAGAAGTAACAGCCACCGCACCATTAGAAGGTCCTCTTCCAGTAGCAAAAGCATTAGGCTGTTCCATAGGCACCAGGTAAATCTTGGGCTTGGGAATGTTCGCCCTCTGGGCAAGCTCTTCTACCATTCTATGGAGCCATGGTGCTTCTTCGTAGGGTATTTCCCTGGCGCCATACATGGCGAGCACAATCTTGTCAGAAAACCAGTAGGCTAGGAAGTTCATTATCCCCGCCAATAGGAGTGCTATTGTCATACCGACCTTGCCACCTATCAGGTTGCCTACAAAGAGGAAAATACCCGTCAAAAGACCAAGCAGTATAACGCTTCTTATTGCGTAGCCCATCCTCTTTTCCTCTTCCAGACAGCTTTGAAATAACTGTCTGGGCTGGGGTATTTATATCCCGCCTTTTCTGGCATGGGCTGTGCCCCAGCAGGCGGTTTTAACCCATGCCCTCCATGTTTATATAAGAAAATACAGAAAGCATGGGCAAGTGTCAAGCCCAAATGACATAGCTCAGAGTTGCTTTTGAGTTTCTAAGGTTTATATTTAAGGATAAAGCATACTGCAATGACAGAAAGGATAGAAGAAAGGCTAGACTTAGGAAGCTTTGATGAGAAGTTCTATGCCATAGTTGGAAGGGGGGATGAAAACCTCAAGTATTTTTCACAGGTTTTTGATGTAAAGATATCCGCAAGAGGCACAGAGATACTCATAAGAGGCGAAGAGGACAAAGTTCGTGCGGTATACGAATTTTTGAGGGACATAATAAAGGAGCTCAGAACAGCCACCCTTACCCCCCAAGAGGTAAAGGAAAGAGCAAAAAACTACATCCAGTCAAAAACAGAAAAACAGGAAGCTACAAGAGAGGAAGTTATACTTATAACCCACAGGAAAAAAGCCATAGTGCCAAAGACCCACACACAAAGCATCTATGTGGATGCCATAAGGAACAACGACATAGTTTTTGGGATTGGTCCTGCAGGAACGGGCAAAACCTACCTCGCCATGGCTATGGCACTGGCACATCTCAAGTCTAACAAGGTTAACAAGATAATACTCACAAGACCAGCTGTGGAGGCAGGAGAGAAACTTGGCTTCTTGCCCGGAGGCATTGCGGAGAAGGTAGACCCCTACCTGAGACCCCTCTACGATGCCCTTTATGATATGGTGGATTACGACAAGGCAGTTTATATGCTTGAGAGGAACATAATAGAGATAGCGCCCCTTGCCTTTATGAGAGGTAGAACCCTAAACGACGCCTTTATAATCCTTGACGAGGCTCAAAACTCCACAAAGGAGCAGATGAAGATGTTTCTGACACGCATAGGCTTTGGATCAAAGGTGGTTATAACAGGGGATATAACCCAGATAGACCTGCCAAGAAGGGAACAATCGGGTCTTGTGGAGGCGGTAAGGGTTCTGCAGGGAATAGAAGGTATTGGCTTTGTATGGTTCAAAGAGGAGGATGTGGTCAGACATCCCATAGTGGCAAGAATAATAAAAGCCTATGAAGAGTTTGAAAGGACAAGGGAAGAACAGAGTTCTGGTAAGGAAAGAGAAGGGAAAAATCAGGCTCACGTGGGTGAAGAATACGGTCAATAAGCTCTTGGAAAGGGCAGGGCTTGAAAACACAGAGGTGAGCGTATACCTTACCGATGACGAGACCATAAGGGCTCTAAACAGAGACTTCAGGGGTAAGGACAAGCCCACCGATGTGCTATCCTTTCCTTACAATGAGCCTGTTGGAAAGCACAGACTTTTAGGCGAGATTGTAATATCTGTAGATACCGCAAGCAGGCAAGCAAGGGCTCTGGGGCACAGTCTTGAGGAGGAGATAAAAAGGCTTTTGGTGCATGGCTTTGTGCATCTGTTGGGCTATGACCATGAGCTTGGAGGAGAAGAGGAAAAAAGGTTTTGGGAGATGGAAAAAACACTTACAGCAAGCCTTTAAGAGTATTTTCCAAGTCTGTATCCATCTGGATTATTCTAAAGCCCGCCTCTTCCATGAATTTTTTCATGTGCTTTCCTATGCGCTTTACTGCCAGAGCTTCAACCTTATATTTTCTTAAAACATCCACAAGCTCTCCTGCATTCTTCCAACGCCTGCACTCAGACAGAGAGACCCTAATTCCTCTTATGGGATTGGCAACTATTTGCACAATTTTGCTATCCTCAAAAATGGCAAAGGCATCAGAGCGCCCAAAATGATTGCTTACCTTCAACCTGTCCGCAAACTCATATTCCAAGGGAACCGCAAGCCTCATAGTAATAATTTAACGGAAATCTTAACACGGGCAAGAGGCTTATAATTGTATTGCATGCCCAACTATGTGCTTCTCCTCTCTTTTGTAGGCACAAACTTTCATGGATGGCAGGTTCAACCTGGTCTGAGAACTGTCCAAGGTGTTCTCAAGGAGGCAATAGAGAGGGTCTTCCAGCATACCGTGAAACTAACGGGCTGTTGCAGGACCGATGCAGGCGTGCATGCCCTTGAGTATGTGGCAAACTTTCACTCAGAGCGTAGTATGAGCCCAGAAGTCCTTCTTAGAGCTCTAAACTCCCTACTGCCAGAAGACATAGGCATAAAGAGGGTCTGGATACAGGAAGGCTTCAATGCACGCTACAGCGTGAAGGGTAAGGTATACCTCTATAGACTTCTGAATACTCATGCCAGAGACCCCTTTATAGACCCCTTTTGTTGGAGAATTCCCCACAGGCTGGATTACGATAGGATGCTTTTGGTTTCTGATATTTTTCTTGGTCTTCATGATTTCTCTGGCTTTTGCAAGTTGGAAGAGGACAAAAATACCCTCATTGAGGTGGAAGAGCTGAGCTTACAAAAGAAGGAGGAGCTTATAGAGTTTAGGATAAGGGCTAGGAGCTTTCTCAGATACATGGTTAGAAGAATCGTGGGGAGCCTCATCTATGTGGGACTTGGGAAGCTATCGCAAGAGGACATAAGGGGATACCTCGAGGGTAAGGGCAGGTGCCCCTACACAGCAAAGGCTAAAGGTCTTACCCTTGAAAGGGTCTTACTTTAGGGGCACTTGCTAGCATCGTGGGGTGGATTGTCCACAATATCAAGGAAGGCTTCAAAGGGTCCCATATTCTTCATAGCTACACCCTTTGGTCCTTCAAACTTAAGCCTACCCAACATCATTGCCTTCATAGGTCCATACTCCTTTTTGCCCATCTCTAACCATCTTTTGGTCTCTGCATACATAAGGAAGTCTTCCTTACCCCTTCTATCCTTGGCAGGACCACCGTAGACACAAATAGCCTTCCCACCTTCGTTTTTTATAGTGAGTTGTATCTGTTTTCCATCACCACAGTCTTCTCTATAAAGGAATAACTTTCTTTCTGGGACTGCGGTCCAACTCTCACTTCTACCCAAATCTTCAGAAAGTTGAGGTGTCTTATTCCATGCATCACACAAAGCTTTTGCATATTCTCCATCCATGAAAACCGGTGCTGATAGCGAGACTCCAGTTATTCCAAGTATTAAAAGATAAAGCTTTCTCATTTTTTACCTCCCAAAAGGTTTATAGTCTAAAGCATATCACCATTTTTATAGATTGTCCATTAAAGTTTTTTATTTTCTGATAAAATATATGAATGTATTTATATACTTATTCAACTATCTCCGTGCCTATACCCTCTTGAGTGAAAACCTCCAAAAGTATGGAGTGGGGTAGTCTGCCATCTATTATGTGAACTTTCTTAACTCCAGATTCCAGTGCCCTAATGGCACTTTTTATCTTCGGGAGCATACCTCCCCTTATGACCCCTTGCCTTATAAGCTCATATACTCTACCCTTGTTAAGGGTAGGTATAAGTGTATTCTGACCGTCTTTTACGCCCTCAGTATCCGTTAAAAATATAAGCTTTTCAGCCTTAAGGGCTCTAGCAACCTCAGAAGCAGCCACATCTGCGTTTATATTGTATGCTTCTCCCCTATTACCTACGCCCACGGGAGCTATAACGGGAATGTAGCCCTTTTCCATGAGGGTGTTGAGAAGTTCAGCGTTTATACCTTCCACTTCACCTACATAGCCTATATCTTCTTCTGGCGCTTCAAGTCCCAACTCCTTGAAGTATCTTTCTTTGTCAAGTTTTCTAGCCCTTATGAGCTGTCCATCTCTTCCTGATAGCCCCACAGCATATATGTTTTGACCGCTATGGGTGTTTATGAGAGCCACTATATCCTTGTTTATATCCCCGGATAGGACCATCTCCACCACATGCATGGTCTCCTCGTCCGTTTTTCTCATACCGCCCACAAAGTGGGGCTTTACTCCGAATTTTTCAAGGGTCTGACTTATCTGAGGACCACCCCCATGAACCACCACAACCCTTATGCCCACATACCTAAGAAGCACCACATCTCTTGCAAAGCTCTCTCTTAGGCTTTCCTCTGTCATAGCCGAGCCACCATACTTTATAACAAAGGTCTTTCCATAAAACTCCCTTATGTAAGGTAGAGCGGACTGCAAAGTCTTAGCCTTTTCTATATACTGCTCTATCATGCGTAATATTTTGCCACCTTCTGAGAAAGAAGGTGCTGTCTTTTTAGACTGTTAAGAAAGCTGTCAAGAGGATAGTTAGTTATCAAAAGCTCGTCTCCTTCTCTAAGATAGTTTCTTCCGTAGTTTGTCATGCCATACTTTAGCTTCCATTCCAGCAAGTAAAAGTTTTTATACAGTTCCCTTATGTATGGGCTGTTGTCGTAAGTTATCATAACCTTGTGTTTACAATCCTTTACGAGCTCTGCAAGTCTTTCATGGTTAAAGCTAACGTGAAGAGTGCCTCTCTTCCCATACAGCTTAGAAGATTGTGCGGAAAAGTAAGGTGGGTCAAGAAATACAAATACATCTTCTCCTTTCGCTGTAAGAAGCTCTTCGTAATCGCCCCAAACCACTTCAACTTTCTTCAAAATCAAAACTCTGCTAACTTCAAAAAGCCTTTCAATAGAGCTTTCTGTAAATCGCTTCCTAAAAGCGGACTCTGAATAGCCTCCACAATCCACCGTCCCAGAGAAGGTTATTCTATTAAGCACATAAAAATCAACTGCACGTTCAAAACAGCTGTTTAGCCTTTCTCTTCGTCCCATAAGCTCCTCAAAGAGCCTTCTACCATCAAGAAAAGAGGATTTTATAAGCCTGATTTCCTTTATGAGCTTTTCTGGCATTTCCTTAAGCGTTTTCCAAAAGCAATACAAGTCATAGTTTATATCACCCATTATGTATTTCGCATCTGGCTTTATCTGAGCAAAATACAAAGTCATGCTTGCTCCACCACACATAGGCTCTCTAAATTCCCTAAAGTTAGGCACGAATTTTGATAGGAAATTTACCGCTTTTGACTTGCCTCCGGGGTATCTAAGAGGGGATTTAACCAACCGCATGGTAGTAAATCCTAAAATCATTAATAGATGCTTCTTCCAATAAACCCTCATAAAACTCTTTATACCTACCATTTAACTTCTTTACAGCCTCTTCTAAACTTATAGGTGCATCTTTCTTTTCTGTAGTGAGTTTCAAAGCTACTGAAAATGGAAATTGATTACCGTCAACTTCTAACTTGCTTATACTTTTATATAGCATAATTTTCAGCAAAGCATCTTTAACATCTTCTATACTTGGAAAAATTTTGTTTTTTGAATGTTTACCTTCCATGAGAATAACTTCCTCTTTGGTTATTATTACCTCGTCTACAGTAAAATGATAAAGTCCTCCTAAGTAGTTAGCTATATCTATTTTAGCTTTTCTGTATTCAAGTTTTTCCTTAGGTTGTATAGTATTTACCTCTCTATGCTGAGCTTTAAATGCCTTGCTTCTGGAATATAGAACAAAGTCTTCCAAGTTCTTAGATATTTCTTCCCTATATCGCAATATACCTTTTTCATCGTGGAGCTCAACATCTAGTTTACGAAAGATGTTTCTATAACATTCTATAATTTTATCCACGATAGCATATAGGTTCTTGAACTCTTTTATATTCCAGTGTAGTGCATTATATCTATAGGCAGATAATTCAATTAACTTATTCCTTATATAACCTTCTTCAAGTCTTTGATTTGTTAATTTAAACCCTTTTTTATCCGCAGCACAGTAATACGCTGGTGTTATAAAAACATTTAATAAGCTTAGCAAAGAGATAGTATCCCATTGCAAAAAGTCTCTATCTCCATATTTACCCTCGTCCTTAACTACTGGTATTATAGCAACCTTTTTTGAAACATCTTGTGAGAGTATATCGTAAACCCTTGCATATGGATAACTTCTTGTTCTTTTTGGAGAAACCCATTTACATACAGCCATGCTCTCACCATCTATTTCAGTAATAAATTTTATGTGCTTATTTACATCTAACCTTTCAAAGGCGATAGAATCTATACGTCCCCTCATTATCTGTTTATAAGAGAGACCACTTTCTATATAACCCGTTAGAACTATCATATAGCCTTCAAAACCTTCTCTATGTCCTCCACCTTTTCCACATTGAAGACCCTCACATGGGGCGCGGTCTGTTGAATAAGCCTTGAAAGCACATTCTTTGGTCCTATCTCCACAAAGGTATCTACCCCATTATCTACCATGTAAAGCACGCTCTGGAACCACCTTACTGGTGAGAATATCTGCCTGTATAGGTTTTCTCTTATTTCAGGTGCCATTGTGTGGGCTTTTGCAGTGTAATTTTGGACTATTGGTATGTTTATGTTCTTTATAGGAGTTTGAGCAAGCTTTAGCCTAAAGGCGTCCGCTGCAGGCTTCATCAAAGAGCAATGTGAAGGCACAGAAACCTTTAGAGGTATTACCTTACCACCCATCTGTTTGGCAATTTCACCCGCCTTTTCCACCGCAATCTTTTCTCCAGATATAACAGTTTGCTCTGGAGAGTTGTAGTTGGCGGGTTCTACCACACCGTGTTCTTGTGCGAGCCTGCAGGCTTCTTCTACCTTCTCGGGTGGCAGTTTTAAAACCGCATACATGGCACCCAACCCTTCTGGCACTGCTTCCTGCATGTATTTGCCTCTAAGGTTTGCAAGCCTTACTGCCTCAAAAAGCTCCACACCGCCAGCTACCGTCAAGGCGCTATACTCTCCTAGAGAGTGGCCTGCCACAAAGTCTGGCTGAGGGAAGCCCTTTGTCTTAAGGACCGCATATATGGCAAGGCTTGTGGTTAGTATGGCAGGCTGTGTGTGAAGGGTTCTGTTTAGCTCCTCCTCTGGACCCTTGAAGATTATGTCCGTGAGGTTGTATCTTAGAGCAGTCTCTGCACTGTGGAAAACATCTGCAGACTCAGGAAACTCCCTGTAAAAGTCATACCCCATGCCCACATACTGAGAACCCTGTCCGGGAAAAACATAGGCTAACTTTCCCATAAGCTCCTTATTTTAACCCATCTCCTTGAGTTTTTCCCTGATAAGCTCCCAGCTCCACCATGTGGCTTCGTGAACGGGCATGCTTTTACCTATGTTTTCCTCTGTGCCTTCAACCCATATGACCTTGCCGTCTGTGAGCAGTTTGAAGTTTCTGGTCCTTGAGGACCACCTCCAGAAGTTATGCGGTCCTATGCCAAGAGCCTTCTTAAAAAGATCAAGCTCGTTGGGTAAAAGTGGTCTTCCTTGCATGCTCTAATTATAACTCTAGCCCTTTTATATGGACTTTTTTATCTCCCTTCCTAGTTTCTCCTCTACAGACTTTACCTTGCTGAAAAGCCTACCCGATTTTCCTTCCCTGTAATCTATCTTCATGGTTATGGATATGCGAGGGCAGTCCGCCTTGAGGGCTTCAAAACCTTCTTTTAGCACCGACATAACCTCATCCCATGTCTCACCCTCTATTATGGTTCCCATGGGAGTTAGCACATAGGGTAGTCCAGACCTGTCCACTATGTCCACAACTCTTGCCACATATTGGCTAACACTCTCCCCTTTACTAAAAGGGGTCATGCTCACGAACACTATTACACTCATGGCATAAATATTTTATACTATTCAAACTGTGAAGCTCACCTTTCCTCTCACCATAATAGGTTTTTTTGTCTTTCTTGCGGTCCTTGCGGATTTCCTTGCCCCTTACCCCTACGCCCTCCAAAACAGAAATGCACCCTTTCATCCACCCACCAGGATACATATATTCAAAGATGGAAAACCTACTTTTCCATATGTTCACCCCTACATAATGGAAGACCCCCTCTTTAAGGTATACGAAGAGGACAGAACTGTAGCATGCAGACTAAGGTTTATCCACAAAACTGATCACGGATATAAGCTCCTGTCCGTAGAAGAACCCTGTCATCTATACCTGCTTGGAACAGACAAGCTGGGGAGGGATATCCTAAGCCGGCTCATATATGGCTCAAGGGTCTCCCTTACCATAGGCTTGGTGGGTGTAAGCATAACCTTCCTTCTGGGTAGCCTAATAGGGGGCATTTCTGGATATTTTGGCGGCAAGGTGGACGCTCTTATAATGAGGTTGGTGGAGGTGCTCCTTGCCATACCCACCTTTTATCTTATGCTTTCCTTGAGGTCTGTTTTTCCGCTGACTATGGAAAGCTTTCAGGTTTTTCTCATGGTTATATTTATACTGTCCTTTCTTGGTTGGGCTGGGCTTGCAAGGGTTGTGAGGGGCATGGTGCTTTCCATAAGGGAGAAGGAGTTTGTTCAGTCTGCAAAAACCTACGGTGCTGGCACCTTGAGAATTCTTAGAGTTCACATCCTGCCAAACACCTACTACTACCTTGTGGTCTCAGCCACCCTTTCCTTTCCGGGCTACATTCTTGCAGAGGCATCTCTGAGCTTTCTTGGGCTGGGAATTCAAGAGCCCTTTCCAAGCTGGGGGAACATGCTCTCCGATGCAAGAAATATAAACCTTGTGGTAGCCCACCCCTGGATACTCTCTCCGGGGGTTGCCCTCTTTTTGCTTGTGATAGCCTTTAACCTCCTTGGCGACAGCCTTCTTAGAGGTGAGAAGAGATGATGGATACCTTGGGTAAAGTTATACAAAACAAGCACTTGAGAGGAAGGCTCTACCTTCTTGAGCTGTCCGTTCCTGAGATAGCGAGGGGTGTTAGAGCTGGTCAGTTTGTGATGCTAAGGGTCTCACCAAGCCTTGAGCCAATGGGTAGGAGGGCTTTCGCAGTGGCGGACATTAAAGAAGACAGACTTCTTATCTTTTATGACCTCGTGGGCAGAGGGACTAAACTGCTCTCTGAAGTCAAAAAAGGAGATAGGCTACCCGTCCTTGGACCCCTTGGTAAGGGGCTTTTCACGTTCGAAGGTGATAAACATCTGCTTCTTGGCGGAGGTGTGGGGCTTGCGGGGCTTACGCTTTTTGGCAAAGATCTAAGACAAAAGGGGAAGAAGGTGGTCTTTGTATACGCTGGCAGGTCTGAGGAGCATCTGGGCATGGAAGACTGGCTAAGAGAAGAAGCCTTTGAATACATACTATATACAGAAGATGGAAGCAAGGGCAGAAGAGGTCTTATAACGGAGGTGCTGAGGGACTTTGATACCTCTTGGGTTGTCCATGCCTGCGGACCAAAGGGCATGCTGAGGGCTTTGAAGAATTTAAACAGTGGACATAGAATGTATTTTTCTCTTGAAAGTAGGATGGCATGCGGATGGGGTGTATGTCTTGGATGTGTAGTTAGAACCACTGATGGCTACAAGAGGGTATGTTATGAGGGGCCGGTATTGTCTGCAGAGGAGGTGCTTTTCTGATGTTTACAGGACTTGTGGAAAGGGTAGGAAAGGTGGAAGCTCTGCGGGCTGGGAGGCTTACGGTGGAGGCTAGTTTTGAGGATGTAGCCCTTGGGGAAAGCATAGCGGTCAATGGCGTATGCCTCACAGTGGTAAAGGTAGAAGGCGTCCTTTTTCATTTTGACGTCTCTGAAGAGACCCTCAGCAGAAGCAACCTGAGGTTCTTGAAAAAGGGCGACCATGTAAACCTAGAGCGTGCCCTAAGGCTTTCTGACAGGCTTGGCGGGCATCTTCTTCAGGGTCATGTGGACTTTACATCGCCCATAGTTAGCCTACAGAGGAAAGGAGAGCATTGGCTTTTGACAGTTCAAATAAGGCCAGGATATGAATTATACTTCGTTGAAAAGGGGTCTGTGGGTATAGACGGAATAAGCCTTACGGTAAACAAAGTTGAAGGTAAGTTAATACACATGAACATAATACCCCACACCTTTGAAAATACGAACCTAAGAACCAGAAAGCCAGGAGATATGGTAAATATAGAGGTGGACATAATAGGCAAGTATGTGGTAAACTATCTTCAGAGGCTCAAAAGTAGCAGTTTGCAGAGCCTTTTGGAGGACCTTTATAATATAAACTCATGAATGTAGTATGCAAACAAGCCATATACAACAAAGAAGGGAAAATTGTCTTTTACGAGATATTTCTCCAGGACAGGGGCACAGGTGCATACCCTAAGGGATTTGACCCCTTAAAGGCTACAAGTATAGCTATAGATGTTCTTACAGAGCTTGGACCTCAGAAAGTGGGCAACGGAAGGCTAGTCTTTGTAAATGTGCCAGCCATATTCCTTGAAGCTTCCATGTTTGACCTCCTTTCTCCCCAATATGTGGGTATAGAACTTGTTGAGAACAAAAGGTTAAACAACACAATTTTTGAAGCAATTGATAACCTAGTTAGACGAGGCTTCAAATTCTGCATAGATGATTTTGGCTTTGAGAAAATAGACTATCTGCCTCTTCTAAACAAATGCCACTTTGTCAAGATAGATATCAAAAACAGCCCATACAACGAAGAGGAGTTGAGAGAGGTTATAAGTATACTGAAAAGCCTGAAAAAAGGCATAATAGTTAAGAACATAGAAACCAAACAGCAATACGAAAGGGCTATTGAGTTAGGCTTTGAATACTTTCAGGGCATATACCTGTCAAGACCAGCATTGGTAAAGGACACTAGAACCATGGCCTTTCTCAAGTCAACCATACTTCGGGTATACGATGCCATAAGGTCAAAGGACATAAAGAAGGTAATTGAGGTCATAGAGAAGGATGTGGGTGTAACCTACAAGCTTCTAAAATTTGTAAACTCTGCCTATTTTCCCAAGGCAAAGGAATTTAGCAGGGTAGAAGATGCAGTAGTATACTTGGGGCTTGAGAATGTGGCCAAGTTTACCATAGTGTTGGCCCTTTCTGATATGTTTGTGGAAGACAAGGAGAAAGAACTTTGGAGAAAGGCACTTTTTAGAGCAAGCCTCAGTGAAAAACTTGCGCAGATAAGTGCAGAGGAAATGAAGGATAAAGCCTACCTTATGGGCCTCTTTTCCCTATCCTGGGAAATACTAGGACAAAGGCCAGAAGATATAGCAAGAACCCTAATCCTTGACAAGGATATAGTTGAAGCCTACGAAAATAGGCTGAGCTTGCTGGGCTTTATCCTATCTTTGGTGGAACTCTTAGAAGATGACGGTGATGAAAAAACAATAAATAAAGTGGCTAAGGTTCTAGGAACATCACCTGAGAGGATAAAGCTAATTCTAGAAGAAGCCAAGCTTGATGCCGAAAAGTTCGTCCCTTAATCGGTAGCATAGCTGTGTAGCCCTGGGAAGAAGAGGTTCACTGCAAAGAAGCATATAAGCACCGTTATAAATCCGAAGACTACCATCCATGCTGTCCTTTTGCCCTTCCAGCCCAGCATTTGCCTTGCATGCAGATAGGCCCCAAAGAAAAGCCAAACTATTAAAGACCACACCTCTTTGGGGTCCCAGCTCCAATAGCCACCCCACGCCTCATTTGCCCAAGCAGCACCCAGTATTATGGAAGCAGTCCATATAGGAAAAACTATCACTATGGACTTGTAAGTTATTTCGTCAAGAACATCCTTAGAAGGCAAGGGTAGATTAGGAAACCTGTTCTTTAGTAGATAGAGAACTGCACCACCAAAGCCAACAGTAAAGCCAGCATACCCAGTAAAGGCTGTGACCACATGCAGGTATAGCCAATAGCTTCTAAGTGCTGGCATCAAAGGGACGATTTCTTTGGAAGCGTAGAAGATGGCAAAAGCGGAAAGGCTAAAAATTATAGGCACAACTACAAGACCCAAGAGCCTTATACCGTATTTCCTTTCAAGAAATAGATATATAAAGCCCACCACAAAACTCCAAAAGGTTAGGGCTTCAAAGAGGTTGCTCCATGGCGGATGGGGAACACCAAGCTCGTAGGTTTGAATAGTCCTTCTTACCATACCTGCAAGGTTTAACACAAGGCCAAGAGAAAGAGTAAAGGTAGCTATAGCCTGGACAAGCCTATCCCTGAGGAGAAGAGTGCTCAGGTAGACTATGGCAGATAGAGCATAAGCAAGGGTTGCCGATTTATACCAAAAAGTGTTGTCAAGCTTTAGGCTGCCCAGAAGTCCACCAATGAGCAGGATGGAAAGCCATAGTATAAAACCGTAGGACCGGGTTTTCTCTCTTTCAAAGGTTATCTCTCTCATAGCTCTTATAAATATAGTCTATTCTGCTGGTTTTACATGAACTTTTATGTCCACGCTGACCTCTGGATGGAGCTTTAGGCTCACGGTATATATACCCACGTCCTTTATGGGATTTTTAAGCATAACCCTTTTCCTCTCAACATCAAAGCCCTTTTCTTGGAGAGCCTGAGCTATATCTTGGGAGGTTACAGAACCGAAGAGCTTTCCCTTTTCGCCTACCTGTCTGGGGATTTCCAACATAAGACCTTCTAACCTCTTGGCAAGAGCTTGAGCTTTTTCCTTTTCCTTCTGGAGCTTTCTTGCTCTCTGGGAAAGGATATTCTGCACATGCTTTAGATTTCCCTCTGTAGCAGGCAGAGCTAAGCCTCTGGGTATGAGGTAGTTTCTGGCGAAGCCGTCCTTTACACTTATCACATCACCAAAAACACCATAACCCTCAAGGTCTTTTATTAGCACTACTTTCATGCCTTACCTCCTTATGCCACAAGATATGGCAGTAGAGCAAGCTGTCTTGCTCTCTTTATCTCTCTGGCAAGCATTCTCTGGTGCTTTGCACACACACCCGTTTGCCTTCTGCCTATTATTTTACCCCTTTCTGTGAGGAACCTTCTGAGCTCCTCGTAGTTTTTGTAGCTGGGGTCCTTCTTTGCATCACAAAAAGGGCAACTTTTCTTTGCGGACCTCTTAATCATATCCATGCTTAAACCTCCTTAAAAGGGTATTTCATCATCGCCTTCTCGATTGAAGGCATCGTCCGGAAACTCTTGTGTTATATCTTCTTCCTTTAAGGGGTCTACCTCTGTAGGCTCTCCCTTTTGTGGTTTGGCTATTATTCTGACCCTCTCCGCAACTATTCTAACCCTGCTCTGCATTTTTCCATCCTTGTCTGACCACCGGTCTTGAGAGAGCCTTCCTTCTATCATGACCGTATAGCCCTTTGCTAAACGTTGCTCAATACCCTCTGCAAGCTTGCCATAGGCCTTGACATCAAAGAAATGGGACTCCTCCTTCTTGTCTTTACCGACCATATAGCTTCTGTTGTATGCTATGGAAAACTCAGCTACCATACTGCCAGAGGGCAGATACCTTATAGCTGGGTTTCTAACAAGCCTTCCTATGATGATAACCTTATTGAGCAACCTTCTCTCCTTCCTGAGCCTTTACCTGTATGTTGAGCCAACGTATTATGTCCTCGCTTATCTTGCAGTAAAAGTCAAGCTCATTGGGCAGGTCTGGCTGTTCTGACCTTATATGCAGTATGAAATACCGGCCGTGGTTAAACTTCTGTATGGGGTATGCTAATTGTTTTGTGCCCCAGTCTGTGGCGCTTAAGACTTCTCCACCTTTCTTTTGGATGAAGTCCCGCATCTCCTGAAGTTTTCTTTGGACTTCCTCCTCTGTGAGGGTGGGCTTAAAGACCACCACGCTCTCGTAGTGCCTCACTGTCTGATAATACCTTCTTGCCATCTTTACCTCCTGGGCTTTAGTGGTCCCTGCCTTGCTGACAGGAACGAGGCAGTGATTTATTATATCATAATGGACATAAAAAGGGCAAGACTAGAAAAATTGCTCATGGAGGAAATAGCGGGCCTTGTGGTAAAGGATATAAAAGACCCAAGGCTTGCGGATGTGGTAATAACCCATGTGGAGCTATCGCAGGATATGAAGAGGGCAAGGGTATACTTTACAACTCTTCAAGAAGGCAGAGAGAAGGAAGCAGAAAATGCCCTCAAGCACGCAGGAGCTTTCATAAGGGCTAAGCTTTCAAAAAATCTAAAGATAAAAAGGCTTCCGGAACTTGACTTTGTTTTTGACAAAGAGCTAAAAAGGATGGAGAATATATGGCAGAGGCTCTAACTGCATACCTTCTTAGAGAGAGCTCCTATCAAATCTCTCCACCAGGTGGAAGGCTATTCTACTTTACAGACGAAGACCATCAAGTGAAGTCCGAAGACCTGCTAAAGGCAGAGGAGGTGGACCCTAAAATACCCTACCCCCTTCTTAATCCTCTGCAAACTCTTTTTTATAAGCTATACAGAGGCGGAAGCGCCCTTATTGCCTCACCCACATCCTCTGGCAAAAGTCTTATTGCTTACCTTTTTATGAGAAACTTCAAGGGTAGGCTCCTCTACACAGCACCCACAAAGTCTCTTGTAAAAGAAAAGGCTTTGGAACTAAGAACCTACTACGGCAATAGTGTGGAACTAAGAACGGGAGAAAGTGTGCTTGAGAGCTTTAAGGATGTGAGGTCAAAGGTGGTGGTAAGCACCTATGAGCACCTTGCCTACGCCCTTAGGAACTCCGCCAAATGGCTTGAAAATGTGGAAGCGGTTGTGATTGATGAGGTGCATCAGATTGCTAAAAGGTGGATGCTAGAAGAAATAATAACCGCCTGTAAGAGAAGGGATTTACCCTTTTTATGTTTGTCTGCCACACTGCCCGGCCTAGAGGAACTGGCACAATGGATAGGCGCCAAGCTTACCATAAGGAGCGCTTGGAGGCCTGTGCCTCTAAACAGAAGAACTGCCCGTCTTTTGGATTTTGAGCCAATAAGGGGTGGTTTGGAGGGTGAAGATATAATTGCAGGCAGACTACTTTCCGCTCTTTTCTCTCTCAGGGGCAGGGACGAGCAGGTTATACTCTTTGTGCCAAAGAAATCCCTTGGCTGGAAGCTCCTCCAGCTTGCCAAAGAGGAGAGAATAGGCATAATGAACCAGACCCTGCCCTTTGAACTAGAGGAGGAGAGAGAACCAGAAATAGCCTTCCACAACGCAGATGTGCCAAAGGAGGAGAGGGAGGAGATAGAAAAGGCTTTCAGAGGAGGAAGACTAAGGACCCTCATAGCCACCCACACCCTTGCATACGGAGTAAACCTTCCTGCAGACCGTGTCATCATCCTCACAAGGTTTTTCAGAAAGGAGGGAAAGCTAAGAAGCATACCTGACAGCCTTGACATCCTTCAGATGGAGGGAAGGGCTGGAAGGCTTGGTATAAAAGAGGAGGGCTATTCAAACCTTCTGGTTTACGGTGCAAGGGAGAGAGAGCTAGAAAAAGAGTTGGAAATTGCCCTAGAAAGACCCTTTACCACCGCTACCATGGAGGATTCTGGAGAGTCCGCTCTTAGCTTTTTTTTGTTGCTCGCTCACATGTATGAGGGTAAGAGCTTTGAAAAATACCTCCAGGACACCTATTCCTTTAAAAAGTTGAGGAAAGAAAAGATGCGGAGAATTGAAAACTTTCTGAGAAATTATGGCTACCTAGAGGGTTATAGCCCGAGCACAAAGGGCCTATTTTGTATCAGGACGGGCATTCCACCTTTGAACTTTGAAGAGTTTTTAAAAAGAAAAAGCTTGAGCTTGGATGTTATAAGCACCATAAGGCCCCTTATGCACATGAAAAAGTTTGACGGGCTTATTAGCTTTTTAAAGGATAAAGAGACCTTTAGTGAGGACCTTCAGCAGGTAAGGTCCATGCTACTACCCTGTGGAGAAAGCTGCTTTCAAGACAACACGGACCAGCTACTTTTCTATGTGGAGGGTTTTACCGTAAAGTATCCCAACATAAAAAACCCGCCCGGCGAGTTTTCCTACCTTGGCACCGATGCCCTGCATCTTCTGAGGACCCTTTTGGAGATAAACAAACAGAACTTTTACAGGTTTACAAACCTTGAACTTCTACAGATAGCCCATTCCCTTAAATATGGCATAAGCCCAGAGTATTCGGCCCTTGCAGGTATAAAGGGCATAGGACACATAAGAGCAAACCTCATAAAGGAGGCCCTAAAAGACTCAAATACGCAGAGCCCAGAGATATGCAGTCCTGTGGAGGAGTTTATGCAGGTTTTGGACCAAGAAAACCTTTGGGAGCTTATCTTTGAAAAGCTTATCCAATACAGAAGGCTAAGCCAAGAGAAGGCAAAGGAGGAGCTGGAAAGAATAAAGAGAATACTCAAAAACAACAGGAAAGGATATATGGTGGACGATAGAATACTGCTGGCCTATGGACTCTTTACCGAAGGCTCCACAGCCCTCAAAAGGAGCAAATGGGAACTTATAGAGCTGGTTATGGCCAAAGGAACCACATGAGAGAGCTCTGGGAGCTTGCAAAGCCTGTCCTTGCAATTCTCTATAGAAACGAGAACCTTCTGGAGGCATTCCTTGCGGAGCTTCAGGTGGAAAGGTCCCTCAAGGGCATATACTTTGAAGGTTTACAGAGGTATTATGGTAGGGAAATGGGAGAGGGACTTTTAAAAATCTTTGTGAGCCTATCTGGGCTTGTGCGAAAGCAAGACCTGAGAGATTTTAAGCTATGGGCAATAAGAAGAGAGGAAGAGTATGCCTGCGGCGGCAAGAGGACCTTGAATATAGACCCTGGCTATGTGGATGAGAGCCATCTGGTGCTTGCCTCTTCAAAAAAAAGAGGAGGAAGGCTTTACCTTGGTAGCGGGGTTTATGCGGAGATGGAATATCTATACCTCTATGGAAACTTCAAAGCTCTCTACTGGACCTATGGAGACTATAGGGACAGAAGGGTAATAGAGTTTTTTGAAAGAGTAAGAGAAGACTTCCTTAGGAAGTTAAACCTTGCAAGGCAGGGTAAGGAGCTGATAGTTTACGGGTTCACCGAGGATAAGCTCTATGAGGAGGTTAAGGCTTGGAGAATGGTCGGTGAAATAGAGACTAAGGGTTGAGGACCCAGACCTTTTCACGTAGGGCAGGACCTCAAGGGCCGTGCTCTCTGCAGAATCTACCACTCTAACATGCTCTCCCATGAACTCCTCTATAAGGGGTCTCAAAAGGGGGTAATGGGTGCAACCCAATATAAGCGTGTCAATATCCTTATCCTTTAGGTCTGCAAGGTAGTGCTCTACTACCCTCTTGGCTATCTCACCCTCCAGTATACCCTCCTCCACAAGAGGAACAAAGAGTGGGCAAGCCTTCTGGAAAACCTCAGCACCCTTTGACTCCAAGAGCTTCTTGTAGGCACCGCTAGACACCGTGGCCCTAGTGCCTATTACCCCCACTCTTTTAGTTTTAGTAGAGCTTAGAGCCCGGCTTACTCCAGGCTCTATAACACCAAAGGCTGGTATGGGTAGGTTCTCTCTTAGTATATCAAGAGCATACGAACTTGCAGTATTACAAGCAACTACAAGAAGGTCCACACCTTCTGAAAGTAAAAACTCTGCACCCTCAAGGGTATACCTAATAACCGTTTGAGCAGACTTGTTGCCATAGGGCACCCTTGCGGTATCTCCAAGATACACAAAGTCCACCTCCGGATACATATCCCTCATAGCCCTCAACACAGTGAGCCCACCAACTCCTGAGTCAAAGAGTCCAATTTTCATCTTTTTTAATCCTATTTGTGTATTATAATAGCTTAACAAATTAAGCCAAGGAGGTTTTAGCATGAAAAAGGTAGCGCTGGCTCTTACACTAGCTGTGGGCATTGTAGGCACATCCCTTGCCAACGAGCAACTTGCCAAGCAAAAGGGATGCTTTGCCTGTCATGACATTAACAACAAAAAGGTAGGACCAGCTTTTAAGGAAGTTGCAAAAAGGTTTGCAGGCAAGCCAGGGGCGGTAGATGAGCTCGCCAAGAGGATAAAAAACGGTGGTGTAGGAACATGGGGACAGGTGCCCATGCCTCCTCAAAATGTCACTGAAGCAGAGGCAAAACAGCTTGCCCAGTGGGTCCTTTCTATTAAGTAATATTCATAGGGGGCTTAGGCCCCCTCTTCTAAGGGATTACATCTATTCACATTCCCAAAGCATTTTGGGCATAAGTCAAAGAAAACCAAAAGCCCCAATCCTCCCAGCATCATGTTTACCTGAGTTATAACGAGGTTTTCCTGCCTTTCGGGCAAAACCTGATACTTCTCAAGTTTTATGCCACAGGCAGTATGCCCCTCTTCCTCTCCCAGCTTATGAAATTGGAAAACTAGCCTTTTGGTTCTCCTGCACTTCATCCATTTGGGCACAAGGTCAAGAAGGACAAAGTTTATCTGAACATTCTGGTCCACCAGCTGGGCTTTTTGTAGAAGTTTTTCAAATTTTTCTCTTTCTGTCATAAGGTAATTATTTAGGTCTCCATGAGTTGCTAAAACATGATATATGTCATCGCTTGACAGATTTATAAGGCTTGGGTTATAATTTAGCAAAAGCAGAATAAGGAGGTGAGTGTCATGAAAAAGGGGATTTTGGCTATAAGTCTGGTAGGCCTTGTGGTAGCACAAGAAAACATAAGCCCAAGAAACCTTTTTATGAGCACAGCGGGTAGTGAAGTTTATATGACGCAAGAAAAAGAACAGCAAAAGGTCAATGGTAAAAAGTCCCCAAACAGAGAAAATGTAAAGAAAACTCAGGAGATTAAACCTACGCTCGGCATGTATGTAGAGGTATATACCATAAAGGGAGGAAAGCCGATACCTGTTGACTATAAGAATCATAACTTTAGAACGGGGGACCGTTTTAAGGTTAAGGTCTATTACAACTCGCCTGGAATTGTGGAGTTTATCAACATAGACCCAAAGGGGAAGCATTCTTACCTTGGAAGGTATGCTGTGGAAGAGCCCTTTAGTGGCACACTGCTCCCTGCTGACGGTTCCTTTATCTTTACAGATACCAAGGGTGTGGAGAAACTAATAGTTAACTTCTATCCCTGCAGATTTGAGGATAAAAGCAAAGCTAAGGAAATAAACACCGTCTCCAGCAGGAGCATAGCCCTTGTAAAAGACGAAGAATATAAACCTGCCTCTTTTGCTGTAGATCTTCCTGCCTGCAATATGGAGGACAAAAGACCCCAGAGTGTAGAGACTTATGTGGCTTCTTCTAGGGGCATAACCGTTGTGGAAGAGAGAACGGAGAGGAGAACCTATTACTTTGTATCTGCAGACAACTACCTGAATCAAAAGAGCCCACAGCCCATAACCGCAGTGCTTGAGCTAAGGCATAGATAAGGGGAGGGAACATGAGTAAACAAATTTTGGCCTTAGGTTTTGTCTCTTTGTTTTTTAGCGATGCTTATGCCTTAGAACTTCTAAAGCAGATACAGAGAGGCATAGAGAACCTTCAGAAAACACCAGCCAAACAGGAAAATCTTCAACAGAAACAAGAGATACAACCAACAGATATATCCTGCATTAGTATGTTAAACGCAAGCCCAAAAAACACCCTTGCTAATAAGACTGCGGAGAATATGCTAAAGGGAGCAATCACGGGCGCAGCACTAGGAGCAATACTTGGTAATGATAGGGGAAAGGGTGCAATCATTGGAGCAATAACCGGCGCTATGGCGGCAACTGCTTACACAGCGGCTACCACAAAATACCTTCAACCAGAAAAACCTCAAGACACAGCCAAAAAGCTCAACTACAGCCCTTCCATGGGAGAACTGTTGGCACTTGAAGTAATACCCTCAGAAAAAAAGAGCTATAAGGTGGGAAGCTATGCAGAAGTTGTTCTAAGGGTTAGCCTTCTTACCCCGGAATCTCTAGAGAAAAAAGAGCAAGACCCTATACCTGTGTGGGTGACTTCATACCTGGTAAAGGATAACACAACCCTGTATCCCTTAGCTTCAGAAAGCTATTATCTTTATCCTGGCACTTACGGTCTACCATACTATTTCCCCATATGCAATGAGATTAGGCCAGGAAATTACAAATTGAGATTTCAGGTGACAAGTTTAGGGAAGGAGGCAAGTAAGGATGCGGAGTTTGAAGTCAGTGTTAGGTAGTATCCTTATATTGCTTGCTACTGTTGTTGTAGCTTTTTCACAGGATTTTGAAGAAGATAACAAGGTAAATGAGGTAGTTGAGCAAGCCAATAATATCTTGAGAAAATACGGTATAAAAACACCCAATGTGCAATTAAATCCAGAGGGTAAACTGGTTCTTGCTGGTGTTTTTGATACCTATGACGAATTTCTTTATGCTCTTATGCTGATGAATATAAACTTTGGCTTTGATAAGGTAAAGCCTATATACGACGTAAGGCTAGTAGTGGTAAAGAAAACACCAACGGAGCTTTGCTTTCCCTACGTTGTAAGAGGAGAAGAGTGTCCCTATGGACGCTTTAGCATTCAAAAGACTGTGGATAAACGAGGTTCAAAAGGTGGTAGATATGCCCTTGTTATAGGAGTGTCTCATTTCGCCAACAGGAATATAAGTGAAGTGGACGGAGCGGACCAGGATGCTATATCCTTTGCAGAGTATCTAAAAAGTGGAGGTTATGAGGTTAAATTGCTAGTCAACGAAGAGGCAACTGTTAAGAATGTAAGGCAGGCAATCTCCGAGCTTTATTCAAAGATGAGCGACGGCGACACACTGGTGGTCTTTGCTGCAAGCCATGGCGCTCCGGTGGACGAAAGCGGTGAAGTGGGTATAGTGCTATACGACTCTAGTGCAGAAGGGTCAAAGAGGTATTGTATGGTGGAACCTCCTGTGAAAGACTCTCACAGTGATGCGGCGTTGAAGATGTGCACGCTTGTGAAGAACGCCCTATCCATAAGAGAGCATATAGTGAACACCTTTGCGGACAAAAAAATAAATCTGGTGGTTATGCTAGATGCATGCTATTCTGGGGATGCCCTAAAAAGCTATGTAGGCATGGGAGTTCCCTATCAGATAGCTACCACTCAGGAATATGAAAGGTCCCTAAGGCATGCACCAAACCTAAGCATAATGGCGACCGCTGCAAGCGGAGACAGGATGTCTTGGGGAGGCGATGTGCAAGGGGAGTTTAGAGAGCGACTTTTAACCTTTTCTGGGGGCTCGCCCAGAGCTATAAAGCTGGTAGATGCAGGCTCTTCTGCGAGCACTTCAAGAAGGGCTATAGCGATAGAAGGAGGAGGCACAAAGGGCGGGAATAAAACTACTCCTGCAAGTAGAGAAGCTCAGCACACATCTAAGACTTCTCAGGCTCACGGAGTTTTCACAGCCTTTTTACTTGAAGGTTTATACAAATCTGGAAACTCCTTGGCAAAAGCCTACGAGCTTGCAAAGGATGACATAAACTATGTGTCTAGTAAAATGTGTGAGATGCAAAAAGCTACTCAAAGCCAATATAAAGATTACAAATGCCCACCTGGGGGGCAGAATCCTATGCTTTTTAGAGTTAGAACAGAAGACTACATCTTTTGGAGGTGAGCTCTATGGCTAAAAAGTTTGGCTACGAGTGTCCTAGCTTTAAGGGTGAGGAGTTAAAATTTGGGGATAGAGCTGTTCAATCTAACATCAGCAAGAGTTTATCAAAAAGGTTTTGGCAAGGCGATAATGTTATATACGAGGTAGAATTTGAGACTATAAAGGGGCATATGAGGTCTTCTCTTGACGAATTCTTTAGAAAGAGAAGAGGGGAAGCTGTTGATATAAAGGAAATTGAGGAGCTTTGGAAATCGTTAAGGAAGCAGATAATAGACTACTATGGCACTTTTATTGAGGATAAGACACTAACTCCGAACAAAGAAAAATACATAGAAAAGAACCTTAAAAAAAGCTATTCCCTAGGTCCAGCCTTTAATGCGATGTTTTGGCTTGCAGTGGCCCTTGAGATTTTTGTAATAATCGCCCAAAGCGTGGCTGTGAGCTTAGCAGAGGGTGGTTATGTAGACGTTCCTGTAATAGTTATAGCTCTGTTTATGGGAATTCTTCTTGCAATAGGCGGTTGGCTTGTTGGAACTTTCTTAGCTACTTGGTGGTTTGAAAGAGAACTGGATAGCAACAATATCTCCGAGGAGCATCTGAAACCTGCTCATTGGTTTATGCTTGCTATAGGCATGGTTTTAATACTGTTTGTAGGTTTGGCAAGGATGTTTGCTGGCGGTGGAACTTACGCTTTTGTGATAAGTGTAATCCTGGGAGCTCTTGTTTCCATACTTAAGGGCTTTAAGGATTACTTTGAAGGTATGCGATGTTTTATGGGTTCTCTAAGACTTTCCTTTTTCAGAAAACAAGCAACGAGATTGCATGAAGATAGAATAGGAGGATATCATCAAACCTTTTTGGATACAGTAAGAGAGATTGCAAACAGATATAATATTGTCCTAAAGGAGGGAACATCATGAGAGTCTTACTAATTGGTGCTTTACTTACAGCGTTAAGCATATCTGCATACGCCCAAATTAATGTATGCAATACGAGAATAAGCAACAAAACGGAAGGCAAAAGAAATGTGCTGTTGATGGGCGGAGATGCTTATAGTCTGCTTGAAAAGTATTTTTCAGAAGCTAAAAGTAAAAACATAAATGTAAGTCCAAGGAGTGTGGTAGTTCATGTATGGGATGGGTCAAAGATGCAATCCTTTGAGCTTAATTGGGCTACCGTGCTCACTGGAGAACCTCCTATGCAGATATGGAAGAAGAAGCTCTCTGGTATTGAGGCAAAGCTTAACCAGCAAGAGTTATCAAAGGCTTATAATTTGGGCTGGGATATAGTATGTATAGGTTCTACATCTACATCAGAAGAACCCAAAAGAGGAGAGTGCACGCCGGAGGCTAAGAACTATATTAACCTTGGTATAGGCTTTGTAAACAACAAACAAATAGACAACGCCATCAAGGAATTCAATCAAGCTATAAAGGTGAGCCCTTCTTGTCCTCTTGCCTATGCCAATCTTGTTTCTGCCTATGTGGCAAAAAAGGACTACAACCTTGCTATAGAAACCTACAAAAAGGGTATAGAGAAGGCTGGAGATGATGGCTTTTTGCATATGACTGGTGCCATAGCTTATAGCTTACGCAAGGATTTTGACCTTGCTTTAGTTTCTCTTGAGAAATCTCTGGAAAAGGGATATAAGAATGTGGATGTGCTTGTATCCAAAGACCTGAAAGACCTTAGAACTGCAAAGAAAAAGGAGTTCTGCGACCTCATGAGCAAGTATTCTGTGCCTATAAAGGAGTGCATTAGGTAAAACCGCTCTGGATTTCCTCTAGCAGTGCTTGTGCCATCTCCTCTTCGCTTACTTTTTTTATGGGCTTTCCGCCCTTGAAGAGCCACGCAAAGCCCCTTCCACAGGCAAGACCTATGTCTGCCTCCCGGGCTTCCCCTATGGCGTTTACCACACAGCCCATTATGGCAACCTTGAGGGGTTTATCTATGTGCCTTAGCTTCTCTTCCACCTCTTTTACCACCTTTGGCAGGTCCACCTCTATGCGTCCACAGGTGGGGCAGGCGATTATCTCAAGCCCCCTTCTTCTGAGACCAAGAGACTGCAATATGGCATAGGCGGTCTCTATTTCTACCTCCGGGTCATCCGTTAAAGACACCCTTACTGTGTCCCCTATGCCTTTGTAGAGGAGAATGCCAATGCCCACGGCAGACTTTGCTATACCCTTTGTTCCCATCCCTGCTTCTGTGATGCCTATGTGGAGTGGGATGTCTGTATGTTGTGCAAAAAGCTCGTTTGCCCTTATGTTCTCAAGCACATCTGAGCCCTTTATGGAAACCTTAAAGTTGTAAAAACCCCATTTTTCAAACTTCTCCGACCAACGTATAGCGCTTTCAAAAAGAGCCTCTCCGCAGGGGTATCCGTATTTTTCAAGAAGGTCTTTCTCCAAAGATCCGGAGTTCACACCTATGCGTATGGCAACACCCCTTTTCTTTGCCTCTTCCACTATTTCTCTAACTATCTCTTCCTTTCCTATGTTTCCGGGGTTTATTCGTATACCATGCACGCCCATCTCCATTGACCTAAAGGCATAAGAGGGTGCAAAATGAATATCTGCGATAACGGGCATGGGTGAATTCTTTACGATTTCCGGAAGGGCTTGAAGGTCTTCTTCGTGTGGCACTGCAACTCTGATGAGCTCACAGCCAGCCTTGTGTAGCCTCTCTATCTGTTCCAAGGTGGCAGGCAGGTCATGGGTTTTCGTGGAGGTCATGGACTGCACCACAATGGGTGCATCACCACCTATCTTAACCCATCCTACCTGTATTTGACGAGTTTTCCTGCGTATTATAGGGGCTTCTGTCTTAACCATATATTTTCTCCTTGCCTAACTTCTTCAAAAGAAAGGCTCAAAAGCTCTTCAAAGGAATAGTTTAACACATCCAATCCTGCGAATTCTGTAAGTTCTTTGTTTGCTATCCTCTTTGCTTTCTCTGTTAGCTTGTCAATATCTTCCCTCAAGCTATTTGCATATTCTAAGCTTAGCTCTATGTTTATCCTACTAATATTTATCTCTTCCCACAACTCTCTTTGCCTTTCGGGGAAGGTATTAGCCTTTAGTAAGGTAAGGTTTTCTAAGATGTCTACGAGGTTTTCTACAAGTTCATGCTCTATGTATAGTTTTAGCCTTTCTAAGACAGATAAGAAGTCTTCGTGCCTGTGATAGTCTATTACCATAAGTTTAGTCAACTCATCAAGAAAAACCCTTGCTATTTCCTCATCACACACCCCATTTTCTAAGACCAAAACATCCCTTACTTCCCTTTTAATTTCCTCAGATAGCCTGCCCTCTGGAACATAGTCAAGTATAACTTCCCATAGGCGAGGGTCTATCTCAAGCAAACGGTTTATCTTGCTCTTCCTTTTCTTGTAAAGCAGGTCGTAGTATCCATCCTCGCTATGACATAGCCTATAGCTTATGAGCTCTATAAACTCTCTTAAGAACTTACGCCTTGTAGAGGTTTTGTAGTAGTGCATAGCGGAGAATAACTCTTCCAATCCTATGGTATGTATAACTTTTTCAGAAAGACCTTCTTCCTTAAGTAGAGATATAATCTCCTTTATCCAAAGGTAGTAGTCCCTTTCGTAAAGTTTTTTAACCTGCATCATGTCCATATGTAATACCTCTTGCTCTTAGTATAAATTATCCAACCCATCCTTAATTGCCAGTATAACATCCCGCGTGTCATGCATGGCTATTTACACGTAAGGGGAGTAATAATACACGAGTATAATTTCCCAATCGTAGGGGCACTCTTCTGGGAAATCTTCTTTCCTAAGCTTTATGTCTCCTTCCAAATCTTTTATCACCAGCTTTTTTGCTTTTTCCCACGCATGGTTTTTTATTAGGTCGTCAATCCTCTTCTTCAGACCTGGATAATCTTCCAATATCTTTATCAAGTCCTTTGTTTGAGTTCTGATAGTTTTTAACCACTTGATTCCACCTTGGGAATACTGCCTATAATTCTGAAACTTATAGATATGAGCCAGTATAACCGCAAGTCTATTTATAGCTTCTTGTTCTGCACTTTTGAAGCCCATCTGTTAAAATTTTATGACAACTCAAGCATCCTCAATATTGGTCTCTTTGCCTTTTCAATTATATCTTCTGGTAGCACCACCTCGTTTATCTCTTCCTTTAGGGTTTGGTAGACCTTCGGTAAAGTTATGCCCTTCATGGTGCAACAGTAAACAGTCCCGCAGTAGTTCATAGACTCTGGGAATATATATTCTTTGTTGGGATTTTTCTTCATGAGAGTGTGCTTTAGACCCACCTCTGTTATCACTATGACCTTGTCCGCTTCACAGGTGGTAGCATAGTTGATTATCTGAGAGGTAGAGCCCACAAAGTCCGCAAGCTCTATAACCGTTGGGTGGCACTCAGGATGCACCGCCACCTTGGCATCTGGGTAGAGTTCCTTTAACTTTTTGACCTCTCTTGCGGTAAACTCAAAATGAGGTGGGCAAAAGCCCTGCCATATGATAAATTCCTTGTCTGGCACATGCCTTTTGACCCAGTTGCCGAGGGCTTGGTCGGGTATAAAGATGACCTTTTTGCTTTCAAGCCTTTGGACCACCTTTATGGCGTTGGCGGAGGTCACGCACACATCGGAGACCGCCTTTACCTCTGCGTTGGTGTTTACATAAGCCACCACCTCCGCATCGGGGTGCTTCTCTTTCAGCCTTAGCACATCCTTGGCGGTAATCATGTCAGCCATGGGACAGCCGGATTCTGGGTTTGGATGTAGCACCTTCTTTGTAGGGTTTACTATTTTGGCGGTCTCACACATAAAACGCACACCGCAAAAAACTATTATGTCCGCATCTGTTTGAGATGCCTTGCGAGAAAGCTCCAGCGAGTCGCCCACAAAGTCAGCAATGTCTTGCACCTCCGGTCTTTGGTAGTAGTGGGCTAGAATTACAGCTTTCTTTTCCTTAGCGAGCCTTCGGATTTCTTGCTGAAGCTCAAGTATATCTTCAAGGTGAGCATCCTTTACAAGCTCCAGTTGCACCATAAAGACAGAATATATTACCAGTCCTTGATTGTGATAAGATTTAAATCAGATGGAGCTTGTGCTTGTTCGTATATTTCTTAGAGAAGATGACAGGCTTGAGGGAAAGCCAGCTTACAGAAGGATATTAGAACTTCTAAAAGAATGGGGTATTGGGGGTGCCACCGTTCTAAAGTCTATAATGGGCTATGGGACAACTGGTGAGTTTCACTATGAGGGGCTTGAGGTGCTGTCTTATAGCATGCCTGTGGTGGTGGAATTTGTGGAAGAGGAGGGAAAAGCCATGTTTGCTATAAAAAAACTTCTCGAAAGGACCAAGTTGGGTCTTATAACCCTTGAGAGGGCAGTGCTATGGTCTTCCTCTTAGCCGTTGCCTTGGGTGGTGCAGTTGGTTCTGTGCTCAGGTTCTTGTTTTCAAAGTTCGTGCAGACAAAGGTGGGTGTTGAGTTTCCAGTGGGAACTCTTGTGGTTAATCTCTCCTCTGCTTTCCTTATAGGTTTTTTCTTTTCTTTCCTTGTGGAGAAGCTTGACCTAGCTCCAAACCTTAGGGCACTTCTAATAACTGGGCTGCTAGGCGGATACTCCACATATTCTACCCTCTTCTATGAAGCCTACTACATGATTTTTAACGGGGAGTGGCTTAAGGCACTCTTTTACCTGCTCCTGAGTAATCTCCTTGGTATACTCTTTGTGGGTTTGGGCTATGGACTTGGTAGAATTTTATAACTATGAAATGTGAGGAAGCTCTTCTCGTAAGGCTATTTTTTGGCGAGAATGACAAGCATGAGGGAAAGCCCCTGTATAGACATATAGTGGAGTTCTGTAAACAAAAGGGCATAGCTGGGTCCACTGTCTTTAGGGGCATACTGGGTTACGGAAAGTCCTCAATAATACACAAAGCGGGTATTTTTAGTCTTTCCTCTGACCTCCCCATAGTAGTGGAGATAGTGGATTGCGAGGAGAAAATCCAGGAAATCCTGCCAGATCTATCAAAACTGGTAAAAGAGGGCATAATAACCCTTGAAAAGGTAAAGGTTATAAAGCCCTAAGTTTGGTATAAACTTTTTCTCTTATGGCCGACCTTCTGATAGTAGGAAGACCAAACGTGGGAAAGTCTACCCTTTTTAACAGGCTAGTAAAAAGACGCAAGAGCATAGTTCATGATATGCCGGGGGTCACAAGGGATATAGTAGAAGGAACCGCCCAGTGGCAGGGCAGGATTTTTACAGTGGCTGATACAGGTGGAATTCTTGAGAGGGGTGATGATATAACAGAAGGCATCAAGAGACAGGTTCAGAGGGTGTTGGATAAGGCTAAGGCGATAATGTTTGTGGTGGACGGAAGAGAGGGGCTGACCGCCTCAGACCAATATATTGCAGAGCTACTATATCCCTATAAGGAAAAGGTTTTCCTAGTGGTAAACAAGATTGACCACAACGGGCTTGAAGACAGGGTCTACGAGTTTTATTCCCTTGGCTTTGAAAGGGTTTTTCCCATATCTGCCCAGCACGGCATGGGCGTGGGTGAGCTACTTGATAGCCTTCTGGCTTTTATGCCTGAAGGTGAGGAAAGGGCTATAGAGGGTATACGCATAGCCCTCGTGGGAAGACCCAACGTAGGCAAGTCCTCACTGCTCAATTCCATACTCAAAGAAGAAAGGGTCATAGTCTCTCCCATCCCCGGCACTACAAGGGATGCGGTTGAAGTGCCCTTCTCCTTTGATGGAAAGGATTTTGTCCTAATAGATACTGCGGGCATAAGGAGGAGGAGCAGGGTTGAGTATGGTGTGGAGTTCTTCTCTGTGGGTAGGTCCATAAAAGCCATAGAGCTATCGGACATATCCTGCCTTGTCCTTGACCTATCAGAGGGTATAACAGACCAAGACAAAAAAATTGGAGGACTTATAGAGAGAAGGCACAAGGGTTGTGTAATCGTAGGCAACAAGATAGACCTTGTAAAGGCAAGTAAGGGAGAAGTTCAAGCCTACATAAGAAAAGAGCTTTACTTTCTTGACTTTGCACCCATAGTGTTAACCTCGGCGGTAAGGGGCGAGGGCGTTAATGAGCTTTTAAGAGCTTGTGAAGAGGTGTGGAGAGACTACAACCTTCAGCACAAAACTTCTTTTGTAAACAGGGTTGTGGAGAAGGTGCTAAGAGAAAAGCACCCACCCTCTCAGAAGGGCAAGGAGGTAAAGGTATACTATGCCTTCCAAGAGGGCACAAGACCGCCCACGGTGGTGGTCTTTACCAACGAGCCAGAGTTTTGGAGGAAGGATTATCTTAGGTTTTTTGAAAGGAGGCTTAGGGAGTATTTGGGAATAAGGAAGGCACCTTTAAGGCTTGTGTTGAAAGGCAGAGAAGATAAGGAATAAACTGCTATAAAATAGAGGATTATGATAGAAAGCCTCTTTAAAAAGCTCTGTCCCAACTGCGGAGGAGACATTAGCTCAGAAAGGCTTGAGCTTGGACTTCCCTGCGAGAAGTGTATGCCAAAGGGGAAAGATTACTGTATAGATATTCTAAAGGAAGGAGAGTTGAAAAAGCTTTGTGAAATGCAAGAGGAGTTAAAATCTTGGGAAGAGCACTTTGAAAGGCATCTTAGGTCAAAACCTTGGAGCCTTCAGCTTAGCTGGGCAAAAAGGGTCTTCCTAGGATATTCCTTTGGCCTTTTGGCGCCCACAGGTGTTGGCAAAACATCCTTTGGGCTTTCTATGGCTAGCTACCTGGCAAGCAAGGGTAAGAGGTCTTACATAATACTTCCTACAAGGGTTCTTGTGGACCACTCAGTCCAAAGACTTATCAGCCTGGGGCTAAAAAAAGAGGAAATACTTCACTTCTCCGACGATAGTCAAAAACAAAAGGAGGTAAAAAAAGCAAGGCTACAAGAAGGGGACTTTAAGGTGCTCGTAAGCACCTCCATGTTCCTCTACAGGAACCAGGAAATAATACCGCCGGATTTCCACTTTATATTCGTGGACGATGTGGATTCCTTCCTAAAGACCGCCAAGAATGTGGACAAACTTCTCTTTTTGTTGGGCTTTGGACAAGAGGATATAGACCTTGCTATGAAGCTTATAAGGCTCAAAGAGAGAAGGAACAAAGAGGAAGAACACTGGGAAGGCATAAAAGACCTTTCACAAAAAGTCAAGGCGCTTTCAGAGAAGAGAAGGGGAGTTCTTGTTGTATCTTCTGCCACCTCCAACCCCAGATCAAGTAGGATAAAGCTCTTTAGAGAACTGCTCGGCTTTGAGGTGGGAACACCCACCTTTTATCTTAGAAATGTGGTGGACATGCACGAAGATATTAACTCAAGAACTTTGGAAGAGTGGATAAGGTTCTTAGGCAAAGGAGGCCTTTTATTTATCTCCGCCGATAGAAAAAGAGAGTCTGTGGAAGAAATAGTTGCATATCTACAAGAGAAAGGCATAAGGGCTGTATCTTACGAGAAGGTAAACCATAAATTGCTTAAGGAATATGAGGAAGGTAAGGTTGACCTTTTGGTGGGCATAGCTTCACACAAAAATCCCTTGGCAAGGGGCATAGACCTTCCCCATGTTATAAGGTATGCCATCTTCTACGGTGTTCCCAAGATAGTGGTATCCCTTAAGTTTGAACAAAACCTCTCGCACATTCTCTGGGCCCTAATGTCCCTCAGGAGCCTTGTGGCGAAGGTCCTACCCAACAAGCTAAGGGAGCTTGACCGTTGGTTGGAAGTCCTTAGAAAATACCAATATCTGAGTGAGGATTTCCTAAAAGATAGACCAGACCTTATGGAGAAGGTAGACAAACTCAGGGAGGAGGTAAGCAGATTTCTTCTGTCGGAGGAAATCCTAGAGCTCATGAGGACTTCGGAGGAAATAACCCTAAAAAAGACCGAAGAAGGCTACCAGATGATTGTCTCCGATGCCACTGGCTACTTACAGGCAAGCGGAAGAACCTCCCGTATGTTTGCTGGAGGTATAAGCAAAGGGCTTTGCCTTTTGCTAGTTGATGATAAGAGAGCCTTTAGGCATCTGATAAAAAAGGTAAAGTGGTTCAACGAAGATATAAACTTCTTACCCTTTCAGCAAGAAGAGGCAATTAAGGTGCTAGGGCAGGTGGACGAGGATAGGGAAAGGATAAAAAGGTTCTTGGCTGGCCAGGAAAGACCAGAAAGCAGGGATATACTCAAGCCCGTGCTTGTAGTAGTAGAGTCTCCCAACAAGGCAAAGACTATAGCGAACTTCTTTGGAAAGGCTGTAAGAAGAAGGTTGGGGGACCATGAGCTTTTGGAGACTTCTACAGAGGACATATACATAATGATAACTGCGAGCTATGGGCATGTGCTTGATTTAAATAAGGAAGAAGGCTTTCATGGAGTTTATGTAAATGGAAAGCCCGTGCCCGTGTATGAGGTAATTGAGGAAAAGGAAAGAATTGTTAAAAGCCTTAGGAGAATGGCTATGGAAGCCAGTGAGGTTCTTATAGCCACAGACCCAGACACGGAGGGCGAGAAGATAGGCTGGGATGTGGCACAGATGCTAAAAGCGCATAACCCCAATATAAAAAGGATGGAGTTCCATGAAGTTACCAAAAAGGCCATAAGAAGGGCTCTCAAAGAGACAAGGGACTTCAACCTTAACTTGGTAAAAGCCCAAGTTCTGCGAAGAGTTGCAGACCGATGGGTAGGTTTTGAGTTTTCAAAGCTTCTGCAGGGTGCCTTTGGAAAGCAATGGTTGTCCGCTGGTAGGGTTCAAACGCCAGTTTTGGGCTGGATAATACAAAGGGAAAGGGAATACAGGCAGAAGGTCTACAGGGTTGTAGTCTCTTTGGATGAAGCAAACAGACTAAGGGCAGACTGGAGTTTTGAAAGCAAGCAGGAGGCAGAGGCCTTTTATTCCATGCTTTCGCAGATAAGGGTTGAGTTAATAGAAGAAAGACAAGAACTCAAAAACCCACCACCACCTTTTAGCACAGACACCATGCTCAAGTCCGCCAGCGATGCCTACAGGTGGTCCCTTCCAAAGACCATGGACCTTGCCCAAGACCTCTTTGAGTTGGGATACATTACCTATCACAGGACAGACTCCACAAGGGTGTCTGACTATGGCTTGGGTATAGCCAAGGAATACATAAAGGAAGAGTTTGGAGAGGAGTATTTTCATCCCAGAACATGGGGTGACGGCGGAGCTCATGAATGTATAAGACCCACAAAGATAATAGAACCAGAAGAGTTAAGGGCCCTCTTCCTCAGTGGCCAGGCGGAGGGGCTAAAAAACGAGCATATAAGGCTTTATGACCTTATCTTCAAGCGCTTTATGGCAAGTCAGATGAGACCAGTAAGGCTAAGGGTTTTCAAACTGCATCTTTTGGCTCTTGACAGGGAGCTAGAGCTTGAAGTGCCCACAGAGGTGCTCGAGGATGGATGGAACGTAATAATGCCCTTGGAGGTCTACAGCCCCACCATAGGGGTGGTGGACATTTCTCAGAAAAAGCAACTCCTTTCACAGCCCAGGGCATACCTATACACCCACGGAGAGCTTGTGCAGGAGATGAAAAGAAGAGGCATAGGAAGGCCCTCCACCTACGCCAGCATCGTAGAAAAGCTCATAGAGAGGGGTTATGTGATAGAGAACAAGGGCTTTCTTATACCCACCAAACTCGGGAAGGAGGTATACCAATATCTGCAGGGCAGGGAGGAGGTGCACGAGTTTCTCAAAGAAGACTTTACCAGAAGGCTTGAGGAGCTTATGGACAGGGTGGAGGAGGGTAAAGAGGATTATGTGGACATTCTAAAGGACCTTTATAGGAGTATAATAGAATTGGATAAAAAGCTGGAGGTGGTCTAATGGTGCTACACCCGCTGTTTGCCTATCCTACCATATTGTTAGCCCTTGTTGTGTTTATCCTTTACATCATAAGCCTGCTAAAAGCAAGAAGCATGATGAAATACGGCCTATACCTAAATGTGCTATTGATAGTCTTTGCTCTTCTATCGGTCATATTCGGCTTTGGTGTGTCCTCTGTTCCGCTGGTTCAGTCAAAGGTGCCCTTCATATGGGGTTTTCCCCACAAATGGAATGGCATTTTACTCTTTATATTCTCTGTGCTTACCTTTGTGGTCTTCTGGTTTAAGGGTGAGACTGCAGGCAAGAAACTTATCCTAATCCCTGGAGTGGGGCTTTTGGTAGTCCTTTTCCAGTTCTTTACAGGATGGATGCTTAGGCTTGTGTTTTTCTCCTAAGCTCCCTTGAAAGGTAAAAAGAGAGGCATAGCTTTATAAAGCATGCTGGAAAGGTATGAACTACTTAGAGATTATGGCGGTCCCATAGACCTAAAGCGGTATGACTACAAAGAACTTGAAAGGCTCGCCGAAGAGGTAAGGGATTATCTTATAGAGGTCACCGCAAAAAACGGCGGGCATGTGGCACCGGGGCTTGGTGCAGTGGAGCTAACCATAGCACTTTTAAGGGTCTTTGAACCACCCAAGGATGTTATAGTCTGGGACATAGGGCATCAGGCATATCCCTGGAAGATACTCACAGACAGAAAGGAACTATTCCCAACCCTTAGACAATACGGAGGCATATCGGGTTTTCTAAGAAGGGAAGAAAGTCCCTTTGACGCCTTTGGTGCAGGGCATAGCTCCACTTCCATATCTGCTGCGCTTGGCTTTAGGAAAGCCTTTGACCTCTTGGGTGAGCAAGACCCTTATGTGGTGGCGGTGATAGGCGATGGTGCAATGACCGCAGGCATGGCTTTTGAAGCACTAAACAACGCAGGACATCTAAGACCCAACAAGTTTATAGTTATCCTCAACGACAACGAAATGTCCATCTCTCCTAACGTAGGTGCCATATCCACATACCTTAGCAAAATACTAAGCGGACACTTCGTGCAAGAGACAAGGCAGAAGGTAAAGCATCTTCTTGAGCATTTGGGAAGTCCTGCACTCAGAGTCATGAAGCTCACAGAGGAGTTTCTAAAGGGTCTTTTGTCTCCTGGAGTCCTCTTTGAGGAGCTTGGCTTTAACTATATAGGTCCAGTAAACGGACATGACCTACCTGCCT